>CAJGCM010000079.1 GCA_904501765.1 uncultured Clostridia bacterium | reverse complement strand
AGTGACCTGGGATTTCGAATCAATGTATTGCTTCGCAATACGATTCGTAATTTGCCCCGCAAAGGGGCAATGTTGCACCAGGGTCACGTGTTCGCCTCACGCCACGCACTCCCGACAAAAGAGGGCGTTTTTAGCTCTCTTTTTTTCTTTTGTTTTCGTGACCCGGGATTTCGAATCAATGTATTGCTTCGCAATACGATTCGTAATTTGCCCCATGCGGGTCAATGTTGCACCAGGCTCACGTGTTCGCCTCACGCCACGCACTCCCGATAAAAGAGGGCGTTTTTAGCTCTCTTTTTTTCTTTTGTTTTTAGTGACCTGGGATTATGAATCAATGTATTGCTTCGCAATACGATTCGTAATTTGCCCCGTGCGGGTCAATGTTGCACCAGGCTCACGTGTTCGCCTCACGCCACGCACTCCCGACAAAAGAGGGCCATTTTAGCTCTCTTTTTTCTTTTTGTTTTCGTGACCTGGGATTTCGAATCAATGTATTGCTTCGCAATACGATTCGTAATTTGCCCCATGCGGGTCAATGTTACACCAGGCTCACGTGTTCGCCTCACGCCACGCACTCCCGACAAAAGAGGGCGTTTTTTAGCTCTCTTTTTTCTTTTTGTTTTTGTGACCCGGGAAAAAGAAAGTAAAGAGGCATTCAATTACGCCATCTATTGACTTTTCAAAAATTTAGTGATGCACTATTAGCAAAGTAGCGCAGCCAATAAGGTTGAATGCGAGAAGATAATGCTTCTTGTGGGTGCTACTTTTTGCTTTTATTCGGATATTTCGAATAAATTAACCGCCTTGTGACATAATTTGCGATCATATCTTAAAAAACAACCAAAGGGTTGCTTTGGTTGTTTTGGAGCAGGTAACGGGAATCGAACCCGCACGGCCAGCTTGGGAAGCTGGAGCTCTACCACTAAACTATACCTGCATCTTACTGTTATATAATACTACAAACCGAAATAAAAATCAACAATATTTAATAAATTTGCGTCTAAATTTTTTCGACATTATAATTCTATATTCAAGCCCGCTGCGATTTGAGTCTTTGCGGGCTTGAATATGCGTTTTTATATGGGTGACAGAGGATTAAGCTTTCCACCCAAGACAGCGGTTGACTGCATTCTTCCATATTGCCTTCTTTTCTGCTCTCCAACCATCGTCCATTTCAGGGTTTATTATGGAGTCGATACGTTTGCCCATGGCTATATCCTCCATTGACTTATAAACCCCAAGAGTAAGCCCACACAGGTAAGCAGCGCCGAGGGCAGTAGTTTCTATGCAGGAGGGACGGATAATCGGTATTCCGAGTATATCGGATTGGAAGCTCATAAGAAGGTTGTTCGCCGATGCGCCGCCGTCAACCTTGAGGGAGGTGATTTTAATTCCCGTAGATTCCTCCATAAGATTTATAACGTCGGTCGTTTGATACGCCAAGGATTCAAGGGTTGCCCTTATAATATGATATTTGTTTGTGGCTCTTGTTATACCTATTATGATTCCTCTGGCATAAGGGTCCCACCATGGCGCACCAAGACCTTGAAATGCGGGAACGACCATAACGCCTCCCGAATCGGGTACCTTCCTTGCATAGTATTCGCTGTCCTGCGCCGACTCTATAAGCTTCATACCATCTCTCAACCATTGAATAGCTGCCCCGCAGGTGAATACAGAGCCTTCGAGCGCATAAATTACTTTATCACCTACGCCCCAGGCGATGGTTGTAAGAAGTCCGTCGTCTGTTATATAAGGAACATCTCCGGTGTTCATTAGCATAAACGCTCCTGTACCGTATGTGTTTTTAATGTCCCCCTTGCCAAAACAGCATTGACCGAACAGTGCCGCCTGCTGATCTCCTGCAACTCCTCCAATAGGAAGCTCGTAGCCGAGAATTCCCTTATCAGTCACACCGAACAGGGAAGAGGAGGGACGCACCTCAGGTAAAATCGCCCTCGGAATATCAAAAATCCGAAGCAGCTCTTCGTCCCAGTCAAGCTCCTTAATGTTATAAAGCATCGTTCGCGAAGCATTAGTGTAGTCGGTGGCGTGAACCTTTCCCGCTGTCAGCTTCCATATAAGCCAGGTGTCTATCGTGCCGAAGCATAAATCGCCACGTTCTGCTTTTTCTCTTGCCCCTTCAACGTTGTCAAGAATCCATTTGATTTTTGTAGCTGAAAAATAAGGGTCAATAAGCAAACCGGTCTTTCCCTTTATGAGATGGGAATATCCTGCTTCCTTAAGCTCCTCGCAAATCCTTGCAGTTCTTCTGCATTGCCAAACTATTGCGTTGTAAACAGGCTCTCCTGTGTGTTTGTCCCAAAGGATTGTCGTTTCTCTCTGGTTGGTTATGCCTATTCCGTAAATCTCACCCCATGACGCTCCTATCTTGAGAACTGCTTCGGTTGCGGCGCTTATCTGTGTTGACCATATAACCATGGGGTCGTGCTCAACCCACCCCTCTGAGGGGAATATTTGCGGGAATTCACGCTGAACAAGACTTGCAATATTGCCATCCTTATCAAAGAGTATACAACGTGAGCTTGTGGTGCCCTGGTCCAGAGCCATAATATATTTTTTCAAAGCTTAAGTTTCCTTTTTTGTTATTTGTTTTTCGTCATAAAACACAGTATGTTTTGTACAATATAAAAAGCCGATAATTATGTATATTATATAAAAAACAAATTCCGAGCATAAAAATGCCCGGAATCTATTTTATTGAATTTCGATAGTTACATGCTTACCACATGTGTTCGCAGCAGCCTTCATAACCTGGCGGATAGCCTTGGCTATTCTACCGTGACGACCGATAACCATACCGGTATCGTCTTCCGCAACGGTAAGAACGAATTCAATGTTGTCCCCGTCAACTGTCTCTGTTACCATAACAGCATCGGGAGTATCAACGATAGCGCGTGCGATGTCTGTAAGTATCTGTTTGAGATCCATTGATTTACCTTGTTTCAAAACGAAACTATCCTTCCGACTTAATTACTTGATTATTTCGGTTTTCTTCAAAAGAGCTCTTACAGTATCTGTGGGCTGAGCGCCGTTAGCAAGCCACTTGTTAGCCTTTTCAGAATCGATTTTGATATCTGCGGGATCGGTAAGAGGGTTATAGTAACCAATCTCTTCAATGAACTTACCGTCGCGGGGGGATCTCTCGTCAGCAACTACTACACGGTAGAAGGGAGATTTCTTTGCACCGATTCTCTTAAGTCTGATTTTAACTGCCATTTGTTTTTTCCTCCAAAAAGTAAATGTTTTTTATTTTTATTTTAATTTTTTAGCTTTGTTTTGTGTCTATCGAATAAAGTTGCACCGAGTTAGAAGGGAAGCTTGATTCCGTTCATAATTCCACGTTTTCTGCTCATCATGCTACCGGAAAACTGCTTCATCATTTTTTTCATTTGCTCGAATTGCTTTAAAAGCTTGTTAACATCTTCGACGTTAAGACCGCAGCCGTTAGCAATTCTTTTTCTTCTTGAGCCGTTTATGATTTCGGGATGCTCACGCTCTTTCTTCGTCATAGAAAGAATAATAGCCTCGGTGTGCGCCATTTGCTTTTCATCTATCTGCGCATCCTTGAGTGCACTTGCCTTGATTCCGGGAACCATACCGAGAAGCTGATCAAGGTTGCCCATTCTTTTAAGACTTGCCATCTGCTCAAGGAAATCGTCAAGAGTAAAGGTCTGCTCACGCATCTTTTTCTCAAGTTCTTTTGCGTTTTTCTCGTCAAATGCAGCCTCAGCCTTCTCAATAAGGGACAGTATATCACCCATTCCAAGAATTCTCGATGCCATTCTGTCGGGGTGGAACAGCTCTATTGCGTCAAGCTTCTCGCCTGTACCTATAAACTTAATGGGCTTTCCTGTAATGTATTTTACGGAAAGAGCAGCGCCTCCTCGTGTATCGCCGTCAACCTTCGTGAGAACGACACCGGTAATGTCGAGCATTTCGTTGAAGGTTTTAGCAACGTTAACCGCATCCTGACCTGTCATAGCGTCGACAACGAGCAGGATTTCAGCAGGAGAGGTGGTTTCCTTGATTTTAACAAGCTCTGCCATCAGCTCCTCGTCTATGTGTAAGCGACCTGCTGTATCAATAAGAACGAGATCGTTGCCGTTTTTCTTTGCGTGTTCAATACCCGCTTTTGCAATTTCAACAGGGGAAATTTTCGTTCCCATGCTGAACACAGGAATGCCTACGCTTTCACCGACGATTTTAAGCTGGTCTACTGCAGCAGGCCTGTAAACGTCGCAGGCTACAAGCAAAGGATTCTTGCCCTTGTGCTTATACATGTTTGCAATTTTTCCTGCGTGAGTCGTCTTACCTGCGCCCTGAAGACCCACCATCATAATAACCGTGGGAGGCTTGGGGCTGATATTGATTTTGGGAGTTTCTCCTCCCATAAGCTCAATAAGCTCCTCGTGTACTATTTTAACTACCTGCTGAGCGGGAAGAAGGCTTTCAAGCACCTGCGCTCCGACCGCTCTTTCAGTAACCTTTTTTATAAAGTCCTTGACGACCTTGAAGTTAACGTCGGCTTCAAGCAAAGCCAGCTTAACCTCTCTCATACCTTCTTTTACGTCAGCTTCGATAAGTTTACCTTTGCTTCTGAATCTTTTGAAGGCGTTGATTAACTTTTCGGTAAGTCCGCCGAACATAAATCAACCTCCTGTGTATTTAGGATTTTATATATCTTTGCTTTCGATTTTTTCAGTGGCGCGAAGAATCGCCCTCGCTTTAGACTGCAAATCGAGGTCCTCACTTTCGGAAAGCTCGTTTGCAATCTTTTTCAGCTCCTCTGCGGCGTCCTCTATATTCTTGAATTGCTCGGCGAGTCCAAGCTTCGATTCAAGGAATTCAAGCTGCTCCTCAGCTCGCTTGATAATATGCCTGACTCCCTGTCGTGATATACCCAGACCTGCGGCGATTTCGGACAAGGATAAGTCGTCCTCGTAATATGACCTCATAACCGACCCGGAATGGTCGTCAAGCACGTCGCCGTAGAAATCAAGAAGGTAAGCAAGTCTTAAATTTTTCTCAAACATAGGCTCACCTCGAAGAAAAAAAGCATAGCTGTAAAGTGTTTTGCTTTACAAGTATAACATAAAGTTATTCCTTTGTCAATATAAAATAATAAAATCTTCAAAAAATAAAAAATATTTTCCCAAAAAGCAAAGTTTTTTGAAAAAAGGGTTGATTTTCTTAAATAATTGTGATACAATAACTTGGTAAAAATGTAATATGGTTGTAAATTTCGGATTTTCGGACCCTCTCAGCCGTTAATTTTTTAATTTCAACAGTTACTTAAAATTTTAAGGAGAATGAAATGGCTAACATTAAGTCTGCTAAAAAGCGTATCCTTGTAAACCGTGCGAAAGCTCTTCGCAACCAGATGGCAAAAAGCCAGCTTAAAACTTATATAAAGAAGTTTAATGCTGCTGTCGCTGCTGGTGACAAGGCTGCTGCTACCGAGCTTTATCCCGTAGTAGTTAAGAAGGTTGACCAGGCAGTTGCTCGCGGTATCCTTCATAAGAACAATGCGGCTCACAAGAAATCCGAGTTTGCTATCAAGCTTAACAAGATGGCATAAGCTAATTAAGACCTGCTTTAACCCGAGCAGGTCTTTTGTTTTGTCTTTTTGTAATTCGCTCGGCAAATCCCCTTGACTAACTTTTAAACAGATGGTATAATATCTTTATCACCGTTTATCGGTTTATAGCCGAAATATAATATTAACTTATAAAGGAGGGATTGATATTGCCAAACTATAAGAAGCTCTCGCCCGAGATGTGCGAGAGGATTAAAGCGGATATAGAAAATGGAACTCGCCCTGATTTTGCGGCAAAGGGGTCCTTGGCAGTCAGAAGAAATCCCGATTACGATAAAGAATCTATTTGGCGGCCTGCATACGTAAGGGACGTTGACAAAATTATGCATAGCCCCTATTATAACAGATATACCGATAAAACTCAGGTCTTTTCGTTTTACAAGAATGACGATATTACCCGCAGGGCATTGCACGTTCAGCTGGTTTCCAGAATTGCAAGGTCCATTGGCTCGGTATTGAACCTGAACCTCGACCTTATTGAAGCCATAGCCTTAGGTCACGATATAGGTCACACACCCTTTGGTCACGCAGGTGAAAGGTATATCAGCGAGGTTTACCACGGGGAATGTGGCAGATATTTTAACCATAACGTTCACAGCGTAAGAGTTCTTGACGGAATTTTCCCATTGAATATAACCCTTGATACCCTTGACGGCATTATATCCCATAACGGCGAATTTGAAATGCACGAATACCGTCCCTCGGTAATGACGGATTTCGGTCAGTTCGATAAAATGATGGAAAGCTGTTACGTTGACGAGAAAAATATAGCTCATATTATTCCCTCAACCCTTGAAGGGTGTGTCGTAAGAGTGTCTGATATTATTGCATATCTCGGAAAAGACAGGCAGGATGCAATCAGAGCAAAGCTTATTTCCAACGACACCGAGCTTGGAGATGCGGGAATCGGAACTATAAATGCTGAAATTATAAACAATCTTGAAGTAAATATAATAGAGCATAGCTATGGAAAGCCATACATTATGCTTGATGCGGAGCATTACGAGGGCTTGAAGCTCTCCAAACGTGCGAATTACGAGCAGATTTACCATACTGAGAAAATTTCCAAGGTTCTTAATTCCACTGTAAAGCCTATGATGCAAAGGCTTTATTATAAGCTCCTTGCAGACCTTAAGGCGGGGAATACGAATTCTCCCATATTCCGCCACCATATAGACTTCGTAACCGGCAACCACTACGCCGCAAAAACCCCATATATGGAAACGGAATATAACCAGATAGTAGTTGACTATATGGCGTCAATGACAGACGATTATTGCACAGAGCTTTATCATTTCCTCTTCCCGAAGGACACAATTGATATCAAATATCACGGATATTTCGAGGATATCAGGCTTTGAATTTTATAAGCTGTGCCAAAATGAGAAAAGCCGTGGTTTGTAGGTTGAAGCTTTACTAAAACTGAAATAAAACCGACTGTTTATCTTTTAACAGTCGGTTTTATATTTTACAGCAATTCTATAATAGCGTTTTTTATTTCTTCCATGCCCTCACGGCTCGGGTGACCCGAAAGCTTACCCAAAGTGTCAAATTTGATATATGTAAGTCCATAGTGGCGGCATATTTCCACAAATCCATCTCTTATTTCGGGCTTAATGTCGCAATTTATAAGAGGTATTATCCTCGAATTCGGTGAGGCTGCTATAAGCTTGGATAAAAGGGCGGAAAAGGCAGGGAGGACCATTCTTATATCCTCCTCTGTAATACTCTCGTATTTGATTTCTCCGATAGGGGAGTCTATCCAGGAGTCATTAGTTCCTCCAAAAACAAAAACCGTATCTATCTTATTATTCTCAAAGAAACCATTCCTTATCATTCGGTCAACCCTGAGATTAAAATGAGTCCCTGGCATTGATTCACGTTCCGTTGAGCATATGGTAGAGCCCGAGTAGCTGTCGTTAAGTATGAGTTTCGACTCGGTTTCCGAGATAAGCTTGTACCACCAGGTTTCGCCGACCACTGTAACGTCGGTTTCCGAGGCGCCTGACCCACCTTGCGGATACCAGTAGGAATACCCCTCGGGGTTGTACCCACGGAAGGTTGAGTAGCTGTCGCCGACAATCAGTATATTTCCAAATCCATTCATTTCTTAAACCTTTCTTTGCAGTTTTTCAAAAATTTCGCCGTACCATGTCTTTAGCTGATATATAAGTATCCTTATATCCCATCGTTCGTGAATATCTGCCTCAATATACCAAAGCCAATCCGTAAGGGCTGAATATTCCTTGTCACTCTCTTCCTTTTTTTCACTTAACAGAAGAATAAGTGTGTTAAGCCATTTCTTTAGATATTTGCTGTAAATGATTAAGTCCGAAAATGCGTTAGCCCGAAGCTTTGTTTTTGACTTCGGCATACTTTCGAGCTTTGGAAGGAATTCTTCAACTGCGCTGTAACATTTCTCAAGACTCTGCTTCAACTCATCAAGTGAGCACTCCTTAACTATTTTCATATCTCCGATTTCGGAGAGGGAAGTGAGGTAGTTATAGCATTCTCTCCACGCGTCCCCATATACGGTTTTAAAATAATCCTCGCAAAGAGCATCAAAGGAGGTGCTTGTATTCCACAGTGTATGACCGTAGGTCAAAAGCCCGACGGAAGATGGAATTCCGCATCTTTGCGATTGATAGGAGAGCATACCGGAAACACCAAGTTTTTTGTAGTTTTTTATGTCCTGCCAAAAGACCCGCGAAATCTTCTGGTATCCAAAATCACAGTAGTGGTCCCACATCCAATGGTATTCTCCGACAATGAGCTTGCAGTCGGGCTCTCGCTTATGCCAAGCGCGAAGATAGGCAAGATTTTCGGCGCAGTCCTTTGAAACGGTGTTTTTATTAAGTTTAAAAGGTTTCGGTTCAATGTCTTTTACTCCGTCAGAAGGAATGGATTCATAATAAACGTGAGCAATGGGATATATGCCAAGAACAAACCTGTCGGGGTTATTTAACTTTTCATATAAAGGCGGCCACATCATATCAAGATATGCGGCAATACCGATTTTGTGCTTGAAGCCCTCTTTTGACATTCTTTCGTCAAGGCGGTTGAATATTTTGACAAGAAGATCGGAAACACGGTGAGATGCGCAGCTTTCACACTCGCAGCAAACGTTCCACCTGTCAGAAAGTGCAAAGTGGATAAGGTCTACCTCGGGGTTTTCGCGGCAGTATTTCACCATATAGTCTTCTATTTTCTGAATGACACGAGGATTGGAGTAGCATAAATTGGACTCGAATGGATTCCCGGCGTAAAGTTCACGTTTGCCGTTAAGCATTGCAAGATAGGATTTTGTTTCATCGTCGATGGGCTTATCATAAACGCCCCAACCGTCAATATCAAGGCCAATAGGGAATACAGTCCACCCATGACCCATAGTTTGAAGCTTCAATCCGCGCTTTTTGACCTCACCCCTTATTCCTTTGTTGATTTTTGCAATATCCTCATCTCTTAATGGCTCGGGAGACATATAAGGGTTGTCCTCGTGATTTGACCAGAATTCGAAGAACGGGGCGGAATTTTTGAATTGGAGCTGATAATGGTTAAGTCCGATTTTTGGGCAGAAATCCACCATATTGCACACGTGATCATAGCTTACAGACCCCTCAATGACCATACAGCGTATATCCATATCCGCTCTTTCGGAAACGTTGACGTCTACGTCAGCGAGTGTGATGCGTGGCAGGTATTCGCCGTCTTCTCCCGGGTAAAGAAATCGGCAACCGCATTCGCGCAAAAAACGATATACCGCAATCAGCGTAGCGCAGGGATTGCTTCCCGAAATTATTCCGCAATTCTCCTTGACATGAATATAAATTTCGTCAAAATCGTCGCTTAAAGGAATTTCTCCCTCGGAAAGTTTTACTTCAATGTTAAAGGCTGATGAGTTGAAGTCGGCAAATATAAGGCTGCTGTATCGTATAAGTTCAGCCTTCGCAAATTTTATAGTTTGATTTTTTTCAGTTGACATGAAAGTTTTTTCCTTTGTTAAACAATCTGTGAAAAAAGAGGCTATATTTTTCTTTGTTCATCATTTGAAAACTGGTCCTTATTTCCAAATTCTCTGTTTTTGTAATCCTTTGGAGATATACCAATCTTTTTTT
>CAJGCM010000078.1 GCA_904501765.1 uncultured Clostridia bacterium | reverse complement strand
GAACCTTATGGAATTCGGGGACGGCGTCGTTGACAAGCATTCGACGGGAGGCGTCGGAGATAAAACCACACTTATTATATCCCCAATAGTTGCCGCCGCAGGTGGCGTTATAGCAAAAATGAGCGGCAGAGGTCTTGGACACACGGGCGGCACGGTGGACAAATTAGAGGCTATCCCGGGCTTTGCCACAACACTTTCCCCCGATAAATTCAAAAAGCAGGTAGAGGAAATCGGGATTGCCGTCGTAGGTCAGAGCGGAGAGCTTGCCCCCGCAGACAAAAAGCTTTATGCTTTAAGGGACGTTACGGCGACCGTGGATTCCATTCCCTTAATCGCCTCCTCTATTATGGGTAAAAAGCTGGCTGCGGGCGCAAAATCGATAGTGCTTGACGTAAAGTACGGCAACGGAGCCTTTATGAAAAGCCAAAAGGACGCAGAGGCGCTTGCTGATGCTATGATGAAAATAGGTAAAAAATCCGGGCGAAGGATGGCTGCGGTTATTTCCTCAATGAATGCGCCCCTTGGATATGCAGTGGGTAATCTCTGCGAAGCAAAGGAAGCAGAGGAGATTCTTTCGGGCAAGAGCGGTGGAGAGCTTCTCGAATTATGCCTGACCCTCGCAGCTCTTATGCTTTCTCTTTCACTTAATATAGACTTGGCGGAGGCTGAAATCAAAGCACGGGGTGTCCTCTCGGATGGCAGCGCTCTTGCAAAATTCAGGCAATGGCTCACATGGCAGGGAGTGCGCCCTGACGTGGCAAACGCTGTAAGCTCCCTTCCTATGTCGGATTTTTCCGAGGTCGTTATCTCCCCATGCGACGGATACGTGTCCTCCATTGATGCAAAGCTTATAGGCTCAGCCGCAATGACCCTCGGAGCAGGAAGAGCCGAAAAGAACGATTCTATTGACCACGGTGCAGGAATCATACTGGCGGTAAAGCGCGGAGATAAGGTTCGTCGGGGAGATATTCTTGCGACGCTTTATTCCTCAAAAAAAGAGCTGCTCTGCGCCGCCGATACATGCCTCTCTGCTTTTGTTATATCGGAATCCCAATGTGACACGGAGCCTGTTGTGTACAAAATTATAACCTGATACAAAGTGCGTTTTTCCTCCCTGCCGACACCTCGTTTTCTGTTAAAATGTTAACATTTCAAAATTGCCGGTTTCCCTTGACTGACGGGCGATTTTATGTTAAAATTATTTTGTTCGCCAAGAAGGCTTTAAGTCGGAGCGAAGAACGCTTTCTCCCCCTATTTTATCGGGTTTACTTTTACAAAGGAGCGAATTTGTTATGCGAAGAAAATTTATCACTCCCTTGTACATTTTTAATATGATAGTTCAGTCTATCATAAACCTCGCAGCTCCGATTGCGCTTATGTTCTTCTTCGCCTATCTTCTTGTAAGCTATGCCTCGACCCCCACCTTTATATACGTGATATTCATTCTTCTGGGCGTTTTTTCTGGGCTTTTTTCGATGGTAAGCTTTCTTATCAAAGCTTCGAAAGCCCTTGAGGCTCTTGAAAAGCAGCACGAGGAAAAAGAGCTTTCGGAAAAAGCGAGGAGCAATGACGAGGGCGGGAGCAGCGCAGAATAGAGCCGTGTTTTCAGGATTATAGCCGCAATTTACCTTCGGGAGCATTTTACATAAGCTCCGCAAAAACAACAATTCTTTAGGAAAGGAGAAAAAATGAAAGCAAAGCTTACACCCTTTATAGAAACTGCTTTTGTAGCCATCGGCGAGGCTTTAGTCAGCCTTATCGTTATGTTGGTATTCTTCCTTTTCGGCAAATTTGATTATACGGTGGCTTTAGGTGCCATCCTCGGCGCCGGTGTGATAACCTTTAATTTCCTGTTCCTTTCGCTGACGACGAACAAGGCGGTTGACGACGTTATGGCGCTCCGCGGCGACGGGGAGATGGACGAGGAAGCGGCTGCGGAATTTGCAAAGGAGCACGCTCAAAGATTCCAGAACGCTGTAAGACTTTCATTTATTATAAGAACCTTCAGTATGCTGGCGGCGCTTGTTCTGGCTTTTCTTCTCTCCTCTGTATTCAACGTCATCGCTACCGTTATTCCTCTGCTTATGCTCCGACCTATAATATACGTTCGTGAGCTGTTCAGAAGGAAGGAGGATGGCAAACATGAATCTTAACGTTCAAGGTCCCAAGGTCTATTTCAGCTTTGACCTTTTCGGACTTACGATTGACGTTACCCAAACTGCGGTAACCCTCCTTGCGGTAACGGTAATTCTAATCCTTCTTGCATTCTTCATAGGACGAGGCTTAAAGAAACGCCCCGGGGGTTTCCAGGTAATAGTCGAGAAGCTTGTAACTATGCTTTACAATCTCGTCGAGGACACTATGGGCAAGCACAATCTGAA
The DNA here is from genome assembly GCA_904501765.1 of uncultured Clostridia bacterium. Taxonomy (GTDB): domain Bacteria; phylum Bacillota; class Clostridia; order Oscillospirales; family CAG-272; genus UBA1740. Next base: position 7,687 of record CAJGCM010000078.1, on the reverse strand, counting down.
ATTTGCCCCCTATATCGGCACTCTGTTCTTATCCTCGATAATAGGAACTCTGCTTGGTATGACCCAAATATTCCGCTCCGCAACCGCAGACCTTTCCGTAACGCTGGCCTGGGCTATCGTTACCTCGGTTATGGTGTGGTATTCAAACATCAAAAACTTCGGCGTAAAAACCTGGCTGAAGGGCTTTACGGAGCCTATTGTGGTTATGACGCCTATGAACATAGTTTCGGAGATAGCCCAGCCTGTATCAATGGCGTTCCGTCATTTTGGAAACGTGGCTGGAGGCTCTGTGCTTACCTCGCTGGTTTACGCCGCTCTGGCGGTTCTTTCCAACCTGCTGTTTGGTTGGTTGCCCGGGCTTATCGGAGAGATTCCCTTTATGCAAGCGGGTATTCCCGCATTCCTCTCTATCTATTTCGACCTGTTCTCGGGATTTGTTCAGGCGCTTGTTTTCTCACTTCTGACTATGGTCTACGTGGGAAGCGCTAATCCCCCTCCCGAGGAGCTGCCCGAAAAGAAGAAAAAGGGCAAGGAAAAGGCGTAAGGATAAGCTTCACCGTATGGGGAAGGAATCTCATAAGGCTCACAGCTTAATGCAAGGCTTTGCTGTTTACTTGTTATCAAGGCGCATACAGCGCCATTTAATAAAGGATAAAAGATAATCTATTTGGAGGATTTTAAAATGGAAATTGGAAGCGCAATAATCGCAGCTGCAAGAGCGCTGGGCGCAGGTCTTTGTATGGGACTTGGCGCTATCGGACCTGCTATCGGTGAAGGTAATGCCGTAGGTAAGGCGCTGGAAGCTATGGCTCGTCAGCCCGAGATGGCAGGTACTCTTCGTACCAATATGATTCTCGGATGCGCAATCACTGAAACCACGGGTATTTACTCCCTGGTTGTCGCTCTTCTTCTTATGTTCATGCAGATTTCTTAACAATCTCAAAAACCAAACCGGAGGAAAATATGGAGTTCTTTCTTGATAAGTTCGAGTCCTTTGTGGGCGTGAACTTCTTTACCATGATTTTCGCCTGGATAAATCTTATTATTTTGTATATTTTTCTGCGCAAGCTTCTCTTTGTGCCGGTCAAGAACATGATTGACTCAAGGCAGAAGGAGATTGACGATATGTACAGCGATGCGGAAAGCTCCAAAAAGAGCGCTGAAGAGTTGCGTGCAGAATACGAAGAAAAGCTCTCGAGGGCTAAGGAAGAGAGCGAGGATATTCTGCGCAGCGCCGTAAGGCGTGCCGAGCTTCGTGAGGAGGAAATCCTTAAGGAGGCGGACAAAGAGGCAGCAAGAGTTCTGAAGAGAGCTGAGGAGCAGGTTGAGCTTGAAAAAAAGCGTGCCGTAAACGAGGTTAAAAACGAGGTTTCCGAGATGGCAATCTCAATAGCCCGAGCGGTTATCGAAAGAGATATAACCCCGGGTGACCACGACGCTCTCATAGACGAGTTTATTGACGGTATGGGGGACGGCAAATGATAGCTGAAGAATACGGACGCGCGCTGTTCTCTCTCACCGAGGATATGGGAATATCGGACAGAGTTCTTTCGGACCTTAAGGACTGTGTTGAGGCTATCTCACTGTCACCGGAATACGTGACTCTTACTGATTCTCCCGCTATTTCCACAGAGGAGAAGCTCTCCCTTGTGGGCGAAGCATTCGGCTCTGTTGAGGAGCCTCTTCGTAATCTTCTTCTGATTCTCGCTTCCGCAAGGCGCTTTGGGCTTCTTTCGTCAATCCTCAAAAAATACGAGGAGCTTTACAATGAATCCCGAGGCATAATCTCCGCTCAGATAATATCCGCAGTGGAGCTGTCAGAGGAAAAGGCAGACAAAATAATCAAAAAGCTTGAAGCTATTACAGGCAAAAAAATACAGGCGAGATGCGTTGTCGATAATTCTCTTATCGGCGGTATCAAGCTCCGCTACGGCGGAATTCAGCTTGACGGAAGCTTAAAATCAAGACTTGAGGAAATTGAAAAAAGACTTGCGGCTACCGTTATATAATTTGCATATAAAGTTGGTGATAAAATGCAATCCAAAATTCAGGATATCAGCAAAATAATAAAAGAGCAAATAAAAAACTACTCTAACAAAACCAATATGGACGAGGTTGGCTACGTTATCTCCGTAGGCGACGGTATTGCCAAGGTCTTTGGACTTGATAAGGCTGCGTCAAACGAGCTTCTTGAGTTCTCTAACGGAAGCTTCGGAATGGCGCTTAACCTGGAAGAGAGCGCAGTCAGCGCAGTTATGCTCGGCTCCGACGTTGGAATTTCCGAGGGCAGCGCAGTTAAACGCACAGGAAGAGTAGTTTCAGTTCCCGTTGGAGAAAATCTTATCGGGCGTGTAGTTAATGCGCTGGGTCAGCCTATTGACGGCAAGGGACCTATCAGCGAGGAGGAGTACCGTCCTATTGAGCGCAAGGCTGCGGGAATAATCGAGAGAAAATCGGTGTCAGTCCCCCTTGAAACGGGTATTAAGGCTATCGACTCTATGATACCCATAGGACGGGGTCAGAGAGAGCTTATAATAGGAGACAGGCAGACGGGCAAAACCGTTATAGCCACCGACACTATAATAAATCAGAAGGGCAAGGGCGTTATCTGCATATACGTAGCTATCGGTCAGAAGCAGTCTACCGTTACTAACGTTGTGGATACTCTTTACAAAAACGGAGCTATGGATTACACCATAGTTCTATCGGCTACCGCCTCCGACCCCGCACCTCTTCAGTATATAGCTCCCTATTCGGGCTGTACTATGGGTGAGTATTTTATGGACCTCGGGCGTGACGTGCTGATAATCTACGACGATTTGTCAAAGCACGCAGTGGCTTACAGAGCCCTATCTCTTCTTATACGCCGCCCTCCGGGAAGAGAGGCTTATCCCGGTGACGTATTCTATCTTCACTCAAGACTTCTTGAGCGCGCGGCAAGGCTTTCGCCCGAATACGGCGGCGGCTCGCTAACCGCTCTTCCTATAATCGAAACCCAGGCGGGTGACGTTTCGGCTTATATCCCCACAAACGTCATTTCCATAACCGACGGTCAGATATTCCTCGAAACAGAGCTTTTCCACGGCGGTATCCGCCCTGCGGTTAACCCCGGTATTTCGGTGTCCCGTGTCGGCGGTAATGCGCAGACCAAGGCTATGAAGCGTGTTTCGGGTAAGCTTAAGCTGCTTTATTCTCAGTACAGAGAGCTTCAGGGATTTGCGCAGTTTGGCTCTGACCTTGACGCCGATACTATGGCAAGACTTGAGCAGGGTAAGCGCATAGTTGAGGTGCTTAAGCAGGGCAGAGGCGCTCCCGTTCCCACCGAGCTTCAGGTTGCTATAATTTATGCGGTTACAAATAACCTTCTCAAAAAGGTCCCCGTTTCAGATATTCACAGATTTGAAGAGGAGCTTTTCGAATACCTTAAGGCAACTAAAGACGAAATGCTCTCCACTATCAGAGATACGGGTGCGCTTTCCCCCGAAACCGAGGAGGAGCTGAAGGCGGCTATTACTGCCTGCCTTGCAAAATTCCTCGGAGAAGAAAAGGCGTAACGAAGCAAAGTAATGCCCATCAGGCAAAAGCTACCGTAATCCGCCTGAAGTAAAAAACAGATTACTCTTAAAGGTCAAAAAACACAAAGCAAAGGAGGTCGTGCCATGGCAGGCGCTTCAATGAACGATATAAGAGCCCGTATAAAAAGCGTTACGAGTACTATGCAGATAACAAAAGCCATGGAGCTCGTCGCTACCTCGAAGCTCAGGCTCTTAAAGGAAAGGGCTGAAAACTCACGGCCCTATATGAAAACTCTCAGAGAGGCTATTGATAAAATATGCTCTCTCCCTGCAGTGGCAGATAGCGTATTCGGCAGGTGCGCCGAGGGCGGAGGGACACTTTATATCGTAATAGCGGGCGACCGAGGACTGGCAGGGGGATATAACAACAATATCTTCAAGCTGGCAGGGAGCTTAAGCCACCCGGGGGACGTGTATATGCCGGTTGGCAAAAAGGCGCAGGAATATTACAAAAGGCGAGGCGAGGCGATTTATTCGGAAGATTTATATTACGTAGCCGACGGTACGGTTGGCGAATGTATGTATCTTGGCGAAAGAATAGTTGCCGATTTCCTTGCGGGTGAGTTTTCGGAAATCAAGCTGATTTACACAAAGTTTACCTCGATGCTGACACAAACTCCTGCGTCAGTAAGGCTTTTGCCCCTTGAGATTGAAGGAGAGCGCACCGTAGCGGACTGCGGCGAGATTGACGGTGAGGAGGAAGAGGTTCTTCTTCATATACTTCCCCTTTATATAGGCGGCATAATCAGCGCCGCAATTTCCGAGGCGGCGGCTTCCGAATGCGCCGCAAGAAGAAGCGCTATGAACTCGGCAAACAAAAACGCCGAGGAAATGATAGACACTCTTATGCTCAAATACAACAGAGCCCGTCAGGCTGTTATAACCCAGGAAATAACCGAAATAGTTTCGGGCGCCGAGGCGCTCTGACAAAGAAAGGACGCTTTTTAAGATGGAGAAAAACATCGGAAAAATCGTGCAGATAATAGGACCCGTGTTAGATATAAAATTCGAAAACGGGCATTTACCTAATCTTCTTAACGCAATAGAAATAAAAATGGGCGACACCAAGGTGGTATGCGAGGTTGCAAGCCAGCTTGGTGACGATACGGTGAGATGCATCGCTATGTCCTCCACCGACGGTATGTCAAGAGGTATGGAAGCTCTTGACACGGGTATGGGTATTACCGTTCCCGTAGGTAACGAAACCTTAGGAAGGATTTTCAATATTCTCGGTGACCCCGTTGACAATAAGCCCGCCCCCGAGGGTACTGAGCGATGGTGTATTCACAGGGACCCTCCCCCCTACTCCGAGCAGGAGGGAACTACTGAAATTCTCGAAACGGGTATTAAGGTAGTTGACCTTATCGCACCTTACGCAAAGGGTGGTAAGATTGGTCTTTTCGGCGGTGCCGGCGTTGGTAAGACTGTCCTTATTATGGAGCTTATCAATAACGTTGCAAAGCAGCACGGCGGCATATCGGTGTTCACCGGAGTTGGCGAGCGCACGAGAGAAGGTAACGACCTTTACGGAGAGATGCAGGAATCGGGAGTTATATCCAAAACGGCGCTGGTTTACGGTCAGATGAACGAGCCCCCCGGAGCGAGAATGAGAGTTGCCCTCTCGGGACTTACTATGGCGGAATATTTCCGTGACAGAGAGGGGCAGGACGTGCTTCTCTTTATCGACAATATATTCAGATTTACACAGGCAGGCTCCGAGGTTTCGGCGCTGCTTGGAAGAATGCCCTCCGCAGTTGGCTATCAGCCTACCCTTGCCACCGAAATGGGCGCTTTGCAGGAGAGAATTACCTCTACCAAGCGTGGCTCTATAACCTCCGTTCAGGCGGTTTACGTTCCTGCTGACGACCTTACGGACCCCGCTCCCGCAACTACCTTTGCCCATCTGGACGCAACCACGGTGCTTTCAAGAAGTATCGCATCCCTCGGCATTTATCCTGCCGTTGACCCCCTTGACTCTACCTCAAGAATCCTCTCCCCCGACGTTGTGGGTATTGAGCATTACGAGGTTGCAAGAGCCGTTCAGAGCATTCTTCAGCGCTACCGCGAGCTTCAGGACATTATCGCAATTATGGGTATGGATGAGCTTTCGGAGGAGGACAAGATTACAGTTAACAGAGCGAGAAAGATTCAGCGCTTCCTTTCGCAGCCCTTCTCGGTTGCCGAGCAGTTTACGGGTATGGAAGGAAGATACGTTCCGGTTAAAGAAACTATCCGCGGCTTCCGTGAGATAATCGAAGGTAAACACGACAACCTTCCCGAATCCGCATTCCTCTTCGTCGGCACGATTGACGAGGCTGTGGAAAAGGCAAAATCCATTAAATCTGAGGAATAACCCGAGGCAAAGGTGCAAAAAAGAAAAAATACGCCTTGCAAAGACAAGAAGGCGTAAGGCGCAAAAAATCTCCGATAAATCTTACAGGGAGGCAGAAAATGAACACATTTAAACTTAATATAGTTACTCCCGACGGCGAGAAATTTTCAGGAGATGCCATAAGCCTTCTCGCAAGGGGCACCGAGGGAGATTTGCAGATACTTGCAGGGCATATTGATATAATAGCCGCTCTGGGTATCGGCAGAATGAAGATAAAATTTGCCGACGGCGAGGAAAAAATTGCCGCCTGCGGCGGCGGCTTTCTGTCCGTATCCGGCGGCGAGGTCAGAGTGGTTGCCACCACTCTTGAATACTCCGAGGAAATAGACGCCCAAAGAGCCGCAAGGGCTAAGGAAAAGGCGGAAGAGCGCCTCTCAGGAGCCACCGAGGACAGAGAAATACGCATAGCAAAGGCGAAGCTTATGCGAGCTATCAGCCGAATTAGCGTATCCGACAGACGATAAATAACAAATTTAATATTCAAAAAGTAAATTTAAAAGAGGTGACACGGAGTCACCTCTTTTTTGCTATTTTATAAATTTGTGGAGTATATTTTAAATTTTAATCTGGAAGGTAGTTATACTCGTTTTCAAGACCGAGCAATCTCGCCTGCTTAGCGTTTGCAAGCTCTGAGTAATAACCTCTCATATCTATCTGATAATCAGCCTCCATTATACGAACATGCCATCTGTTTCTCTGAGAGTCGCCGTCTATGTTCATGTAGAACAAGCCGATAGCGTCCTCGAAGAGCTTATCGAATGCGGTACGAACTAACCTGCGCATAAGCTTAAGCATATCTTTATTGCCATCTATGCCCCAAGAAATTTCAGAGAAATATTCCTCCACTATTTCTGCAGAGTGAGTTGACTGATACTGAATGAATGCGGTGCACTGAGCGAACTTTGTTGTTGAGTGAGAAATACCGCCGCAGCGACCGATAGTATGAATTTGCTGGTTGTATACGTCGCCTCTCTTATATACGGGTATCGGAACAATGCCGAAGCCGTTTTCCATCTCACGGTAGTAGGAATACTCAAGAGAACCTACGAGAACAACACCACCGAAAAGCATCATATCGTCGGTAAAGCTGTCACGAATTTCTTGGCTTGAAGCAATTGCAACGCCATCAGTCTGGAAGAGCTCCTTGAGCTTGTCGCAGTATGTGAAGAGCTCGGGGATAATGTCGTACGTAACGTCGGAGTACTTCTTGTAAATCGTGGGGTCAAGTCCGTTAACGGGAGTAGCCTCTTCGAACTCTCCGCCCGGATAGTAGTAAACGTAGTCACCCTTCTCGTCGGACCAAACCTTATGAATGATATTTACGGAAGTAGAATAAAGAAGACCGGAAGCGGGAAGACCGTCACTATGAGAAAGAGCAAAGCCAAGTCTGTCCTCAATGTTGGAAACAGGGTCGCCGGAATCGGGTCTGTACGCAGCCTGGCAGTAGGTCATCATTCTGTCGTAGGTCCAGTCACCGTTCTCAACCTCTACAAAGAAGTCGTTCATATCCTTAACGCCGTCATTGTTAAGGTCCTCGATAAGTGAAGGAGCCTTCTCATTGTATATCGCGCGGTTAACGGGAATAACGTAGAATGCGCGGATAAGGTCAATAAAGTAGTCGGACGCTATGCAGTAAATCTTGCTCTGGGAAAGAGTAAGAGAGGACATAAGGTCGGACATGTATCCCGAGTGAGCATAACCCTTGTTACCGTTTTCTTTG
>CAJGCM010000077.1 GCA_904501765.1 uncultured Clostridia bacterium | reverse complement strand
TTATCCGCCTCGCTCTTCCTTGTGGAGAAGGAGCAGACGCCTCGGTTAAGGGTAGCCTTAAGCTCTTCAAGAATATCCACCCTTCGTCTGTTGGAAATATCTGTTTTGTTTACGAATATAAAGGTAGGAATTTTTCTGCTTGAAAGAAGATTCCAAAGGGCTTTAGTGTAAGGGGTAACGCCCTCGTCTGCGCTGATTACGAGAATTGCGTAATCCTGTATTGAAAGGGCTCTCTGTGCCTCGCATGAGAAATCTATATGCCCGGGAGTGTCAATCAGAGTAATGGCGGAGCTTTCTGTGGTGATTATGGCTTGCTTTGAAAAAATCGTTATACCCCGACGCCTCTCCTCGGCATCCGTGTCAAGAAATGCGTTGCCTTTATCTACTCTTCCCTGAGAGCTTAACGCTCCCGAATGGTAAAGGAGCGCCTCTGAAAGTGTGGTTTTTCCCGCATCAACGTGGGCAAGAATTCCTATAACTAAATTTTTCACCGTAGGCTCTCCTTTCATAATTTGTCGCATTTTCGGGTCTGTTCCCTTAATTTATCAAAGGCACTGTGTTGCTATGCTTCACAATGCCTTTTTTAATTTATCTATTACCTTTTAATTTTGCCACTCTTGTTAACGGCTAATGGAATTTCAGCGCTTTTCCACTATTCTTAACGTGGGGTTAACTATTGCGTCGCAAGCGGGGACCGTGTACTGCTTTGCAGCCATAAGACGAGCTCCGATATTTTCGATAAGATTTCGTGGGGGCAGGGGCAGCGACTTCATTTCCTTGGAATTTATCTGCTTGGATTTTGAAATTATAGACAGATATCTGTCATAAATTGTGGAGTTAAGCAACGCAAAAAGTCCGCAGGCGAGACGTGCGCATATCTCCTCTCCCGAATCCTTCGTGTCAATGAAGTTTACCTTGTTGTGCGTGGATATGTATGCATCCGAGGGCCTTTGAGCGGCGAAATATATCGCTGCGTTAAGGAATCGCACGTCGCTCTTTGCGGGAACCCTTTTTATTATTATAAGGTTCTTATTTTTCTGAAACAGCGCAGGAGATACCGGCATAAGATACTGCTTTTTCACGCCGGGGGCGGGGAAGCTGACTCCGGAATTTTTTATAGCGTTAAGTCTTATGAGTGGGATTGTTCCGGGAACTGCCTCGTCGAAGAGGATTTTTTTGCATTTTGAGTCAATGACAAGACCCGTGCGCATTTTCAGACCTAAGGATTCAAGGGTTTCGGGGAAGCTGTTTATGTAGCTGACGATTTTTGTATCCTCAACGCTTTTGGGCAGGGTCAAGGAACCGTCTGTCTTGTCTACTATAAAATCGTAGGGAAGGGGGGAGAGCTTTACTGTCTTTGCGGCAGTACCGTTATCGGTGGAGGTGGAAATCTCAACCGCTCCCTCGTCGGTCTTTGCCGAAAAGGCTATGATTATATTCTTCTTTAATGGTATGGCGCGGCTTAAATTCTTTCCATTACCGACGAAAAGATGCACCTTCTTTACCGTCAGAATATCAAGCACTGTTTTGCGTATAAGAGAAAGTGATGCCGCTGTGGCGAAGGTAGTGGGAAGGAGGGTGACAAGCTGCCCATCCGGCTCAAGATGCTCTGCGGCTACCTTTGCGAAAAGGTACTCGGAGCTCACTGCTTTCATAGTAACACAGCCTGCGGCATTTGCTTCCTCTGAGCCTTTGTTTATCATATATGAAGGTGGATTTACAATAATTAAATCGAACTTGTCTTCTACCGTGTCGAAGAACGTAATAGTATAATGGTTTTTTACACCGGTAAGATAATTCTCGGAATAAATTGTAACAAACAGCCTTACGTCGTAATCGTGACGGCATTTTTTACGAATCCTCTCAAGGTTATCCTCCAGCATAGGAAGGAAAGCCTCCTCGGTTTCGTAACAGGTGAGGAAAATCTGCTTTGCCGAGGGGGCACTCTTGCAGATATGCTCAATCATTGCCGCCGAGAGTATTCCCGTGCCTGCCGCAGGGTCGAGAATGGTATATGCGCTTTTTGTTTTGTCAAGGGAAACCATACCTGCCATAAGACGGGCGGTGTCCTTCTTCGTGAAAAGCCTGCCAAGCCTTACGTTTTCACTTTTTGATTTTTCTCTGATAAGCTTCGCTGTATTTCTTACTGCCATATTAAGCATAAGACCCGACCGCCTTTCTTGTAAAATTTGCTTAAAAAATTCTGCCACGGATTATTTATATGTATTGTAGCATATTTTCACGATTCTTGCAATAGATTTTGAAGCTTTTTTGAAAAAAATGTTGCAAAAGTTACTTTTCGGTGATATACTTATATAGTAAATAAATATTTAGTGATTTTTGCGGGAGGTTTGAATGAGCGAAACTAACACCAAAAACCATATTAAAATACTGCAGTGCAGCGATATTCATTTGGATACCCCTTACACAGGGCTGACTGCGGAGAAGAGTGAGGAGCGCCGCAGAGTGCTCAGAGATTCCTTCCTTCGCATGATGCAGTACGTAAGGGACAGGGGCGTTGATATAGTGCTAATGTGCGGGGATATCTTCGACATCAAGTATGCGACCAACACCACCGCAGAGGTGCTTATAAGAGAATTCCGTAATTGCCCCGATGCGACCTTCGTTATAACTCCCGGAAAAGCGGATTATTACGAAAACAACCCCATATATTCATCAGGGCGTCTTCCCTCTAACTGTCACGTTATGAAAGATAATTATCTTTCTCGTGTTGATTTAGACGAGCTTAACGTAACCGTTTACGGCTGGGCGTTCACAGGCCCCGTAATGCTTGAGAATCCTCTTTATGACAAGAAGGCTGACGATATATCCAGAATTAATATCGTGGCGGGCTACGCGGACCTTGACGGCGCGCTTAATTCCACAAAGTGCCCAATATCTCTTGAAGACCTTAAGAATTTCGGGGCGGATTATTACGCCTTCGGCTCCCGCCACGAGGCAAGTGAGGTTATGCGCCTCGACGGCTCTTATTACGGATATTCAGGTTCTCTTGAATGCACAGGCTTTGAGAATCCCGGCATGGGAGGGGCGAATCTTATAATAATTGACGTAACCGACGGAGCGCTTACCACCGATATAAGAAAGCTTACCTTCGGTCATCTGCGTTTTTACACCGAGGAGATTGACGTTACGGGAGTTGATGCCTATAACGAGATAATCAAGCGTATAAGCCGTCTTATAAGCGATAAGAAATACGGTATAGAAACTGCTCTCCGGGTTGAGCTTACAGGATATCTTGACCCGAGATTTATAGTTCCCGAAACCCTTGATTGCGAGGCCTTTGGTCTTTATTCGTTCGACCTTATCGATAAGACCCTTCCGCTTTACGGAACGGAGATGCTTCGCAGGGATATGACTGTAAAGGGCGAGCTGTTCAGAAATCTTCTTCCCATGCTTAACAGCGAAAACGAAGAGGATAGATTGGTTGCGGCGAGAGCCTTCAGAGTGGGACTTGCCGCTCTTGAAAACAGAAGCATTGACTTCTAATTGGCAATTTTAAAGCACGTCTTCTGCCGTAAAGCAGAGGACGTGCCAAATTAATGCATACGTTTGTAATTTATTTGCTAAATAAAAGATTGGCTGATGCGCCGATAATGGAGCGCATCAGCCAATTTTATTATTTGATTTTGCTCTTTACTTTGCCCAAGCTCGTTATTCAAATAAATTCGATATTCGAATGAATTTGGGAAAAGCGGGATTACTCCTTAATTGCGATGCCGCAGTTTGCCATAGCGGAAATTATAGCATCAACAAGTGGCTGAAGCTCCTGCTTTGTAAGTGTTCTTTCCTTAGAAACAAAGGAGTAGCGAATCGTAAGAGCAGAGGTTCCGTCCATAGTGTAGACGTCTTTAACGAAAACTGTGGAAAGAAGCTCGCCTGCGGCTTCTCTTGCGGCAGCTTCAATCTTATCGAATTTAACCACATCAAGCTTTACGCTGAAGGTAAGGTCAATATCTATTGCGGGGAATTTAGAAGGCTCGGCATAAGCAATTCTGTCGGCGGTAACCGAAGAGAATGCCTCTGTTTCAATTTCCATAAATACCACTGCGCACCTCTTGTCAATATTTGCGCAGACGGTGGGGTGAAGAGCGCTGATACAGCCTATGCGTATTCCGTCGGCAAGTATTGCGTAGCAGTTTGCGGGATGCTCGTATCCGAAACGGCATTCAGCCTCTTCGAATGAGGGTGTTTTGTGGAGTATGTTCTCGCATATTTCATATACAGCCTTGGTGAGAGTGTTGAAGATTGGCTCCTCGCTGTCCTTCTTGCTGTAAAGTATGGCGCCAAGCTTTTTCTTCTCGTTGCAATAGCCGTCACCGGAGCGAAGACCGTCAACGGTGTGACCTATCTCAAATATACCGAAGGAGTCCTTATATCCTTTATTATTCTTGACGAAGGAAAGGAGGGTGGGTATCATTGAAATTCTCAAATACTGGTGGTCGGGCGTCTGCGCATTGATTATTTTTACGTTCTCGGGAGTTGTAATTCCAAGCTCTCGGTCAGCCTTGCAGTCCGACCAGATGTAGGAATGAACCTCGTGCATACGGTAGCTGCCGACAAGCAGGTCCTTCATTCTGTCCTCGTTTGATTTGAGAGCTTCGGCTCTGACTGGGCGAATGGGACTTGTGGAGGTGAATACCTCAAAATTGTCGTATCCGTATATACGGGATATTTCTTCGATAATATCAGCCTTTATTGTGACGTCCTTCGTGGAGCGCCAGGAGGGAACCTTTGCGCTGAAGTTATCTCCCTCGCACTTAACCTCAAATCCAAGCCCTGCGAGGGTTTTGAGTATTGTTTCCTTAGGGATACTTATACCCGTGTATCTGTCAACGTATGCCTTGTCAAAATCAAGCGTGATTTCGGGGTAGGGGTTAGGGAAGCAATCTGAGAAGGAGGAGGTAACCTTAACGCCTTCGTCACAGGTGAAGAGCAGGTGAAGAAGCCTTTCGGTAGCAAGGCGGCAAAGCTCGGGGTCAAGCATTTTTTCATAGCGCATAGATGCGTCGGTACGAAGACCGAGCTTCGTCGTGGTTTTTCTTACCGACACGCCGCTGAAGGTAGCTGACTCGAGAAGAAGGGAATTCGTATCCTCCTCAATCTTGGATGCATCTCCTCCCATAACACCTGCTATGGCAACGGGAACGTCCCCCGAGGTTATCATAAGCATACTCTCGTCCATCTCACGGCAAACTCCGTCAAGAGTTGTGAAGGTGAAGGGCTTATCGAAGGTCTGAACCTCGATTTTGTCAACCTTTGCTTTATCAAAGGCGTGCATAGGCTGACCAAGCTCCATCATTACGTAGTTCGTAAGGTCAGCGAGGAAGTTTATAGCTCTTGAGCCGCAGTAGAAGAGCCTGATTCTCATATTGACAGGCGATACTTTTCTTGTTATATTCTCAACTGCAAGAGCGGTGTATCTCAAAACTAAGTCGGTATTCTTTACGTCAACTGCGACTGCGGGAAGAGAGTCAAAGCGCGATACGTCAATTTTTTCGGGGGCTTTTAGCGCTCTGCCCGTGATGGTTGCAAATTCTCTTGCTATTCCATAGTGACCCCAAAGGTCAGGGCGGTTGGTCAGGGATTTATTATCAACCTCGAAAATTATATCGTCAATGTCATATACGGTTTTTATATCAGTGCCGAGAGGAATATCCTCCGTAATTTCCATAATTCCCGAATGGTCGTCACTGATTCCAAGCTCTGCCTCGGAGCAGCACATACCGTGGGATTCGTAGCCCGCTATTTTTGCGGCGCCTATTTTGTTTCCAAGGACAGCGCCTCCCTCGGTAGCAAGGGCAACCTTCATTCCTTCTCTTACGTTTGGCGCACCGCACACAACGTCGATAATTTCGCCGCCGCGGTCAACCTTAAGAAGGTGAAGCTTCTTTGAGTTAGGGTGGTTTTCTACGGATATGATTTTTGCAACCACAACTCCAAAGGTATCCTCACCCTTAACTATTATATCCTCTACCTCAGCGGTAGAGAGGGTGAAATTCTTTATAAGAGATTTTTTGTCAAGACCGGAGAGGTCAACGAAATCTCCAATCCAATTCATTGATAAAAACATTTTTTATTCCTGCCTTTCACTCGCAATTAAAGAGATTTGAACTGGGAGAGCGCCTCAAGATCGCCGCTGTTGAAATCTCTTATGTCCTTAACGCCGTATTTCATCATAGCAAGACGGGTGAGACCGAGACCGAAGGCAAAGCCTGTGTATTTATCGGTATCAATTCCGCCTTCTTTAAGAACGTTAGGGTGTATCATTCCGCAGGGGCAAAGCTCAAGCCAGCCTGAATTTTTACAGGAGGGGCAGCCCTCGCCTCCGCAAATGAGGCAGTTTATATCAAGCTCAAAGCCGGGCTCCACGAAGGGGAAGAAGCCGGGGCGAAGTCGAACCTTGATATCTCTCTTGAACACCTCAGAGAGCATAGTTTTCATAAAGTATATAAGATTGGATATGGAAATGTTTTCGTCTATCATCATACCTTCCATCTGGAAGAAGGTGTTCTCGTGACAAGCGTCGGTAGATTCGTTTCTGAAGCATCTGCCGGGGAAGATGGCACGGAGAGGAGCGCCGTATTTTTTCATGATAGCGTTCTGCGCCGCAGAGGTCTGAGTCTTAAGGAGCTGACCGTTCTCAAGATAATAGGTATCCTGCATATCGCGGGCAGGGTGATGCTTCGGTATATTGAGAGCCTCGAAGCATTCATAGTCGTCAACCACCTCAGCGTAATCCTCGATGGTAAATCCCATACCTCGGAATATCTCCTCCACTTCCTTTGTAGCCAAGGTTATGGGGTGATAGGAGCCAAGCTCCTCGGCAAATTTAAGGGTGGGGTTGTATTTCTTTGCACTCCTTATCTGAGCGGCGATAGCGGCGTCTGCCAGAGCCTTTGCCGCCTCGTTGATTTTATCCTCAACCTCGCATTTGAAGCTGTTGATAAGCTGACCTGCCGCTCTCTTGTCCGCAACGTCACGCAAGGACTGCATAAGAGATGCAACGTATCCCTTTTTACCGAGATATGTCACTCTGAGATTTTCAAGCTCTTCCTCGTTTTTTGCCAAAGCCAAGCTTTCGGAAAAGCCTGCTTTTAATTCTTCGATTCTTTCCTTCATTGTCCTTTTTATTCCTTTCGGAGGGCTGAGGGAGATAAGACTTGCCTTCCGCCCTTTCGCCTCGCTAAATATTTAAAAGCTTTTTAACAATAATATATTATATATTAAACCCGCAGCTTTGTCAATATCAAATTTGCCTTTTTGATTTTATATACTTCAAGACGCTTGGGTGTAAAATATCCGAAGTATCCCCTGCGGCCGAAAGCTGCGCTCTTGCAAAAGTGGAGCTTATCCCGGCGTATTCCGCCTCCGACTCCCAAAGCTCGGTTTCGTACCCACCGTGCTTAAAATTCCACTCTGCCTGCTTCGCTTCGTACGCCCTGTCTGCATCGTTTCTTACGCCCTTTATAATCTTGTCGATGCCGTGCTCTCTCATATAATCAATAACCAGCCCCGAGGAAAAGCTGACAAGCACGTTATCAAAATCCTCCGCCATAAGCATAAGCATACTTACTCTTTCGGTGGTTGTGAAAAGATATTCCTTCTCGGGGTTTATAAAGGCGACTGCGTAAACCTCGCGATATTCCTCCGCAGCTCTTTTTATTAGGTGATAGTGTCCCATAGTAGGCGGGTCATAGCTGCCGGGGATGATAACCGCCAGGTCCTTTTTTTCTTTCTTAAGGTTTTCCATTTTTTAATTCCTTTTGTTCCCTTACGGTTACTCTCCTCTGTAAAGCAGGATGTTTACAAAGGTTTTCTTCCCGTAATGGGTGGATTTAAGAACTTCAAAGCCCTCTATATCTTCAGGGGATATATCTTCAGTGCCGCTCTCGATTACCACAATTGCGCCTTCGGCGAGCATACCTGCTTGGGCAAGTCTTATCGCCGCATCGCAGCCGCACTCCATAGAATATGGCGGGTCTATGAAAATCAGGTCAAAAACGTCACGCCCTCCTGCCTTTCTTATATAATTGCGCCAGTCGCTGACAAGGTATTTTGAGCTACCGAAGAAGCCTGTGGAGGTGGCGTTTGCTTTTACTATATCCATAGCTTCTCTTGCACAGTCAATGAAGGTTACCGAAGCGGCGCCTCTTGACAGAGCCTCAAGCCCCATTTGCCCCGACCCCGCAAAAAGGTCAAGGACTCGCCTTCCTTCAATGTCAAATTGTATAGATGAAAATATAGCCTGCTTTATTCTTTCAGAGGTTGGTCTTGTCGCTTCTCCCTCGAGAGTTTTCAAGACCTTACCCTTGGCTGAGCCTGTTGTAATTCTTAACACGTCTGCCTCCTTTATTCCTTGTTATTGTAGTGAGAGTATATAGCCTCGGCATCTCTTTTTGAAATGCCGCGTATTTTCATAAGCTCCTCAAGGGAGGCTTTTTTTATTTCCGCAAGGCTCATTTCGGCAAGGAGCCTTTTTGCCTTTGCAGCGCCGATTCCCTTTATCGCTTCAAGGGTAGAGTGGCGCATGGCTTTTATTTTTGCCGAAGACGTTTTTCCGTAAGCGAAGCGGTGAGCCTCCTCTTGGAGATTGTAAACAAAGGCGTAAGCGCCAAGCTCCTGGGCTATGGAAATTTCCCTCTCACCGTCGGTTATAGCTCTGGTTTTATGGAAGTCGTCTTTCACCATTCCGAATACCGGTACGTCAAGCCCCAGCTCGGATAGAATGGGCTTTACGGAATTTACGTGTCCGTCCCCTCCGTCAAGAAGAATGAGGTCGGGGGATACCCCGAGCGAGGGAGAGGAGTCCCCTATGTGGTTAAGACGTCTTCGCAGCGCCTCCTTCATAGAGCCGTAATCGTCCCTACCGTCTGTGGTGTTTATTTTAAAGCTGCGGTAATCGCTTCGCTTAAGCTTGCCGTCCTCGTAAACTATCATAGAGGCTCTTATACATTCATCACCGAAATTGGATATGTCGTACGCCTCTATACGGCGGGGCGTGTATGGAAGCCCGAGAAGAGTTGCCAACCTTTTGAGGTTTTTATCCTCTCGCTGACCTTCAAGTCTGTATTGCCTTGCAACCTCCTCGGCATTTTTTCTCGCCATTTCGCAAAGAGCCCTTCCGTCGCCTCTTTCCGCACATCTTACCGCAATTCGGCGATTGGCGAGGAGGGAAAGATAGTCGGAAAGAAGAGCAAGGTCATCTTCCTCGGGGCGAAAATCCAGCAAGACCTCCCTTGGCAGATTTGTACTGCTTTCGTAATAATCTGCAATCAGCGATACGGCATCGGAGGAGGATAGCCCCTCCGCTCTTGAAAGCATAAATTCGCTTTTGTTAATGAGAGCACCTGCTCTTATGGTCAGGGTTGCCATAACTCCTTCGGTTTCGGAGATGTGGAAGGCGAAAACGTCCCTGTTTATTTTTTCGTCGGCAACTACCTTCTGCCGCTCTGTAAGAGCGCTGATTGCCGCAATTTTATCTCTAACCGACGCCGCTTTTTCGAATTCCTCTGCCTCTGCATGCCGAAGCATAATGGCGGTAAGCTCTTCTTTGGTTTCTTTTATGTCGCCAAGCAAAACCCGCTCGGCGCATTTTATGAGGTAGCCGTAATCCTCGGGGCTGACCTCTCCCGTACAGGGAGCTACGCATCTGCCCATATCACGGTAAATGCAGGGGCGCTCCTTTTTTATATCCTCCGGAAATTTCCTTTTGCAGGTGGGGAGACAAAAGGCTTTAAGCACCGTTTCCAAGGCGGCGTACGCCAGAGAAACACCCTGGTAAGGACCGAAATATTTCCCTCCGTCGCCTCTCCTGTCACGTGTTACAATAAGCTTCGGGTATTCGCCGCCCGTCATTTTTATATAGGGATAGGATTTAGCATCCTTGAGCTTTATGTTGTATTTGGGAGAGTGCTTTTTTATAAGCACGTTTTCAAGAGTGAGAGCTTCTATTTCGGTCTTGCAAAGAATGTAGTCGAAGTCTCTGATAAGAGAAACGAGCCTTACTGTTTTCGGTGAGGCGTGAGTACCGGAAAAATAACTGCTTAC
>CAJGCM010000076.1 GCA_904501765.1 uncultured Clostridia bacterium | reverse complement strand
TCTTATCGGAATAGTCGTAGTTTATGTAGCATTTTTAGGCGCTCAAATGCTTAACCAGACTATCAACAACTACATTTTCAAGGACTACTTTAACGACACTATGGGGCTAACAGTGATAAATGCGGCGGGATTCGTGCCGGCACTCGCCCTCGCTCCTGCCGCCGTTCCGCTATCAAGAAAATTCGGCAAAAAGGAGCTTGGTATTGCTGCGTCAGCTCTCGGCTCTGCCGCCTACGCTCTGCTTTTCTTTATTCAGACGGAGAATATGTGGGTATACGTGGCATTGAGCATTCTCGGCTCCGTGGGATTCGGCCTATTCAACCTTATTATATGGGCCTTCGTCACAGATATTATCGACGACCATCAGGTTAAATGCGGTGTGCGTGAGGACGGTACGATTTACGCCGTCTGCTCCTTCTCGCGCAAAATAGGTCAGGCTATTGCCAGCGCTATGGGCGCCTGGTCTCTTGCGATTATCGGCTACGTCGAGGGAGCCGCTAAGCAAAGCGAGGCGGTCGTAAATGGAATTTACAACATCGCAACCGCAGTTCCCGCCGTGCTTTACGTCACGGTGGGTATCGCTTTGGCGTTCCTATACCCGCTTGATAAAAACCGTGTGCTTGAAAACGTAAAAATCCTCAAAGAAAGACAAAATGCCAAACAGGGATAACACAAGTACGCTGCAGATAAGCGGAGGGGGTTGCGGCTCTCTCCGTTTTCGGTTTTTACTATCTGTACGTCACCATAAATTTTTACGAATTTTCTCTGATTTTGTATAAAAAGCCCTTTTCTCGCAAGGGACAATGAAGAAAAACGTGAGTTTGTAACGCATTTTGCGACTTTTTAATATTTTTGTAATTAGCTATTGAAATTTCACTTTGGTTATGGTATAATTCTTGCAGTCAAGTTTTTGCGCACCCGCACCCGCTCATATTTAAGCATTGGCAGTTTGCAGCGGTGGTCATTTGTGGCATTTTCAAAATAGTGCAGCAATCTCAAACGGAGGGCAGACATTGACCTTTGAATTTGATTATAATTTTGGAGGATATAAAAAATGAGCAAATTGGATTTAAGCATTTACGGAATTTCGGGAACAACCGAAATAGTACACAACCCTTCTTACGAAGATCTGTTCGCAGCGGAAACCGACCCAAATCTTGAGGGCTTTGAAAAAGGTCAGCTTACAGAGCTTGGCGCAGTTAACGTTATGACAGGTATTTACACAGGACGTTCTCCTAAGGATAAGTTTATCGTTATGGACGAAACCTCCAAGGACACCGTTTGGTGGACCTCTGACGAATTTAAAAACGACAACAAGCCCGCTACAGTTGAAGCTTGGAATGCTTGTAAAAAGCTTGCTATGGAGCAGCTTTCCGGCAAGAAGCTTTACGTAATGGACCTCTTCTGCGGCACAAACAAGGATTCCCGTATGGCAATCCGCTTCGTTATGGAGGTTGCTTGGCAGGCGCACTTCGTTAAGAATATGTTTATAACCCCCACCGCCGAGGAGCTTGAAAGCTTCAAGCCCGATTTCGTTGTTTACAACGCATCTAAGGCGAAGGTTGAAAACTATAAGGAGCTTGGACTCAACTCTGAAACGGCAGTTCTCTTTAACCTCACATCCCGTGAGCAGGTTATACTTAACACCTGGTACGGCGGAGAAATGAAGAAAGGTATGTTCTCTATGATGAACTACTACCTTCCTCTTGCAGGTATGGCTTCAATGCACTGCTCCTCCAACACCGATATGAACGGCGAGAATACTGCGCTCTTCTTCGGTCTTTCCGGAACAGGTAAAACCACTCTTTCCACCGACCCCAAGCGTCTTCTCATAGGCGACGACGAGCACGGCTGGGACGACGAGGGCGTATTCAACTTTGAGGGCGGCTGCTATGCAAAGGTTATCAACCTTGATAAGGATTCCGAGCCTGACATCTATAACGCAATCAAGAGAAATGCGCTTCTTGAGAACGTTACCGTTGACGAAAACGGCGTTTGCGATTTCGCTGACGGCTCCGTAACGGAAAACACCCGTGTTTCCTACCCCATCGACCACATTGAGAAGATTGTCCGCCCTGTTTCCAAGGGACCTGACGCAAAGAACGTTATATTCCTTTCCGCAGACGCATTCGGCGTTCTTCCTCCCGTTTCTATCCTCACTCCCGAGCAGGCTAAATACTACTTCCTCTCCGGCTTCACCTCCAAGCTTGCAGGAACCGAGCGCGGAATCACAGAGCCTACTCCTACCTTCTCCGCTTGCTTCGGCGCTGCTTTCCTTGAGCTTCACCCCACAAAGTACGGCGAGGAGCTCGTTAAGAAGATGGAAAAATCCGGCGCTAAGGCTTACCTTGTAAACACAGGCTGGAACGGAACAGGCAAGCGTATCTCTATCAAGGACACCCGCGGCATTATCGACGCCATTCTCGACGGCTCTATCCTTAAAGCTGATACAAAGAAAATCCCTTATTTCAACCTTGAGGTTCCCACCGCTCTTCCCGGCGTTGATTCCGGAATTCTTGACCCCAGAGACACCTATGCAAATGCAGCAGATTGGGACGAAAAGGCGAAAGACCTCGCAACCCGCTTTATAAAGAACTTTGCTAAATACACCGGCAACGATGCAGGTAAGGCTCTCGTTGAAGCAGGCCCTAAGGTTTAATAAAAAAACAATGTCGTTTGCCACCTAAGGCAGAACTGAATAAAAAATCGACAGGAGCATTTTAAAAGGGTGCTTCTGTCGATTTTTTTACAATACGAATAATTTAAGAGAGAATTCTTTAAAGTATCTGTCCTCTTATTCGTTCGGTTTTGCTTAAATGACGCAACACCTGCCATTTACCCAATCAGCTCAAGCAGCTGATCGATGTTTTTCTTTCCAAAGGAAATATTGCTATCGTTAATCAGGATGCAAGGAACGCTCATGACGTTATATTGCTTCCTTATTTTTTCAAAATGGTGGATATCGTATATTTCTGCTGTGATGTTTTTATTTTTAGCCGCAATATGCTGCGCAGCCACAACGGTATCCGGGCACATCGTGCAAGACAACGACACAAGAACCTTGATTTTTGTGGATTTGCTTATAGCTTGAATATGCTCCTTTGTTTTTTCTTCAATTGGCTGTCCCGGGCCTATCGCATTGAATATACCCAAAACAAAGGACGAAAATTCATGCCCACCCGGAACACCGTGGAATGCAAGACCTGTTTCCGTTCCATCTCCTCGGCAGACCCTTACGCATGGTGCAAAATCAGAGGAAGAGTTGGCGTCTGCCACGTCAACCGTCAATTTATCCGAAAGCGACGCAAGCTCACGCATATAAAGCTCGAGCTCCTCTGATATATCACGATTATCAAGATAGAGTCTCAATATGGCGTTGCCCTGCATTTTTTCAAACAGAGTCCGTAGCTGAGCCTTCATATCCTCCGACAGCAACCCTTCAGGCGAGTCTTGGCTTTCGGTGTTTTTGACAGTATCTTCCGACTTATAGTTCTTCGAAACAGGCGGCTTCGCAGAAATTCCCGTTCTGCTTTGCACGGTGGCAACGTACTTTTCAAGCTCGGTAGCCGCAAGAGCGCCGTCTGCTGTAGCTGTAACAACCTGGCGAAGCGGTTTGATACAAACGTCACCTGCCGCATATACGCCGTCAATGCTTGTGCGCTGCTCTGAATCGGTAAGGATGTAGCCGTAATCGTTGAGCTCTACAAGATTTTTAACAATTTTGGTATCAGGTATATATCCTGCTAAAACAAACACGCCGAAGAAATCTCCCCCGTCGGCTCTGTATTCCGTAACCTTTTCGGTTTTTGTATTTTTATAGCGTATATAATTCAGCCCGCCCTCGCCCGATACTTCCTCGACTACCGTATTTGTAAGGATACTGATTTTTTCGTGATTTTTCGCCGGTTCCGCAACCGCAGCCGCACAAGTAAAATCGTCGCCTCGAATTAAAATAGTAACGTGACGAGCAAATTTAGTCAAAAAAACACTTTCTTCCGCAGCAGCATATCCACCGCCAACAACAAAAATTTCTTTGCCTGTAAAAAATTCTCCGTCGCACGTGGCGCAATAAGCAACACCGTGCCCTTTATGCTCCACCTCTCCTTTGAACCCAATCGTTCTGGGGTGAGCCCCTGTAGCGATTAGAATACCAAGGCAATAAAAATCTCCCTTGTCGGTCCCCACCGTTTTGATGTCTTCTTCAACTTCAAGATGCGTAGCTTCCGCAAGCAAGAACTCCGCACCGAAGGCATCGGCTTGGCGCTGCATTGTATCGGTGATTTCTTTGCCGCTTGCTTTGCCAATTCCCGGATAATTTACGACTTCGTGCGTAATGGTTATCTGCCCGCCAAATTGCTCCTTTTCAAGCACCAGCACTCTGTATTTAGCACGTGCAAGATAGAGCGCAGCGGTAAGCCCTGCCGGACCGCCTCCTATAACTATCACGTCATAGAGCTTATCCTTGTCGTAACTTTTGTTTTCCATCAGAGCTGACCTACAAGATCAAGACTGGGCTTGAGTGTCTCGGCTCCCGGTTTCCAATTTGCAGGGCAGACCTGATCACCGTGAGCGTGAACGAACTGACACGCCTGAACACGACGGAAAAGCTCCTCGGCATTTCTACCGACATTTCCGGCTGTCACCTCATAGCCTACTATTTTTCCTTCCGGATTTATAATAAAGGTTCCACGCTCGGCAAGACCGTCGGACTCAATTAAAACACCAAAATCTCTTGAGATATGATGAGTAGGGTCGGCAAGCATAGGATAGTTAATTTTTTTGATTCGCTCCGAAGCATCATGCCACGCCTTGTGCACAAAATGTGTGTCTGTGGAAACGGAATAAATCTCACAGCCTACGTTTTTGAAATCCTCGTATTTATCCGCAAGATCCTCAAGCTCCGTGGGACATACGAAGGTAAAATCCGCAGGATAGAAGAAAAATACGCTCCACTTGCCGAGAATATCTTCCTTAGATACCGATTTGAAATCGTTTTCATGGAACGCATGCGCCTTAAAATCCGCAATTTCTTTGTTAATCATTGACATAGATTGAATCTCCTTTTTTTGTTTTTAGAGGATAGACTTAATAGAGTCGAACCCATAAGGTTTTGAAGTGTGTATTTTTAATATACTTCGCCGATTTTTTCTACAAAAACCGCACTTTTCCAGAAGAAATACGGTAAAAACGGTGAAAAATTATCACCGCAGGGCTTGCGTGTTCGACTCTCTTACGACTAAACTCTTTTCAAAAAAGATTATAACCAACTTGTTTATAAATAATTCAGCGAAAAAACGGACATACTACGAAACACAACGATTAAGAAGGAGAGATTATGGAAAGAACGAATTCAAAATCGTATCTCTTGGGCTTCGTTCCTTATGCGCTTGCAGCCTTTCTGATTGGTATTATCGGTGGATTTACGACGGTCCTCGGTCCTGCATTTGTTAAAGATTTGGGTCTTGACTATAATAACACAACTTGGACGGCTCTCGCTATGTCAATATCTACCGCCGCATTTGCACCGATTCTCGGAAAGCTTGGTGATGTGATTGGCAGGCGAGTAACGCTGCTTATTGGAATTCTGATTTTTATTTTAGGAAATATTATGACAGCAGTGGCGCCGTCACTTTGGTTTATGCTTGCGGCAAGATTTGTTGTCGGTGTCGGAAGCGCGGCAATCGCTCCCGTAGTTATTGCGTATATCATCGCTGAATTTCCACCGGATAAAGCTTCGGGCGGTTTTTCTCTTTATATGCTGATATCAAGCGCTGCTGTTATCTTTGGTCCCACGCTTAGTGGCATTATCATAGAGCGCTGGGGATGGCGAATTATGATGTGGATATGTGTTCTGATATCTGCCATCGTATTCTTTGCTTGTCTTCTAACTAATAAGGAAAAGAAAACCACCAAAAAATCACTTTCAAGCTTTGACGGAATTGGCAGTGTGTTCGTGCTGATATTCTTTAGCTTAACGCTTTGCGTTCCTTCATTCGGTCAAAATTTCGGATGGAACTCACTCTCCTTTGTTTTAGTCTTAATCGCTGCCTTACTATCGCTTGTTATACTCATACTTGTGGAAAGAAAAGCAAAGACACCAATCTTGCAAGGGAGCTTTATGAAACAGCGGACCTTTATCCTGTCGGTTGTGGCACTTTTTTTAACACAAGGATTGATGCAAGCGAATATGACAAACATCATTGTGTTTGTAAACTACACGCAGCCCGAAAACACTGTTATATCAGGATATGCTATATCCATAATGTACATCGGAATGTCTCTCGGCTCAATCCTTCTTGGACCCCTTGCGGATAAATTTGAGCCAAAGCGGATTTTGAGCGCATCCTTTGTCGTTACGGGAATTGGATGCGCCTTGATGCTTCTGTTTTCTCCTATTACCTCGGTTTTACTGCTGGCAGCCTCTCTTGGGATTCTCGGCTTCGGACTCGGCGCCAATGCTACGATTTTTATGAGAGTTGTGCTTTCGGAAATTCCCACAATAAAAGCGGGAGCCGCCACGGGAACCTACGGTCTTTTCCGAGATCTTGCAGCCCCTTTCGGCGTTGCTGTTTTCGTGCCTTTGTTTACAAACCAAGTAACGGCAAACATTGATATGGGTATTGATGAAATCTCTGCGGCGGTAAGCTCTATCAAATCGCTGGCGCTCGCAGAAATTGTTTGTATTGTCGTTGGAATCATAGCGATTGTTTTATTGCCTAAAATTCATAGGAGAAAGGGGAAAATAAATGAAGCTAAAGGATAAGGTCGTAATTGTAACAGCCTCCACAAGAGGTATAGGACTTGCCGTAACTGAAGCCTGCGCCAAGGAAGGCGCTATAGTATATATGGCGGCAAGAAATCTCGAAAGAGCAGAAAAGGAAGCCACTCGCCTAAAAAATGATGGATTCAGGGTGAGGTGCGTATATAACGATGCAAGTGTTCCCGAATCTTATTTCTCTATGGCGGAGGAGGTTGCAAAAAACGAAGGAAGGATAGATGTACTTGTTAACAACTTTGGCACGTCTAACCCAAAATGCGATCTTGATCTTGCCGGCACCGACGCAGAGGTTTTTATAGATACTGTTACGCTCAATTTACGAAGTGTGTTCATGGCAAGTAAGGCAGTTCTCGGGTATATGAAAAACGGTGGTAGCATTATCAATATTTCCTCGGTCGGTGGAAGCGTTCCCGATATTTCGCAGATAGCTTACGGAACGTCCAAGGCGGCTATCAATTATTTAACCAAGCTGATTGCCGTACATGAGGCAAAACACAAAATCAGATGTAATGCTGTTCTCCCCGGAATGACAGCAACCGATGCAGTTAAGGAAAATCTGTCCGATGATTTCCGTGAGCTATTCTTAAAGCATATCCCACTCGGTAGAATGGGGTTTCCCAAAGAAATTGCTTCAGCTGTAGTGTATTTCGCAAGTGACGATTCTGCATATACAACAGGACAAATTCTAACCGTTTCCGGCGGATTTGGACTTGCAACCCCTGTTTACGGAGATCTTAGAGATAAAACAGATAGAAGATAAAACAAAAAATGGAGATTTTTTATGTGTAACAATGATTTTTATTTCTGCGAGCATTGCGGAAACCTTATTGAGAAAATCCACGACGCCGGGGTGCCTGTCATGTGCTGCGGGCAGAAAATGAAACGGATTGAGCCGGGCGTTGTAGAAGCAAGTCGAGAAAAGCACCTTCCCGTAGTTTCTGTTGATGGAAGCAACGTAACGGTAAACGTCGGCTCTGTTGAGCATCCCATGTTAGAGGAGCATCGTATTCTTTGGGTTTGCTTACAGACGGACAAAGGAATTCATCGTAAACACCTTGAGATTGGAAAAGCGCCGATAGTTACCTTTGCACTTTATGAAGAAAAACCCATAGCAGTATATGCTTTCTGCAATCTTCACGGGCTTTGGAAGTCAGCTATTTAGCTAAATATTTACCTTCTATGCAGAAGCTTCTTTGGATATGGTTTGACTTTCCGACATGACAAAAAACATTAAAAAACACTATGGACTTAGTTATTAAGAATTGGAATAAGCAAAAAAATCCTCACCACAACGAAAAAAGCGCAGATAACCGCGAGGGTTATCTGCGCTTTTTTTGGATACAATGCGAAACCGTTACAAAAAGCGTTACATACTATGACACTTAACCTATCTTAGCTATTTTTCTTTGAAACTTGAAAACAGTTATTAAATGTGGTATAATATCTATACTCAACATATCATTGTCAAAGGAGTTTAATTTATGCCGAATCTTATATGGTCGAGGTTAAATCATTTGCAAAGAGGGCGCTATGCTGAATACTATGCAAAAATGGAATTTACATCATACGGTTATGAGGTTTATACATCAGAGGTGGATGACCACGGAGTGGACTTTGTAGTAAAAGCTCCTTTAAGCGATCAATTTTTAGAGGTTCAAGTTAAGTCATTGATGGATAACGGATATATTTTTATATCCGAATCCAAAATGCCTACACTGTCTGAAAAAAGGTTGATTTGTTACATACGCTTTGAAGATAATAAAGAACCGAGAATTTTTATTATTCCAAGTACTGTTTGGAATACACCCAACGAAGTTTTTGTTTATCGGAAATATGATAAACCCGGACAAACAAGTGAGCCTGAATGGGGAATAAATATTTCTAAGAAAAATTTTCATATTATAGAGCAGTATAGTGCTGACAGATTTTTCATCAATTGATGAAGTGAAGGTGCGATATGGAATTAAAACAAAAGCGGAAATTGCACATAAAAGGTAAAAAATCAATTCGTGAATACGATGCAAAAGATATCGTGAATGTTGATGATTCAGGCATTATGTTTTCGGATGGTTTTTTCTTCAATTCACGGAATGTGGAAAATATTTTCCTATAGAACATCCTTACGGTCGTCAATATATTGGGGCAAGATTTACAGGTGAATTTTGGCATTTTTTTGTTAAAGATGCATCTATCGTAGTTCTTTGTGAGGATATAGATGATACTTTAAAAATTCTATCCCGTATAGGTTTTTTGAATTCGTTTGATTTATCTTAAAATTCTATAAAAACTGAAGACTCAAATGGACTGTAAAGACTGTTTCACTCTGAAAAATCTTTATAAATTAAATCTTTTGAATAAAAAATAAGGACTATAATTTCGGTACTTATCGTATCAAAGTTATAGTCCTTATTTGGTCGAAGTGGCGGGATTTTCGCCAAAGGTGAATATTCTCACGCTTGCCGCTTACAAGCGAGCTTGATGCGCTCTGCGCGGAGAATGCGAACTCGCATTCCGCTTTGCGGAGGCAAGTTCAAGTCCTCACCACAACAAAAAAACAACAGACAACCGCAAGGGCTGTCTGTTGTTTTTTTGGTCGAAGTGGCGGGAATACTCCATGCAGGCGGCACCGCGTTCGCGGTGGCACGATGTGCTCTCTTTGCTCACGCAAAGCGCCTGCGGAGCAATCGGCGCCATTCGTGCTGGTGAGCGAGCTCCCCGACACGAATTGGCTTGATTATCGAACTCTGCGAGTTCTCGCCCGCCACGCAAACAAAAAAGAGCACCCTTGCGATGCTCTTTTTTGTTTGGTCGAAGTGGCGGGACTCGAACTCGCGGCCTCCAGTACCCGAAACTGGCGCGCTACCAACTGCGCTACACCTCGTTGTTATAAAACTATTATTAATACTCAGCTATTATAACAAAAAGGAGAGGGTTTGTCAATAGTTTTCAGGAAAATATGATGCGACAGCTATGGTAGTAATTATGCCGTCTATGAGACGGGTTAGTGAAGCTATTAGTTCTTTTTGACTCTGCAAAAGTGTGTATCTGCTATGCTTTTTTGCGCCAACGATTAAATAGAAAGGGCGTCGCTGCCGAGGCTGCGCCACCCTTTTGTATTTTCTTTAGCTTTATTTCTACGTGAAGGTTTTTCAATCCTTCCAGATAAAGTGATAATTTATCGACTCGCCGCCGTCTACAAGAATGCTCTGCCCTGTGCAGAAGCGGTTTTCTACCGTGAGAAAATACGCCCAGGCGGCTATTTCCTCGGGGGTTGCCCACCTTTTAAGAGGGGTTTGCTCCATAATTTGCGCCCACAGAACCTCATCCTCCATTACAGGGGCGTTTAAAGAGGTGGTCACACCTCCCGGGTCAAGACTGTTACAGGTAGCGCCGTACCTT
>CAJGCM010000075.1 GCA_904501765.1 uncultured Clostridia bacterium | reverse complement strand
TCGGGAGTTCCCGAATAAACAGCGACCCCTCGCTTGTCTATTTTAGTTTCCGAGTAGCTGTGATAGTGACCGAGAGCCATATAATCAATGTTTTTGCCACGGCATTCGGAAAGCGCTATGGCTTCCTCGGAGCGGTATTCTCGAAGCTCACCGTGAAGCACCACTATATTCTTTCCTCCCTCGGGAAGATTAAGGGTTTCAAAGGAGTCCTCGCTTATATCCCTTCGACCGGCAAAGGTAACGTCGCCTAACTTAAAATAGGTCCACCCTTCACCGAAAATCTTTAAATTTTCGGGCAGCTTTATCCCCGAGCGCAAAAGAGCGTCCTCCTCGTGGTTGCCGGGAAGATAGAAAAAGGTAACAGACGAGGAAGAGGTTATTAAAGATATAACCGTATCAAGAAGCCTCGCACTTATTTTTTCGGAATCGAAAAGGTCGCCTGCGATAATTACCGCCTCTGCCGATAAATTTTCCGCTCCTCGGCAAATCCTTGCAAAGGTAGCCTCAATCTCCTTTGACCTCGCCGATGCCTTTGCGGCAGGGAGCCTTGAGGTAAGCGGTGAAGCTAAATGTATATCAGACGTGTGTATTATTTTCATTTTACCGAAAGCCTCCTGTATTCGCTGGGAGTAGTGCCGTATTTTGCAGAAAATACCTTTGAGAAATAGGACTGGTCAGCGAAGCCTGTCCCGAGGGCTATTTCATTTATGGTAAGCTCGTTTTCCTCCAGCTGTCTTTTTGCAACGCCAAGCCTGTAATTGGTAAGGTAGGCGTTAATGGTAGTGCCGAATTCCTGCTTAAAAGCCGAAAGTATCGTTGATTTTGAGTATCCAAGCTCACGGCAGATATCCTTTATCTGTATGTGAGAGGAATAATTCTCGCCGATGTATTTCACAATATGCTGCCCCACCGTAAGCTTTTCTCTTACAAGCGCGTTGGATATAGTCAGGTATTTTGCGCATATGGTGATAATATGGACGTATGTTTTTACCATTGACGTGTCAATTTCGGGAATTTCCTTGCATATCCGCTCTGCATCCTGGGGGGATTTTCCAAGGGCTGTGAGAACCTTAACAAGATTTTCGGTGTCCCGACCAGCCTCCTTAACCTGCCCCATAATAATGAAGCCTGTAAGGGCGCCGAATGAGTAAATGGGGCTTATAGCCTCAACCAGCCCGTAGCGGCATCTGTATATTACGCTGTCAGCGGCGGCTATCGACCTCTTACAAGCCTCCGAATCGCAGGCAACGCACTTCTCGTATTCGTTCTGTCCGTTCTTTTGGATATAATCGCAAAATGTAAGCTTGTTTTTCGGGTATGCGTCTATTTCCTCGTAATTTATTCCGTGAAGCGAAACTCTGAAGCCTGAAATTCTGTATAAATCCTTCAGAACCTCGCTGATTTCCTGTTTGTTCATATCGGGTGCGCCCCTTTTTGTAAAATGTTAAAGATTTTGCACTATTATACAAATTATTATACTATTTTACCTTGTAATTGTCAACATAAAGTTATAAAATATATAGTGTCAAAAATTATCCTATGCGAATATCTTATCTTTGTGATTGGAGTACCTTATGATGGACAAAAATTTAAGAACAGCTTCTCTTTTTCTTAACCCCGACTCTATTGTAAGCATTACACCTTACGGAAACGGGCATATAAATACTACCTTCCTCGTAAAAGCGAAGGAAGAAGGAGAGGAAAAGGATTACATTCTCCAAGAAATCAACGTAAACGTATTCAAGAACCCCGATGCGCTTATGAGCAATTATTGCGCCGTTACCGAATATCTTTCGAAAGAAATCGAGAAGAGGGGTGGCGACCCACTTCGTGAGACGTTGCGAGTTATTTATTCCAAGGATGGCAAGAGCTACGTTGTAACCGAGAACGGAGAGCATTGGCGTATGCTTTTGTTTATCAAGGACAGTATTTGCTATGACAGAGTAGAGAGCCCTGAGCAGTTCTACGAATGCGCTGTGGCGTTCGGTAATTTTCAGTATATGTTAAAGAGCTTTCCGGCAGACACGCTGTATGAAATTATTCCCAATTTCCATAACACTCCCGTAAGATATGAAAATCTTATGAAGGCGGTGAAGGACGACGTGTGCGGCAGAGTGGCAGAGGTTTCCTCGGAAATTTCCTTTGCCAAAGAGAGGGAGGCGTTTGCAAATATTTTTGAGAATGCAAGAGCGGAAGGGAAGCTCCCCTTGAAGGTTACGCATAACGACACGAAGCTTAATAACATACTCTTCGACAAAGCGACGGGGAAAACACTTTGCGTGATAGACCTTGACACTATAATGCCCGGCTATGCAATAAACGATTTTGGAGATTCCATCAGATTCGGCGCAACCACTGCAGCCGAGGACGAGGCAGACCTTACCAAGGTAAACTTTGATATATCACTATTTGAGCTTTACACAAAAGGCTTTATAGAAGGCGCAAAGGGCGGTCTTGCCGAGGGTGAGCTTGAATATCTTGCAGAAGCGGCGATTATGATGACCTTTGAGTGCGGAATGAGATTTTTGACCGATTATCTTGAAGGGGATACCTATTTCAGAATTCACAGACCAAAGCAGAACCTTGACAGGGCGAGAAACCAGTTCAAGCTTGTTTCAGATATGGAAAAAGCGCTTCCCGAAATGAAGAGAATAGTGAAAAAATATTCGGAGAATGCTTAATGTGAGCAATTCCGAGCGCAGATTTTAAAGCATCACAAAATACATATTTTACAAATACAGAAAGAGGCATATTATGATTAGAATTTACGGATTTAAAAACACAAAAGAGGCAGGCGTCAGCGCCGCAAAGGTTATAGCTGAAGCTATAAAATCCAGAGAAAACCCCACTTTAGGACTTGCAACAGGCTCCTCTCCCTTGGATTTATACGGAGCGCTTATAGATATGTATAAAAACGGTGAGCTTTCCTTTAAGAACGTAAAAACCGTGAACCTTGACGAATACGTAGGTCTTACTCCCGACCATGACCAGAGTTACCGTTATTTTATGGATTTCAATCTTTTCTCTCATATAGACATTCTCCCTGAGAATACAAACGTGCCCTCGGGAATAGCAGAGGACCCCAAGGCGGAATGTGAGCGTTACGACAGGCTCGTTGAGTCCCTCGGCGGAGTTGACGTTCAGGTAATCGGTATCGGAAACAACGGTCACATAGCCTTTAACGAGCCCTCCGACAGCTTCACCACCGGTACGAACGTAGTAGAGCTTACCGAATCCACGATAGACGCAAACTCCCGCTTCTTCGCAAAACGAGAGGACGTCCCCACAAAGGCAATCTCTATGGGTATCGGTCAGATAATGAGCGCAAAGAAAATTCTTCTTGTAGCTAACGGTAAGGGCAAGGCTGAAATTCTTGAGAAGGCTCTGTTCGGCGAGGTAACGCCTAAGGTTCCCGCATCTATTCTTCGCTTTGCTAAGGACGTGGTAGTATTTGCAGACGACGCCGCCCTTTCGGTAATCGACGAGAAGCACCCCGGCGCAGTTATAAGATAAGGCGCAGGGTAGTAAAAAATTCTTAGTAATAAAAACTAAATAAAAAGGTCGCATTCAGCGGATTCTCACAGTGAGCATCAGACCGAATGCGACCTTTTTCGTTTATATAATATATTTATCCAAGCTTCTTCGTCTTTTCATACGCTGCCTTAACCGCATCAATCGATGTGGCTCGGAAGGCCCCCTCTTCAAGGGCGTGAACACCCTCGATAGTGCTTCCTCCGGGACTGCAAACCTCGTCCTTAAGAACACCGGGGTGCTTACCCGTGGAGAGCGCCATTTCAGCAGCTCCCTTAAGCATTTGCGATGCGTAAAGCAGAGCCTTGTCCCTGGGCAGCCCGCATTCCACACCTCCGTCAGCCAAAGCCTCAATGAACATATAAGCAAAAGCAGGTCCGCAGCCCGAAACGGCGCAAGCGGCATCTATAAGCCCCTCGGAAATATAGTCAAGCTTACCGGAAGGCTCCATGAAAGCTAAAAATTCTGTAATCTGCTCTTCCGAAACGAGGTCGTTTTTGCAGTAAACCGTCATACCGAGCCCCTTTGCGACTGGGGTGTTAGGCATTATTCTTATAACAGGGTGAGGGGTGGGGAGGAATTTTTCTATCTTTTCGATTTTCACTCCTGCCGCCATTGAAATTAAGACGGATTTTGAGTTATGTGAAAGCATACCGGCGTTTTCTGAAAGCACAGAGGTAATCGCGGCAGGCTTAACCCCGAGGAATATATAATCGCATATTTCGAATATCTCCTTTGCGCAGATAGCTTTGCCGCCCGTCGCATCGCAAAGAGTCCTCAGTTTTTCTCCGTCAAAATCGCAAAGGTAAATATCTGAGCCACAATACTTTGATACGGCCCCCGCAAGAGCGCCGCCCATATTGCCGCAGCCTATAAATCCAATTTTCATAAAATTCTCCTTTTGCGGACGAAAACTTATCGCCCGCAGATTTTGTAGCGGCTTTATTTGAGGCCGCTCTCTTATCTTATTTGTCCGCACCCATGTATTACGTACTTGTACGTGGTAAGCTCTCTTATCCCGACAGGACCTCTTGCGTGCATCTTTTGTGTGGAAATTCCCATTTCGCACCCAAGTCCGAATTCTCCTCCGTCGGTAAACCTCGTCGATGCGTTAACGTATACCGCAGCGCTGTCCACGCCTTTTATGAACTTCTCTGCCGCAGTATTTGAATTGGTTATAATTGCTTCGCTGTGATGGGTTGAGTGGTGGGAAATATGCAAAATAGCCTCTTCCGTGGAGCCGACAATTCCGACAGCCAGCTTGTAGTCAAGGAATTCGGTGTCAAAATCCTCTGCCGAAGCAGCCGTACCTGGTATTATCAAGGCAGCCTCTTCGTCAAGCTTAAGCTCGGTGGGAATAAGCCCCGCATCCTGCCTCTCGTCAACGAGGGCAGCCTTCAGTCGAGGTAAAAATTCCTTTGCGATATCTCTGTGAACAAGGCACACCTCAGCCGCATTGCAAACGGAGGGGCGGCTGGTCTTTGCGTTTTTTATAATTCTCACCGCCATATCAAGGTCGGCATCCTTATCCACGTATACGTGGCAGATTCCCGTACCGGTTTCAAGGCAGGGAACGGTGGCGTTTTCAACACAGGAGCGTATAAGACCGGCGCCGCCTCTGGGGATAAGAAGGTCAACGTAGCCCGAGGCTCTCATAAGCTCGGTAGCGCTTGCCCTCGTCGTATCGGAAACAAGGTTTACAGCATCCTCGGAAACCCCCGCTGAGCGAAGTCCCTCCTTAAGGGCTTTAACTATTGCCGCTGAGGAGTGGTAAGCCTCCTTGCCGCCTCTCAGTATGCAAACGTTTCCGCTCTTCAAAGCAAGAGCGGCAGCATCTGAGGTAACGTTAGGTCTGCTCTCGTATATTATAGCGATAACACCGAGGGGTACGCTTATCTTCTCAATAATAAGTCCGTTAGGTCTCTCAACCCTGTCAAGAAAAGCGCCGAGAGGGGATGGGAGCTGTGTTATTTCGGTTATCCCCTTCGCCATAGCCGCTATCCTATCGGAAGTAAGGCGCAGCCTGTCAATCATAACGGCGGATATGGAATCCTTAGCATCTTCGATATCACGTGCGTTTTCTTTAAGAATTTCGTCGGTGTTTTTTATCAGCGCCCCTGCCATAGCAAGGAGAGCTTCGTTTATTTTTTTGTCGTCAAGACTTGAAATTTCTCTGACGGCGCCCTTTGCTTTTTCGCAAAGCGCCATAGTGGAGCTTACGTTTTCCATAAATCCCCTCCGTAATAATGTGTTATTTTGCGGCAAAGAATCTCGTTCCCACAGGCACCCCATCAAGGACCGAATAAAGTCTTTCGGGGTAAGAGCCGTTGGTGATTATCATATCACAGCCGCAGTCGGTAGCTATTTTAGCCGCTCTGAGCTTTGTTTCCATACCGCCCGTGCCGAGCTTTGAGCCTGCGCCTCCCGCAAGCTTCATTACCTCGTCGTTTAGCTCGTGAACCTCGGGGATAAGCTTTGCCGTGGGGTCACGCCTCGGGTCTGCGGTATAAAGCCCCTCTATATCCGAGAGAAGAACGAGAAGGTCGGCGCTGACACTTGCCGCCACCTGTGCCGCAAGTGTATCGTTGTCACCAAATTCTATCTCTGCGGTAGAAATCGTATCGTTTTCATTTATAATTGGCAGAACTCCGAGAGAAAGGAGCCTGTTCATAGTGTCCTCGAACTTTTTATGCCTGTCAGGGCAGGTGAGGTCTGGGGCGGTGAGCAGAAGCTGAGCAACCGTGTGATTGTATTCTGCGAAAAGCTTATCGTAGGTATACATCAGCTCACATTGACCGACAGCGGCGCAGGCCTGCTTTCCGGCAATGTCTTTTGGTTTCTCGCTTAAATTAAGCTTTCCGACGCCCATAGCAATAGCTCCGGAGGAAACGAGAATAACCTGATTTCCCGAATTCATAATATCGCTGATAGCGCGGCAAAGAGCCTCAATTCGCCTGATATTCACGCACCCGTTCTGATAGGTAAGGGTGGACGTTCCGATTTTTATAACGATTCTCATAAAAGACCTCCCT
This sequence comes from uncultured Clostridia bacterium, assembly GCA_904501765.1. Classification (GTDB taxonomy): domain Bacteria; phylum Bacillota; class Clostridia; order Oscillospirales; family CAG-272; genus UBA1740. The sequence continues at coordinate 3,653 of CAJGCM010000075.1, read as the reverse complement.
GATAAGGATTTTTTCTCGATAATTATAAATATTTTACCCATCATTTATAAGTAAAGTTGAGTATAACACATTTTTTTACACTTGGCAATAGCGAAAATTTAAAAAAACTCAAAAAATACAATGCAAAATTGTGAAAATGAGCATCAGATTACGTTTTACAGTATAGCCTGTTTTTTCCTTCGATAATTTTCTCAGCGCCCGAGAATAATAACCTTAAATAAAATGTTAACAGGAGGCGCTGTAATGAGGACTTTGAAAAAATACGCAGTATGCTTTGCCATAGGCGGTGTCGGCTACGGAATAATCGAGCTTATTTGGAGAAGAAGAACGCACTGGACTATGATAATAGCGGGAGGAATTTGCTTTGTAATCTTTTCGCTCATAGAGCAGAGTTATAGGTATGCGCCCCTTCTGGCGAAAGCCTCGCTTTGCGCTCTGGGAGTGACTGCGGTAGAGCTTGTTTTCGGAGTCCTATTTAACCTGATTTTAAAAATGAACGTCTGGGATTATAGCAAAATGCCCTTTAACATTTTAGGTCAGATATGCCCACTGTATACTCTGCTTTGGGGCGGTCTTTCGGTTTTGTTTCTTCCTTTGGCAGGTAGGATAAATAAAGCTTTTGAGGGTCAGGCGTAATTTTTTTGCAATGCCGCTCGTTTTTATTCTGTTATGCCTAAAGGCGAAAGCCCCTAAAAACTGTTGAAATTTTATCGCTTATGTGATATGATTATATCGGTATAAATAACGAATGCGGGAAAATCCGCTCAAAAGAGGCGTTATGATAAAAGCAGATAATCTTTTTGAAAGCTATGAAGATATGAAATCCGAATTTCATGAGGAGGATTTTTTCAGTGGGGAAGCGCTGAATTTCGTATGCGGCTATATGCACCAAAGCTACAGGTACACTATGCACAAGCACGAATTTTACGAATTGAATATAGTTACGGCAGGCTCGGGAATACATTATCTTGGCTCGTCCGCTATTCCCGCAAGAAGCGGTGACGTATTCGTTATTCCTCCCTCGGTAATACATAGCTACTTGGCAGATGAAAATATGGACATATATCATATTCTCATAAAACGGGATTTCTTTGAAAGATATAACCAGGAGCTTTGCAGTATGAAGGGGTACGAGCTTCTATTCGATATAGAGCCATACGTAAGACTTTCGTCAGGAAAACCCTATAACCTGAAGCTTGGATACGAGGCTCTTGCAGACATTATGCTTGTTTTTGAAAAAATGGAGCAAGCTGAGAGAGGAAAATCATACGCATATCTCAATTCTATGACACTTTCTTTGATTGCTGAGCTTGGTGAGGAAATAAGCAAAAGCCTGGAGAATTCTCAAACGAGGCAACATTCAAGCACTGAGCTTCTGAAGATAATGCAGTATATTCAAAGCAATCTGCAGGAAAAAATCACCCTTGATACTCTATCTGAAGTTTTCAATATGTCTACCGCCACTCTTAACCGCCGTTTTCGTGAAACACTCAAGCTTTCCCCAATGGGATACGTAAAAAAATGCAGACAGCAAAAGGCGAAAAAGCTGATATCGGAGGGAGCACTTTCAAAAAACGAAATTGCTCAGCTGTGCGGCTTTTACGACGTCTCTCATATGAACAGAGCATTGAATGATATATGAGCTTTCGCTTCAGCGAAAGCACCGAGCGCCCACGGCGCCGGCATCAAAAGTGGAGTTACATAATAAAAAAGAAAAGGAGCTTTTGCTTGTCAAAAGCTCCTTTTGTTATGAAAATTTTATTTTCCTATCTCGAGGAAGATTTTATCCCAGCGCTTCTTAAATTCCTCGGAGGATATGTCAGGCACAAATCCAATTCGCAAGTAGCTTTTAATAGCGGGGATTCGCCAGTCGTCAGTGGTCAGGTAAGCGATTTCCATTCCCTCTTTTTTAGCACATATTCAGCGATGCGGTTAAGTAATGTGCCATATCCCTTGCTGCGGGAGTCCTCTCGGCAGGCAACCATGTGAATATAACCCTCTTTGCTCTCATAATTGCAAATAACTGTGATTGTAGCGATAGCTCCCTCGTCTTTATACACAAAAATAACGGGCAGCCTTTTGACAGCCCGTTATTTTTATTGAGTAAAATGAACTTATATTATGTCGAACAGACCCATTATCTGATTCTTTGTCCATTCGGGAACGTCAATGGTAACGTAGGTAAAGAGATACTCCCACTCAACACTTTCTACCGTTCCGTCTGCGTAGGTGTGAACTTCCTTCGTCAGGTTTCCATTCTCATCATATTCTTTAGTGTATACGTCCTTCGTCTTGTCGGGATAGTTCCACTCTTCTTTGATGCAATTTTTATTGCTATCATATGTACAGTTAAGAGTGGCGCTGATTTCACCGTTCTCGGAACATACTTTTTTGATCATATTACCGTCATCGTTGTAAGTATAATCATTGTTATAAGAATAGCCGTCCGGACTTTCTCCGCATTCGTTTACTAAGTTGTTATCCTCGTTATAGACGTAGTCGTAAATGTAATTGCCGTCCTCTGCCTCATATACACTCTTGATTAAATTGCCTTTAGCATCATAGGTGTTTTGGTAATCGTAATAAACTACGCCGTTTTCTTCATAAGATTCTCTGATTCTTAAGCCGTTTTCGTCATAGGCGTAATTATGGACCGCAATTACAGCACCGCCGTCAGTGTATTCCGCTTTAATAATGTTGCCATTAGCGTCATAGGTGTAATCATACGCCAAGAAATCGCTGTTATAACGCATCGCCTGGCGCAGCCAATTTCCCTTGTTGTCATAAGAGTACCAGCCGTCTTTCGTATACTCGCCTTCACCATCGATAGTACCGTTTGTAAGTAAGCGTATAGGTAGGTTGAACGAACCAAGAGTAGTTGTCATAACGCCCGATCTGTCATAGAGATCGTAGTTTACAACCGAAGGGAAATACACAAATCTGGAGAGATATTTTTCCGAGTCTTTGTAATCGCCCAACTCTTTAAATACAGTATATGCCGCCTCGTAATCGCCGCTTTCAATCAGAGCGCAAGCGTTGTTATACTTTGTTTCATTTTCGCCTTCTCCGCAGGCAACCAGGCAAGACATCGCTATGATAATAACCATGACCAAGCTTAATAATTTTACAAGTAGCTTTTTCATTTTGAAATGCTCCAATCGTATTAATTTTTTGATTATTTTATCATGCGAAATATAAATTGTCAAGATTGTGAAGGAGAATTAGTTGCTCAAATTTTAACACGACTCCGACAAAACGTGAAGAAAGGTCGGTACGTGTGATTTCTTGCTGTTTTGGAAACGGCATTTGTCGGGTTCCTCATTAGTCCACCTGTACCGCTTATCTGAATTTTTACATAAGTGCGGAACAGATAGAGTGGCAGCTGGGTATTCGTCAAAGACGAAGATTCTTTCGGCTTGCCGCTTGCAAGCGAGCTTGACGCGCTCTGCGCCGAGAATGTGAAGCAGCGCTCGCACGACGTGCGAGACAGCTTCAAAAGTGGAACTACGCCCATCAACAACAAAAGCCACCCCATAAAGGAGTGGCTTTTGTTGTTGGCAGGGGTAGCTGGATTTGAACCAGCGAATAGAGGAGTCAAAGTCCTGTGCCTTACCGCTTGGCTATACCCCTATTAAATTTTATGCGTTGGCGAC
>CAJGCM010000074.1 GCA_904501765.1 uncultured Clostridia bacterium | reverse complement strand
TTAAACCTTTGCTATGCTGTACTTTTCCTCGTACTCTTTATACTTTTCAATATAAGAGCCCTCGCCCGACTTAATAGCACGGAGAGCCTCGTGTGTACTTCTGTTTCCGTGGGCAAAGTCAATAACGCCGCCCGCAATATTCGAGGAATGGTCGGAAACACGCTCAAGGTTCGTAAGAAGGTCGCTCCATACAAATCCTGCTTCAATGCTGCAGTTGCTCTGCTGAAGCCTTGTAATATGGTTAGCTCTCATAACCTCCTTAAGCTCGTCTATAACCTCCTCAAGGGATTCTATAAGGAATGCCGCCTCAAGGTCGTTATCACGAAATGCCTTTATTGAGAGGTCAAGTATTTCATTTACCGCCGCAGTAAGCACCGATAGCTCCTGCTTCGCCTCGTCTGTGAAGGTTATTTCCTTATCACGAAGCTCCTCGGCAGATTCAATTATATTTACGCTATGGTCGGAAATACGCTCGAAATCTCCGATAGCTCGAAGAAGCATTGCCGCCTCGCGGCTGTCAGCTTCGCTGATATTAAGAGTGCTGAGCTTAACTAAGTAAGTACCCAGAGAGTCCTCGTATTTATCGGTTCTATCCTCGGCTTCTCTTACCTCCTCAGCTAAAGCTCCGGTATATTTGGTAAGGGAAGCAAGGCTTAATTTCAATGAATTGATAGCGCACTCACCCATCTGATTAGCAACAACCTTGCACTGCTCAAGAGCAAGAGGGGGAGTTGCAAGCAGTCTTTCGTCAAGCTCTGCCGTCTTCTCCTCGGTGTCAGGCTTGTCGGGCATTATTTTCATAACCAGCTTCTCAAGCAGACCGCTCGCAGGAAGGAGAATTGCAGTACAAGCCACGTTAAACATAGTATGGCAGACCGCTATTCCAAAGCCGTTTGCCGCATCGCCGAGAATGGGTATTTCCACAAAGGATTTAAGCACCCAGAATATGCCAAGGAACAGCACAGTTCCTATAACGTTGAAGAACAGATGCACAAGAGCCGCACGCTTTGCGTTCTTGTTCGCGCCCACGCAGGATATAAGCGAGGTCGTACAAGAGCCTATGTTCTGACCCATAATAATGGGAATTACAGAGCCGTAGGTAATAGAGCCTGTTACGGAAAGCGCCTGAAGAATACCGACGGATGCCGAGCTTGACTGCATAAGAGTCGTTACCACAGCGCCCACTATAACTCCAAGAATGGGGTTTGTGAAGAGAGTAAAGAGGGCTGCGAACTCTGGGCTGTCCTTAAGGAAGGATACGGCACCTGACATTGTGTCCATACCGAACATAAGAGTTGCGAAGCCGAGAAGAATCATTCCTATATTCTTTTTCTTACTGCTCTTGCAGAAGAGGTAAAGAATGATACCCACGAAGGCGAGGATAGGAGTGAAGGAGGAGGGCTTTAACATCTGGATAAAGAAGTTTCCGCTGTCAATGCCGCTTAAGCTGAGAATCCAAGCCGTCACCGTCGTACCGATATTTGCTCCGATAATAACGTTTATCGCCTGCTTCAGGGTCATAAGACCTGAGTTTACAAAGCCCACTACCATAACCGTGGTAGCTCCCGAGCTTTGAATTATGGCGGTTACGCCAAGTCCTGTCAAAAATCCGGCTACCTTATTGGTAGTAAGCTTTCCGAGAAGGTCACGGAGCTTGTTTCCCGCAGCCGCCTCAAGATACTGACCCATAAGATTCATGCCGAAAAGGAACAGGCATACGCCGCCTATCATTTCAAGTATACTGAAAATTATTGATGTGTCCATTAGATTTACCTTTCAAAAGATTTCAAGTATATAGTATAAATGAATAGTTAATTTTATAAATCACCTTTATAATTTTACCATAAATGAAACTTACTGTCAAGAAAATATTTTTTCAAACCCTATCCGACAAAAAATTTCGTAGCATTTTACAATACAACCCCTTTGGAAAGGCAAAAATTATGTGAAACCCCCTCAAAAAAACCTATGCCTATGCACCGCCGTTATTTATAAAAAATGAAGCTACTCTGCAGAAATTTTCAAAATTTACCCGAGCTTCTTTGGAGTATCGATAAGCCCTGCCAGATAATCAATAGATACGTTGTAATATCGCGCAAGAGTTTTGTAATGCTCTATGGGCATTTGCCACGCACCGCTCTCCCAGCGCGCATATTGTTGCTGACGGGTACCCAAAACAGAAGCGATTTCGCTTTGCGTTTTGTCAGAGTCCTCTCTGACATCTCTAAGTCTTTGGTAAAACTGCATATAATAACCTCCCATAAAAGCCGTTAGAACAGCTTTTTTTGTGCAACAGGTAGATTATAACATACAACACTTGTGTTGTAGTTGACTTTACTACATAAATGGTGTAAAATAATACTCGAAACAACATATATGTTGTAATAACGGAGGGGATTATGAATAAAACACTTGAAAAACTGTGGCGCGAATGTTTTGCCGAAGAGTGCGCTGCAATCGACAGCGAAGAGGAGAAGGCTATTATTAAAAAAGCGGGCGAAATTCATAGCGCTGTAAACGAAGCACTGACAAAGGAACAAAGCAAAGTCAATGAAGCATATATAGAAGCTTTATATAAAATGCAGCAAATTTTCGTCAAAAAAGCATTTTTTAAAGGATATGAACTTGCAATATCTATGCTCTTTGGAGCGGTTAGTTCGTAAAAAATTGAGGGAATAGTTCAAGAATTTTCGTTTTGTTTTCCCACTGATTACAGCTACTCAAGCTTCTATAATCCAAAGCCCAAAGGGGCAAAAATTATGTGAAAAGAGCAAGTAAATTAGGATGAAAATTCCCTCTTTACCTGCTCTCCTCTTCGATTTCAATTTTAAAAAAGCGCTTCCCCTTCGAAAAATATCAATTATTCTTATATTCATCCATTTCCATTAAAATGCGGAAAATATGCTCCTGCTCTTCTTTCGTTTTTGCCGAAAGAAATTCGTAGCATTCAAGGGGAATGTTGCGCCCACCGTCTTCACCAATTCCTATTTTTTCAAAAAGCTTCGAGAGTGAAACGTTCAACGCTGCGGCAATCTTCTCTATGCTTTCAACGGTTGCGTTCTTCTCACCTCGCTCAATTTGACCTATATAAGTGGGATGACACCCGGAAAGCTCTGCAAGCTTCTCTTGGCTTAATCCCTGATTCGTTCTGTAATTCCTTATTCTCTGACCTAAAATCTTAGCTATATCACTCATAAGCATACCTGCCTTAATTTTCTTTGAATATAGTCTATAAATATTTAAAACAAACTTCTATAGACTATTGATATTCTTTCTATGAAATGGTACACTACAAATATTGTTTAGCAAATTTTCGTGCTTTTAGTATAAAAAACGAGGCGGATATGCACTAAATGGAGTGAACCCAAAGGTGCGATTTCTGCCTCGTTTTTGTAATTTTTGATTTTTTCGTCTATGCACAAGGGTGGCGCTTTTACTCCACCTCTGCTACGAGAGCGCCGTCCCTTACGTCAACGGTAATTTTGCTCTCAGGCGCTATGTCCTCCGCAATTATTTTCTTTGCGATAAGGGTTTCAAGCCTTGAGGAAAGAAACCTTTTCAGGGGTCGAGCGCCGTACACGGGGTCGTAGGAAGAGTTTATTATATACTCCTTTGCTCCCTCCGACACCTCAATCGTAAGCCTTCTTTCGGAGAGCCTTTGACCGAGGGCGGCAAGAGCGAGGTCGATAATCCTCGTTACGTTATCCTTTGTCAGAGGCTTGAAATAAATTATCTCGTCAAGCCTGTTCAAGAACTCAGGGCGGAAGGAGCGGCGAAGAAGCGCATCAACCGCAGCCGACGCCTCCTCTGAAATCTCTCCGTTCTTTATTCCGTCAAGTATTATATCCGAGCCGAGATTGCTTGTCATTATTATTATGGTATTCTTAAAATCCACTACTCTTCCCTGACTGTCGGTTATTCTGCCGTCGTCAAGGACCTGGAGAAGCACGTTGAACACGTCGGGGTGAGCCTTCTCAACCTCGTCAAACAGCACCACGGAATAGGGCTTTCTGCGCACCGCCTCGGTAAGCTGACCGCCCTCGTCATATCCGACGTAGCCGGGAGGGGCTCCTATCAGCCTTGACACGCTGTATTTTTCCATATATTCCGACATATCTATTCTGACGAGGTTTTTCTCGTCGTCAAACAAAGCCTCGGACAGCGCCTTTGCAAGCTCGGTTTTTCCAACGCCCGTAGGACCGAGGAACATAAATGAGCCTATGGGGCGGCGAGGGTCCCTTATTCCTGCTCTTGAACGCAGAATAGCTCCGCAAACCTTCTCAACACCCTCATCCTGACCTATGACCCGTCTGTGGAGTATCTCGTCAAGAGATAAAAGCTTCGCCCTCTCGCCCTCGACAAGCTTTGACACGGGTATACCCGTCCAGCGGGAAACGATTTTGGCTATCTCCTCTTCTCCTACCGAATCTCGAAGAAGGGTGGTCTGAGTCGAGGATTCGCCCTCGGCTCCCTCTGCCACCTCAAGCTCCGCCTTAAGCGAGGGGAGCTTTCCGTATTTCAGCTCTGCCGCAAGAGTGAGGTTATATTCGCTCTCGGCTTTTTCAATCTCTGCGCTCACTCGCTCTATCTCTTCCCTTAATTTCTGCACTTTTCCAATTGAGCTTTTCTCTTTCTCCCACTTTGCGGAAAGCTCGTTAAACTTGACACGCTCCAAGGATAGCTCCTCTCTTATAGCCTCAAGCCTCTTTACAGAGAGCTTATCCGACTCACGCTTCAGTGCCGCCTCCTCTATTTCGAGCTGCATTATTCTGCGAGAGATTTCGTCCATCTCCGTGGGCATGGAGTTCATTTCCGTTTTTATGAGAGAACAAGCCTCGTCAACCAAATCTATCGCCTTATCGGGAAGGAATCTGTCGGATATATATCTCGAAGAAAGAGTCGCCGCCGCAATCAGAGAGGCGTCGTGAATTTTAACTCCGTGATAAACCTCATATCTCTCCTTGAGCCCTCGGAGAATAGAAATCGTATCCTCCACGGTAGGCTCGGGAACCAACACGGGCTGGAACCTTCTTTCAAGAGCAGCGTCCTTTTCTATATAAAGACGGTATTCGTTAAGAGTGGTGGCTCCTATGCAGTGCAGCTCGCCTCTGGCAAGCATCGGCTTCAAAAGGTTTCCCGCATCCATAGCTCCGTCGGTCTTTCCTGCTCCCACTATCGTATGAAGCTCGTCTATGAAGAGTATTATTTTGCCCTCGGAGCTCTTTACCTCCTCAAGCACCGCCTTAAGTCTTTCCTCAAATTCGCCTCTGTATTTAGCCCCCGCAACCAGAGCTCCCATATCAAGTGAGAAAATACTTCTGTCTTTGAGGTTATCGGGCACATCTCCCTTTACTATTCTCTGGGCAAGTCCCTCGGCAATAGCCGTTTTTCCAACGCCCGGCTCTCCTATTAAACAGGGGTTATTCTTTGTTTTCCTTGAGAGAATTCTGATAACGTTTCTTATCTCCTCGTCCCTGCCGATAACAGGGTCAAGCTTCTTACCTCTTGCAAGCTCCACCAAATCCTGACCGTATTTTTTTAACACGTCATAGGTTCCCTCGGGGTTCTGGCTCGTCACTCTTGCGTTTCCTCTCACACGCCGCAGCTCTTCAAGGAAGCCTTCCTTACTGACGCCGAAGCGCTGAAGGACGTCCTTCACCTTGCCCTGGGCTGTGGATATTGCTCCAAGCATAATATGCTCGACAGACACGAATTCGTCCGTCATATTTTTCATTTCCCCCTCGGCAGCATTAAGCAGCCGCTCCGCTGACGCAGAAAGGTATATATTTGATGCGGAATATCCGCCGCCCGACACCTTCGGCGCCGAGCTGACAATGCCTAAGACCTCCATCCCAAGCCCTACCGCATCAATACCGCTTGCGGAAAGTATATCGTAAACGAGCCCTCCCTCTTCAAGAAGAGCCGCCAGTATATGGCTCTGCTCTACGGTTTGCGATGCGTATTCCTCGGCAAGATTTCTTGCTTTATTTATGCTTTCTATGCTTTTCTCCGTGTATTTTCCGAAATTCATAATCTTTGCCTCCTTACCTTTGCCGTTTTTGTTTCGGGCGCTTTCTGTATACTCCCTCGCCCGACCTTTTCGTTTATAGTGTACTCCGATTTTATGAACAAAAACACTCTATTATATGTACCAATTGTAAACATTAGCACTCTGCGAGCGTGACTGCTAACATTTTTTCCTTCAAAAAAGGATTTTTCCTTGCAAAAAACAGCAAAAGCAAGCAGATTACCCATCTTAGTTGCCAATTTTTCACAGCAACAACTTGACTTCCTCAGAATTAAATATCCGGTAGCCTCCTCGCCTGTATAACTATTCATTTAAATTCGTACAAATCCGAAAGATTTATATAAATCGCATAAATTCCATATTTCCACTAAAGCTTTAAAAATAATTTTAAAAATATTTCCCCTTTAGTATTGACAATCGGTGCGCTTTATAGTAATATTATAAATCGGTAAATTGAGAATAATTCTCATTTTGTGTTATCGGGAGGACGATATGAAATATAATACCGAAAAGAAAAAAGAGATACTTAATATTTTTGCCGAGTCCCCTGACCGTGCTTACACGGCAGAGGAAATATCCGCCGTCCTCTGTCCTGACGGCGCAGGAAAAAGCTCGGTTTACAGAATAATATCCGAATTTGAAAGGTCGGGGGAAATCCGAAGAATTCCAAACACCGAATCAAGGCAGGGGCTTTTTCAGTATATGAGGGGCGGGGGGTGCTCGGAGCATCTGCATTTAAAATGTCTTGACTGCGGGCGGCTTATTCACCTCGACCACCTTACCACCAGTGAGCTTGAGAGCAAGGTGTTAAGCTCTTTGGGTTTTGAAATTGACGACGGCTCTATGCTTTTCGGCAAATGCTCGGTATGCAAAGCAAAAAATTAAAGGCGAAAGTAGCTTTTCTCCCTAACCTCTCCCACCAACCGAAAGGAAAACTATAAAATATGTTATTTCACTCCGACCATACCCTGCACCACGGACACGGTGATTTTCTCACCGAGGTGCTTCTTCACGGTCTTACAGAAACCTTAAAGCTTATTCCATTCTTGTTCCTCACCTATCTGCTTATGGAATTCCTTGAGCATAAGGCATCGGATAAGCTTTCGGGCTTCATAAAAAAATCCGGGAAGCTCGGACCTGCCCTCGGCGGCGCATTAGGCGCAATTCCTCAGTGTGGCTTCTCCTCCGTTGCCGCAAACCTATACGCAGGCAGAGTTATAACTCTGGGTACACTTGTTGCGGTGTTTCTTTCCACCTCCGACGAGATGCTCCCAATTCTTATCAGCGGCTCCTTTTCACCGAAGACAATTATAGGAATTATCCTTTACAAATCCCTCTCGGCAATTCTTGTAGGCTTTATTATTGATATAGCGATGCGCCTTATGAAAAGAGATAACGAGGATATTGAAATAGACGGTCTTTGCGACGAGGAGGGCTGCCACTGCGAAGAGGGAATATTCAAGTCCGCTCTTATACATACGGCAAAAATTTCACTGTTTATTTTGGTCATAACCTTAGCTATAAATACGGCGATTTTCTTTATAGGTGAGGAAAATATAGCCGCAATAATGCACGATGCGCCCATAATCAGCCACCTTCTTGCCGCTCTGGTAGGTCTTATTCCCAACTGCGCCGCCTCCGTGGCTCTCACCACCTTCTTTGCCGAGGGAATAATAACTGTTGGAACTATGCTCTCGGGACTTTTTGCAGGGGCGGGTGTCGGTCTGCTCATACTCTTCAAGGTAAACAAGAACCTCGTAAGAAATCTTACCGTTCTGGGAATTCTCGTTCTTTCGGGCGTCACTCTCGGCTTCATAACCGATGTATCGGGGCTTGGAGCATTTCTGCTGTCGTAATCAGCTGCTGGCAGTCCCGGGGATTAACCTACCTGCAAAAAACGCACCCGACACACGAAAATGGGATTGTCCGAATTCAGCCGTCCTTTTTTAAGCGGCATCTTTCTTCCCGCTTTTTCCCTCGGGCGCGAGAAAATAGCAATATTTTTAATAAAAAAGTCAAAATAGTGATTGAAATAACCTATGAATTATGATAAAATAGTCAACGTAGGAAAAGTTCAAAATACCGAAAGGAATTTAAAAATGAAAAAAAGATTAGCGATAGTCGGTTACGGCGGTCAGGGTGCTTGGCACGCTAACTGGGCGCTTAAGAGCGACTGCATTGAGCTTGCGGGTGTTTTTGATATAGCCGAGCGCCGTATGAATGCCGCAAGAGAAAACAATATACATACCTACGGAAGCTTTGAGGAGCTTATTGCCGACGAAAGCGTTGACATCGTGCTTTGCGCAACGCCCAACGACTCTCACCGTCAGATAGTTATAGACTCTCTTAAGGCAGGTCACCACGTGGTTTGCGAAAAACCCGTCGCCCTTTCCGTCGGTGATTTTGACGATATGTGCCGGGCTGCCGAGGAGGCAGGCAAAATATTCACCGTTCACCAGAACAGACGCTGGGACGTTGACTATCTTGCAATCCAGAGCCTTATTGACAACGGCGAAATTGGCGATACCATAAATATTGAGTCGAGAATTCACGGCTCCCGCGGTATTCCCTCCGACTGGAGATGCCATAAGCCTCAGGGCGGCGGTATGATACTTGACTGGGGAGTTCACCTTATCGACCAGATGCTAAAACTTATCCCCGAAAAAATAGTTAAAATCTACTGCGAGATAACCAATATTACCACAAACGAGGTTGACGACGGCTTCAATCTTCATATAACGTTTGACAGCGGAAAGAGAGCAACCGTTGAGGTTGGAACCTATAATTTCCTTCCTCTCCCCAGGTTCTATATGCAGGCAAGGTCAGGCTCGGCTCTTATTGAGGACTGGCAGAAAAAATGCCGTGTTTCCAAGCTGAAGGCATGGTGCGAGAAGGAGGTCGTTCCCGTTCAGACTGCTGCGGGAATAACCAAGACTATGGCTCCCAGAGATGAGATTACTCTCGATATGTACGAGCTTGAGCGTCCCTCCTCCGACGTTCACGACTTCTATCGCAACCTTTGCTCCGCCATAAAAGGCGAATGCGAGCAGAAAATCAAGCTCCCTGAGGTTAGACGTGTGCTTCTCGTTATGGAGGCTGCCTTCAGGTCTGCTGAAGAAAATCAGGTTATTTCCGTAAACATTTAATTAAATGAAACAAAACGCCCCGTCCCGTCCGCTCAATATGAGTTTTCTCGGGAAGAGGCGTTTTTGTTTTCACAGGCATTTCCTTGCCTTGGCAGAATTATCTTTTACCAAGGCAGAATTATGCACTTGATTTTTAACTGTATAAGTGATACAATAAAATGAAAGAACACAAATGATTTTAAAGGACAGTCACAATGGAAAAATGGAAAAAAAGAGCCGTCCAGCTTGTATGGGGCTTGATGTTTGAGGGAAGAAAAAATCCCGCCGTGGTAGAATACAAACCACAAAAAACAGAGCTTGACAAGAAGGAAATAAAATTTTTCAAGCGCAAGGCTCCCGAGAAAACGGGTATATCTCCAAAGAGAATTGCCGCCCTCTTGAAGGCGTTAGAGGAAGAAAGGCGAGCAAATATACACAGCCTTATGATAATTAAAGACGGAGCAGTTATATGCGAATGCTCCCATCCCGGGTACAGCGTAAATGAAATTCACCTGGCTCATTCTATGTCAAAAACCGTAACGGGCATAGGCATAGGTCTTCTCCTTGACGAGGGAAAAATCAGCCTTGACGATAAGGTGTGCGACTTCTTCCCCGACGTACCCGTAATAAATAAAAAGCTGCGTGAGCTTACGGTTGAGCATCTTTTGCGTATGGCAAGCGGGGTTGATTTTGCGGAGCTTGGAGTTGCCTGCGAAGACAAATGGACCGAGGCATTTTTCACCTCTGCCCCCTCCTCCGCCCCCGGCGAAAAGTATAAATACAACAGTATGAACTCCTATATCCTTGCAAATATAGCTACCCGTGTATGCAAAAAGCCCTTTTTTGACTACTTAAATGAAAAGCTTTTCTCCCCCTTGGAAATAACCAACGTTTTCTGGGAGAAGAGCCTTGAGGGAATAGAAAAGGGTGGCTTCGGGCTATATATGTCCTGCGAATCCTTTGCAAAAATAGGCGTTATGCTTCTCGAGGGTGGCTCCTTCTTCGGCAGAAGAGTGCTTTCCCCGGAAACAGTAAAGCTTTTATGCTCACCCCACAGTCCCACACCCGAGGAGAGCGGCGACTTCGACTACGGCTATCACGTATGGGTCGGACGCAGTCGAGGCGAAATTCTTATGAACGGAATGTTAGGGCAAAACGTATGGATATATAAGGATGCGGGAATCGTCGTTTCCGTAAACTGCGGAAACAACGAGCTTTTCAGCGAAAGCCCTGCTCTGAACATAATACGCTCCCATCTTACCGAGATTCCCGACGAGGAAAAGTACAGTGGCAAGGATTCCAAGGAGCTTGCGGAAATCAAAGCGGACTTTTTCAAGAGCCGACACTGGATATTACCCCTT
>CAJGCM010000073.1 GCA_904501765.1 uncultured Clostridia bacterium | reverse complement strand
GATAAGAGCTATGCCTGCTATCACTATTGCCGAGATAGCGGAAAGGATAGAGAAGGACTCTGCGCTGGTCTTTCCCCACTCCTCCGGAGCCGAGGTGAAGAGCTTGGATATAACGCCTGACATACCGTTAAGGACGAATATTCCTATGTAATAGATCGCGCCGCCTTTTTTCTTCTCTTCTCCATTACCCTTTTCAACGGTGAGAGCAAGAGCTGCGCATATAACAACCAAGCACACAACCTTAGCAACGGTTACCGCCTCACCGTAAAACAGGATTCCCTGAAGGAAAGGAAGCACCATGCCGCCGAGCATTGAGAAAAGAGAATAAAGAGAAAGGTTTATGCTACCCAATGCGCGGAATGCGCAGAAGGAAAAAGCAAATCCGTTAATCGCCGATAAAGATGCCATAAGAAGAGTGAACCAGGAGAACTCAAGCTTAAAGCCATTGATTAAAAACATTATAACAAGTCCTGCTGCCGCGCTCACCAGAGAGAATTGCAGGCTTATCTTCAAGCTGCTGGCTCCTCTGAGCTTTCTGTAAACGTCATTCAGGGCAAAGCATCCGCCAAACATAATGACCGAGATGCATATCATACCGTATGATAAAATTTCAATCTGTTCCAAAATAAATATCTCCATTTCCTATACAAAAGTCGATAAAGCGCACAGTCTTTTGCATTTGCTGACTATATAATAATTGAAATTATGAAAAATTGCAATAGAAAAAAACTATATATTTATTTGAAAAAGTTAGAAACAGGTTGATTTTTTAGTTTCACTGCGTTAAAATATATATGGAGGAGCTAATAATGAAGGATAAAAACATATGCAAATTTATCACCTATGACACAGAGGATAAATTACAGATAAGCAATTTCATTTACGAATCGAACCTTGAGCAGATAAAGAGCAACGTAACGATAGCCGTTAACCGTATGTTTCTTTTGGTAAAGGGTGAGTGCGATTTCATTTTCCAGGGAGTAAAATTCCATGCCACAGTCGGCACTCTTATATTCGGGTTTCCGACGGAGAGCTTTTCGGTCTATGCAGAGGAGCCGATTGAATATATGTATATAAGCTTTTCGGGAAGACGGGGCGAGGAGCTTCTTCGCCGCTTCGGCATAAATAAGTCCTGCCGAGCCTTCCACGGCTCAGAGGGCATAATCCCACTTTGGAAAAGCACTCTTTCCAGAGCAGCTGAGGGAAATATAGATTTGGCGGCAGAAAGTATTCTTTTATACACCTTCTCCCGTTTTGATGCAGGGAGCGCTGAGGTAAACGAGATAATAAACCGTGTTGTAACTATAACGGAAGAAAGCTTTTCCGACCCTACAACGTCAATTACCGAAATTTCGCGGCATCTCGGGTACAATGCAAAATACATATCCCACCTCTTCAAGAAAAAGATGGGGGTCAGCTATTCGGAATATATAAGGGATATAAGAATCAAATACGCAGTTTCGCTTTTCGAGCACGGAATAGATTCGGTGAAGAGCGTCGCTTTGCTCTCGGGCTTTAAGGACCCCTTATATTTCTCTTCGGTATTCAAGAAAACAGTAGGTGTTGCTCCGAAGGATTATTTGACCGCGCTTAACAGCGCAAAACTTTAAACTTTAAATTTTATCAAAAAAGGTATTGACAAACATAAAAAATATTGATATAATACTTTGGCAGTCTTATGAACCACGGGCTGTCAATATGGAGAAGTACTCAAGTGGTGAAGAGGCGCCCCTGCTAAGGGTGTAGGTCGGGTTTACCGGCGCGAGAGTTCAAATCTCTCCTTCTCCGCCAAAAAAGAAGCAACTTTTGTCTACCAAAAGTTGC
Source organism: uncultured Clostridia bacterium (assembly GCA_904501765.1). Taxonomy (GTDB): domain Bacteria; phylum Bacillota; class Clostridia; order Oscillospirales; family CAG-272; genus UBA1740. Next base: position 8,755 of record CAJGCM010000073.1, on the reverse strand, counting down.
TTCTTTTTTTATCCAAGCCGCAGGCTTGGCATATCATCACGACGCAGTCGTGGATATCATCAGCCCCTTCAGGGCTGTATATCATCACGCATCAGCGTGTATTTTCCTGCGGCTTGATTCCATCCAACACCCTGTGTTGATTCCATACCGTCTTGTGACGGATTCCATACAATGCTTTGCATTGATTTCATCCACGCCTTTGGCGTGATTCAGGCGCGTGAGTTCAAACCCAAACGAAAACTCACGAAAATATCTTTTTTGTCCGACTTTTACAAAGATACCGAGCGTCCAAAAGGACACTCGGTATCTTTCTTTTTTGGCGGAGAGGAAAGGATTTGCTCACCTCTGCGGCGCAGCGAGCAGAGCGAGCGGCGGCGCAGATAAGCAAGAGCAGGCGTATCGAGGAGCTTGCTCATCAGGACGGCTGCCGCAGATTGCTCCGTGGCGGCTCGTCGAAGACGGGCACTGTGCGTAGCACCAAAGCCGCAAGGCGGATTTGCGCCACAAACGGAGTAAGGTTCAAATCGAGCTTTTTGCACGAGTTTGCTGACCTAAAATTTATTTTTGCTTTTATTGACTTTTTTCAAGCGCTATGCTATAATAGCTATGCCAAACCAACTGAATAACCGAAGCAAGGGCTATTTTTATCTTTATGGGATAGTTATACCCTTTTTCTGTAATACTCATAATAGGTTTTGTTAAAAATGCAAACTCCTACTGAGTATGGCGGAAATAGAATATAGTTCTTGCTCTATCAGTTGGTTTGGCGACTATTGGAGTTTGCGTTTTTTGTGCGGCTTACTCCGGTAGCCGCACTTTTTGATTTTACAAAACTTCAATTTTATCGTAAAGGAAAAGAAATGAAAAAAATAATTTTATTGATTTTAATTTTTGCTTGCACATTTTTAGCAAGCTGCAATGTTTTTGCAATCAAAGATTCAACCGGCGCTTCAACAAGCTCACCCTTGGCGCCCTCTTACACAGTAAAATTTCGTACGAACGGAGGAACAGCTGTTTCTTCTTTGACTTGTTCAACCCTCGTTTCTGCTCCAAAAACTGAACGCGAGGGCTTTGAGTTTCTCGGTTGGTATCGTGACGAGAGCTGTGAAACCCCCGCCATTTATCCTTTGGAAATAAAATCGAATACAACTTTGTATGCAAAATGGTTACAGCTTCGCTACGAAGCTACCGGTCAAAACTTTTCAATAAAGTTTATGGACAATAACAAAGATTCAAGCAAAGGTTTTTCAGTTTCTCCTAATTTAGATTTTGAAGCCCTTGCACAAAAAGGATATCGCGTAAACGTAGAAATTACATACGACGTATACTACGTAAAAGATTATGATGTACTATGGGACATTGGTTATTTGGGCGCGCCAAAATTTGAATCTTATCTTTATGAAGGAGATAAATTGATGGATAAAAAAGAAAACGTTACCGCGACACTATCTCCAAAAACAAAGACGCTTTCTTTCACAACCTCTGCCTCAAGCTTAAGAAATGCAGATATACGAATAGTGTTCTCCACAGATAACATACAAAACAAAATCTGCTTTAAAAACTTATCTGCAGTTGTCACATGCTTTAAATAGCAAAATGCGAACGTTTCCAAAGCGCGCCATATAATATTGAACCCGCGAATCGCCCTTTCGGGCTTTTCGCGGGTCTGTTTTTCATGATTTTTTTACTTAACCATTTAGGTAAGACTTAAGTATTATAGCTTTACTTTAAATGTCATGAAGTTCTTATCCAAGTCCTCGTGATGCCTCGCCATGTATCCAAGTAACTCTTTCATCTCTTTCAAGATCGTCCGGCTGTCTTCTTTCGGAATTATGTTTTCATGCCACGATTCATTGATTATATTTTTCATAGGTTGCACCTCCTGTAAACACAATATATCACAGAAGGTTACGGATGATTTTCGCACTTTTATTGGAAAACGTGGTCAAAATTTGGTCAGCTTTTTACACCGTTCAGCTTACAAAATCAAGTGATAGCTTGAATTCCGTTGGGGTCATTCCTGCGATGCGCTTGAATACACGGGAAAAGTACTGTGGATTGTCAAAGGACAGCTTGTCCGAAATTTCGGTGAAATTCAAATTTCCCTCTCGGATAAGCTGCTTTGCCAGCTTTATTTTCAGCTCGATTCCGTAGCTTGCAATAGACGCGCCCGTTTGCTCGTGAAAAATCCTTTGCAAATAGCTCTTGCTGTATCCGAAATGGGCTGAAATATCTTTGATTTTGTAGTTTTTTTCTACGTTTTCTTCAAGATATTTCTTTACCGCTGCCGTTAGATGATTTTCCATACTCGCTTTATCGGGGAAAAATTCAATTTCCCCGATTTTTTGTATATTGCGGATAAGCAGAATAAGCAGCTGCTCAAGATGTATTTTTACGAGCTGCTCTCCACCGATTACAGCATTTTGCCTTTTAATCAATTTCTTAATCCCGGGATTGTTTTTTGAAATAACGAAGGTTTTGTCTGCTTCCTTAATTATTGCGGAAATATATGGGCGAAGCCACTTATCAAGCTTAGTCGTGTATTTTTCAAAGCAGCTCATAGAGGGAGAATTACATACGAAAGAGATTACAAAAAAGTTTGGCTCGGAATCAGCGGCTCTTATTGCGTGGAACTCATTCGGCTTATGAAAAATCACCTCGCCCTGCTGAAGCTCCATTTCCTCATTTTCACGTTTTACCAGAACTCGACCTTTATCTACATACACCATTTCCCAAAAATCGTGGGACTCTCCGCCAAAATTAAAATTCTTACCGTACTCATTGTAATGAATGGTAACAATTTTAGTTACGTTTATCAGGGTGCTTAGCTTTGTTTTTATATACCTTGCTTTCATATTTATATCCTTAAATAAAAATTTGTGGACAAATTTGAACGTATTGTGCAAAAAAATGACTGTTTATTAAAAACAGTGTCCCTTACAATTAGGGTAACAAAAACTAAAGAGCTTGTCAAGGAGATTTTTATGAAAAAAGGTATCAATATCTGGTCATTTCCCGAGGGCAGCATTAAAGAAAATCTTGTTTTAGCGAAGAATGCGGGCTTCGAGGGCGTAGAGCTTGCATTAAACGGTGAGGGGGAGCTTTCGCTAAAGGCCACTGAGAGTCAGCTGCTTAAAATCAGGCGCGAGGCAGAAGGATTAGGACTTTCGCTATACAGCTTGTCCTCTGGTCTGTGCTGGGATTACAGGCTGAGCGACGACGACAAATCAATGAGAGAAAAAGCAAAGGATATGATAAGGCGTCAGTTATATACTGCAAAAATTTTAGGAGCTGATACGGCGCTGGTTATCCCGGGTGCTGTAAACGTAGAGTTTTCCTTCCCTGAAAAAAAGGTAGCCTACGACACCGTGTATGAAAGAGCGCTTGAGGGCATCAGTGAGCTGAAGGGCTACGCCGAGGAACTGAAGGTAAATATAGGGCTTGAAAACGTATGGAATAAATTTCTCCTCTCCCCTATGGAAATGCGTGATTTCATAGACAAAATAGGCAGCGAATACGTCGGAAGCTATTTAGACGTTGGAAACACAATGTATTGTTCCTACCCGGAGGACTGGGTCAGAATTTTAGGAAAGCGTATTAAGAAGGTGCATTTCAAGGATTACCGTATACAGGCAGGGGGGCTTCACGGCTTCGTGGATTTGCTTGCAGGCGACGTGAATTATCCCGAAGTTATGAATGCTCTCGCAGAGGTGGGGTATGACGACTGGGTTTCCGCTGAAATGATACCCGGATACAAACACTATCCCGAAACAATTATTTACAACACCTCGGGTGCTATGGATAAAATTTTAAGGAGAAAATAAAATGATAAAGGTTGGACTTATTGGCTGTGGCTTTATGGGTACGATGCACGCCAATTGCTATAAAAGCATTGAGGGCGTAAAGCTTGCGGCAGTCGCAGATTTGAGAAAAGAGAAGGCAGAGGCTCTTGCTGACGGAGCGGAAATTTTCGAAGATGGCATGGAGCTTATTGAAAAGGCTGACGTTGACGTTATTGATATATGCTTACCTACATATTTACACGCTGAATATGCGGTTTCGGCTATGAAGAAGGTAGGATACGTTTTCGTTGAGAAGCCTGTCGCTCTCACATGTCGTGAAGCAGATATGATGCTTGAGGCGGCGAAAGAAACGGGCTGCAACGTTCAGGTCGGTCAGGTTATAAGATTCTGGGACGAATACGTGGAGCTTAGAAAAATTATTGAGAGCGGCGTTTACGGAAGGGTTGTCAATGCAAACTTCCGCAGAATAAGCCCTGTACCTACCTGGGGTTGGAACAACTGGCTGCGCGACGTATCTCTTTCGGGAGGAGCGGCGCAGGATTTACACATTCACGACACGGACTACGTACTATCCCTCTTCGGCGAGCCTGATACCTTCCATTCCGTAAAAAACACTATTGGCGAGGCGAATTCATATATATGCACAGTCATGAAATATAAAGACTTTGCCGTTAGCGTTGAGGGGACCTGGGATTTGCCTGAAAGCCATCCCTTTGAAGCCACCTTCAGAGTTGTTTTTGAAAAGGCGACTGTCGAAAATGCGGGGGGCAAATTTATGTGCTACACACCCGAGGGAGCCACTGAAATAAGACTTGAGAAAAAGGAGCTTTCCGGAGGATACAAGGGCGGCAATATTGACGATTTAGGCGGATATTACAACGAGCTGCTCTATTTCACAGATGCCGCAAAATCGGGAAGCAAGCCACAGATGGCAACCCTTGCCGATGCGGCTAAATCCTTGGAATTCGTGCTTCGGGAAATTGAAAAGGCTTAAATAGCTATATTCACCTCTGAATTAATTTGAAGGCGCCAAAAAGGAACGCCATATTTCGGCATAGCCGAACGAAAAAGAGCGGAGATACTAAAAAACAGGTATCTCCGCTCTAAAATTATGCGTATTTAAGTTTTTAAGATTACAATTCTGCGAATTTCTGCTTATTTCGGCGTTTAGGTTAATCTTTCAGCCAAGGCTCAAGTATTAAAGCTTTACCTTAAAGGTTATAAAGCTGTTTTTGGGAATTGCCGTGGCGGGGGTGATTTTCTCCTCACATCTACCCTCCTCGGTGATGTAACATTCGACCACGTTAAGGACATCGGAAAACTCCAAGGCAACGTCATCGTCTGTGGGGTTTGCTATTACTATACAGCCCTCATTTTCGCACCTTGCGGCAACCGCATATAGGTCCTCGGAGTCAAGAGTAAGCTCCACCTGAGAGCCAAGCTTATAAAGCTCGTTGAAGGCTTTGAAGCCGTAGTAAGCGAGGAACGGCTCCTTGGTTAAGGGGTTAAACATACTGCCGTATTGGCTGACCCCAAGTCTTGCATCGTAAAACATTGCAGTATCCACAGGCAGATTCTGCATAGAAAGGATATTGGCGCAAATCATTGCGGCATGCTTCGCCGTTCCTCTGAGCTGAATTTCCATATTCCACTCGTTAAGAGAGGTTTCAGTCTGGGTGAATCCCTCCTCGTCAAGGCGGCGCCTTGCATATTTTGCATAGGTTATATTTGCCTTTACGTTATCATATGTATGCCAGGAGAAGAAGTCCAGAGGACAGTCGTTTTCTTTTACGTATTTTAGAAAATCGTTAAAGAAGTTTGTGAAATGCTCAACATAACTGGTAGTGTTCGATATGGAAAGCGCCTTTGACATCTCAGAATCGGATACCGAATAGAAGCCGCAGGATGCGTAGCCGCCAATTTTAAGATGGGGGAAGCAGGATTTTAGGTGCTTTGAGGCAACACCGTAAAGCTCGAAGAACTGCTCCTTTGTGCCGCGCCACATCTGGTTCTTATTTATGTCGCAGTGGTTATCAGGCTCGTTCCAGATTTCCCAATAACGAATATTATAATAAAAACCCTTTGCCCATCCCTCGGTATAATGGCGAATTATATGCTCGCAAATTCTTGCCCATTTCATATTATCCGCCGGAGGATAAATTCTGTATGCTTTAATTCGGCAATCGTTTTCAATAGTTACGCCAAGGCGGAAGAAGGGCTCTGCGCCGCATTTCATAAGAGCGGTAATAAGAAGGTCGGTGAAGGTGAAATCGTATGCATCCTCGTCCTCGGGATCTCTGTTAAAATCTCTAAAAATATTAGGAACGTCTACCCATCTGCCGCCACCGTATACTCCGCCTACGTCATGAAGGCGCGAAAATGGTATTCCCGCCTCGGTAAGATAGTGGAAAAGAGAAAAGTTGCTGCCTACAAATGGCGGCTGACCAACTCCGTGCATAGGCTTGATTTTTCCTATTGCCTTGTCAAAATTAACGGTTACCTTCATTTTTATCTCCTTATATGAGAAAATTTATACTTTGCTACATTAGCATTATAACATTATAGTTTTTTTAAGTCTATATATTTTTTTCGAAAAGTTTTCGTTTTTTAACTTTTAATCATTTTTGCGCCACTCTGCCCTGCATTCGTTAATTTTACTATTATTTTCATAAAAAAACTCACAGAGCTTATATGCGATGTTTTATTCGTTGACAAAGATTTTTGTTTGTGATACAATGAGTAAAGAAGCTAAATGATAATAGCTTCTTTCTCTCGGCAATTCGGGCAAAAAAGCGCTTAACGGCAAATCTGCTAAAGAATAACACCGCTGACCCTTTTAAATATATCTTTTTGGGAGTAGAACATGAAAAGAATTTTACCGATTATTTTATGCATCATTCTTATATTGACCTGTACCGCTTTAAGCTCCTGCTTTGAGGAGGATACGGCAACAGTTACAGACCCCGAAACGGGGATTGTTTACAGGCTCAGCGAAGACGGTAGCTATTGGATTTTAAAATCGCTTGGCGAAAACTTTACGTCCTCGGAATTTACTGTTCCCTCTGAATTCCAAGGTATGCCTATCAAGGTGGTAGGCGACGGTGATAACATTAATCTCGGCGCCCATAATCTGGAAAAAATTACGATTGGAAACAACGTTGAAAAAATCGGCGACAGAGCCATCAGCGGCATGAATCTTACCGAAATTGTAATAGAAGACAGCGTTACCGAAATCGGAGATTTTGCTTTTGACGGAAATAGCAACGTAAGAAAGCTTACCCTCAGCAAAAACCTGAGAGTAATTGGCGATAACGCTTTTTCCTATATGTATAACGTAGCCCCATTTGTGCTGAGAGGAGAAAAGCTTGAGGTGATAGGCGAAAATGCCTTTTGCGCCAGCGGTGGCTTGATTGAGGTTACCTTGGGAGAGCGCTTGACTGAGGTCGGAAGATGCGCTTTCTGGGAATGCTTTAATCTTCGCTCCTTCTCAATAGAAACTTTCCCTGAGGTTAGCGAATCCCCATTCCTGCGTTGCTACAATTTAACCAAGGTTACTTTGGGCGAGAAGGTTACGAGCATTGACCGCCTTTTTGAGTGTAACGGAAGGGTTCTTGAGGTTGAAAACAATTCTCAGGTAAAAATTGATTATGGCAATGAGCAAGCTCCGACGGGACTTGAGCTTTCGGTAAGGCACGAATACAGCAGAGCAGACGGTGAGAGCAAGATTAATTTTGATTACGAGGGCTTTGCCTTTTTCGAGGACGGTGACAAATACTATCTTTTAAACAAAAACCCCTACGTTACCGACCGAGAGCTGGTTTTGCCCGAAAGCTACAATGGTCATCCTTACGCTATTTACGACAGGGCTTTTGAAATCTATACGATGTACGACTATAATCCTGAGGACATCGTAATGTCGGACTCCGTTACCGAAATCGGCAGCTACGCCTTCCAGTACAGCAGCGCAAAAATTCATTGGGGCGAGGAGCCTTCGGTAAAGGTATTAGGGGACAACGCCTTTGATAACTATTACTGCGAGGAGCTTGTAATCCCCGACAGCGTAGAGGTGGTTGGCGACGGCGCCATTGACCTCTTCCAGCTGAAAAAGCTGACCGTAGGCTCGGGAATAAAAAAGATGGGTGATAATTATCACTCCCCCGACAACTGGGGATACTTTACCTTGGTTATAAAGGATTTATCCTCCTGGTTCGACATAGAATTCGTCTCGCACGGCGCTAATCCCCTATTCTCTGCGGAAAAAATTTACGTAGGTGATGAGGAGCTTGTCGATTTGGTTATTCCGAATGACGTTAGAGCAATTAAGGACTACGCTCTTACGGGTCTTCGCTCCGTCAATTCCATTACGGTTGGCTGCGGTGTTGAGAGCTTGGGAAAAAGGGCGTTCAGCAACGTCACCTGCCCAATTTATTGGCACAAGGATGCAAAGCTTAAAACCGTTATCGGAGAAGCTTACTGGGATTACCGCGGTAGCGTGCTGAATTTACCGGGTAGCATCAGAGAGATAAAATACAACGCATTTAATAATCTCGACTATATTGAAAGAGTCAACTTTATGGGTGACTTCGGCGACTGGTTAGAGATAAACTTCTCCGATGAGTTTGCCAACCCTGCCACTCTTTGCGACAATATATACATAAACTCCGAAAGGGCTAAAACGGTAACCGTTCCCTCTCACATAAAGGAGCTAAAGGCTTACTCGTTCTCAGGCGTTAATTTCGTCGAAGAGCTTATACTCCACGAGAGTATTGAAAAAATAGAAAAAAATGCCTTCAGTATGAACGAAGGTCTTATATACAACAGGAAGGGCGAGATTTTATACCTTGGCTGCGAGGGCAACGATTTCTATGCCGCCATAGGACCTGACTTGGGAATTGAAAATCCAAGGGCTGAGATAGATGCAAGTTGCAGACTGATTGCCGATTATGCTTTTG
>CAJGCM010000072.1 GCA_904501765.1 uncultured Clostridia bacterium | reverse complement strand
CTCACCCTCTCAATGGCTGAGATTTTCCATAGCTTCAATATGCGTTCAAGAACGGAGAGCATATTCGCCCTTCCCAAGCAGAACAAAATGCTTCTCCTTGCAGGTCTTGGCTCCCTCGTGGCAACGACCCTTGTATGTGAAATACCCTTCCTTGCATCGGCATTCGGCTTTGCAAGTGTAGATTTCACCGAATATCTCGTTGCTATCGGCCTCGGAATCCTCGTTATTCCCGTGGTTGAGATTGTCAAGCTGTTCCAGAGAAAATTCTCCCGCTCTCGCGAGAAATGATAAAATAAAAGCATTTGAAAATGATTTCCACCGACGGAAGTCAAAAAACGGCAAGGCTCCAAGCCTTGCCGTTTTTTATGTTTCTATAAATATTACTAATCAAATTATAAATATTACTAATCAAACCCGCCGCAGCCGATGCTAACGGATTAAACCGTCAGCATCCAAACTGCCATCTTGCTCTCGTCGCACCAGAGCTTTCCTGCGGAGGAATAGTCGGTAACGAGCATCTTCTTGCCGTTTGCGAGAGGAACGTAAGCCTCAACGATGGACTGATAGGGAGCCTTGCCCTCTGTCAGCTCTACGTCAACGTAGCCGTCGGGATTTACCGCAACCTCGATGGGGTCGTCAACGCTGTAACCGAGGCGGTTTTCCTGAGCAAGCATAACGGGTCCGCGGCGAAGGGCGATGTGGTGAGCCGCAAGGGGGTCTTCCTTGTCGTAGGTGGGAATTGTAAAGTTGAAGCCCCAAAGAACGTGATTCATAAGAACCTGCTCTCCGTAAGGAATGGGGAGAATCGCCTGAGTTCTCATATCAAGCTCAACGTCTACCGTATCTCCGCTCTTGAATTCGGCGTCAATTACGGTGTAGCCCGCAGAAACCTTGACTGCCTTGCCGCAGAGCTTGATTTTTGTTTTCTTGCTCCATTCGGGAACTCTTACCGCAAGCTTAAAGCTCTCGGGCTTATCAAGCTCCAAGGTGATTTTAACCTTGCCGCACTTGGGATATGCGGTTTCGGTAACGAAGGTTACTGGGTTGCCCGCAGGGGTGGTTGACTTTACTTTACCGTTTATAAACAGGTTAAGAGCGAAGCCTTCCTCTGTGGAGAGAAGCTGAACCTTGGGAACAAGTCCTATACCTGCTCCGCCGATACAAGCGCAGCAGCCGTAATAGTGCATATCGGACATAACCCGAAGACCGCCGACGCCCATGCCGCGCTTTCCTGCAACCAGAGGGCTGTAGCTATCGAAGGGAAGGGGCTCAAAGTGCCAGTCGGGATGCTCAACTATCATTTTAGGCTCGATAACCTTTTCGGTGTTGATAGCTCCGAGGTAGCCGTTATAGAAGGAAATTTCAAAGGCGTCCATATACTTGGGGTCGCCTGTGAGAAGGTGAACCTGATAGAAGAATTTCATAAGGGTAACGGTAACGCAGGTTTCCTGAGCTATTTCACCGTTGGTGGTGTTTGCCTGTCTTACGGTAGAGTGGTCAAACAGCTCGTGAGTGCAGCCCGAGCTTCCTATAACCGTGAAATCGGTTTCAAGAATTCTGTCGGCAAAGTTTATTATTGCCGTTTTGTGTCTTTCGTTGCCTGTAATTCTGTAATACTCAAGAAGACCCTCGAAGCAGGAGGTCATTTCATACGCCTTCGTGGAAGCGTAAAGGTAGGGAGGAAGCTCGTTTTTGTAAGCCATCTCGAAAACGTTCTGAACGTCCATACCGCCGCAGTTTACGATATAGGTTGCGAAGTCGAAGAATCTCTCTTCACGGGTCAAGGAGTAAAGTCTTACGATAGGCTCAAGGAGGGAGCTGGAGTTAAGACCTCTCCAGTTTCTCGTTGCCGATGTGATAGGCTTTTTGCCCTGGTCGGCGGGGCCAATCTTTGACATTATGTAATCAACCTGGGTTTCCATAGACTTGATAACGGCTGCACGAAGCTCCTCGTCCTCGCAGATTTCATAGAAATACTGCATACCGAGAAGAACGTATTTTCTCTCCCATATATCCCAGCCGTCAAATTCGTGATAAAGACCGTAGGAGCTGATTCTGCCGCCCTCTCTTCCGGAGGCAATCATTTCACGAACGGTGTCGCAAAGGATTTTATAAAGCTCGGGGTTCTTCGTGTAGGCGTAAACGAAGGCTGCGCCTCTCATCATCTTGCCCCAATATTCGCCTCTCCAGCCGCGGTCGTGGTCTGCGTCCTCTTCTCTGAACTGCTTAACGAATCTTTCCCAAAGGTCGGGGCGAAGCATCTGAAAGTCCTCTATGTAGCGGAACGCTTCGTCAACGAAGCCCTGATAGGAGTAGTCGTTTGCGTAGTCTGCAAAATGAACGTCTGTGCCGATTCTCGGCTGATTCATAGGGTTTTTAGCGTAAATATTTTTCATATTTTTTTACCTCTCATTTTTTAAGGTTTTCACACAACTCAATTATACCATTGAACTTGCTTTTTTTCAATAGATTTACTTAGGTTAAAACGCAGAAAAAACGCTTCGTTTATTGTGCAAGAGTATGAATTTTGCCCCTTTTTTGGAATAAAGCGAGGGGCGGCGGATGCTTTTGCCGCCTGTTTCTTGAACAGAGCCGCCCGCTTTCCGACGGTGGCGGAACAGATTAACTATATCGAATTATAATTTCAGCGCCAAGGGGCGGAAGCTCAAGGGGTATCGCAGCAGTGCCGCAGGATACGGTAACGGGAGCTTCTTTTGCTTTGTAATTTTCCAGGTCGAAAATAGCATATTCGTTGCCTTTGTCGGTGAGGAGAGCTTCTGCCTTTACTGTGGCTCCTCCTGTGTTCACAATCATAAATAAGTCGTACCCGTAGAAGCTTCTTTGCATAAGAGTTATAAATTCTCGCTCGCCTTTTATCCGTATCTGCGGCTTTGGCAAGCTCTCCTCGCAAAGGTCTTTTGGAGTAATAGTCAAGCCTTTTATTTCCCGCGCTCCCGGAGTTATCACGGCAACGCCGCAGCGAACCGCCGCCTCAAGCTTTTTGGCAACCTCACCGTCCACCCAGTCGATTTTGGGAAGAACGACAGCTCTTATGAGCTCTCCGTTTGCGGTTTCCAGATATCCGTCGCAGACACGGCAGGACAGAAGCCCTTTGCGGTTAATTATATCGAAGCATACCTGCTCTGACATAAGCGCTGCCGCAGTTTTGCCCAGCTCCGAGGTGTCCTCGTCAAACTTAAAGTTTCCGTCAGTGCCAAAGGGCTTTGCCTTTGCCGCCATTTGCTCAAAGGGGTAGTAAAGAAGCGCATGGACTCGGTATTTGCCCCCTTCAAAAAGACTTGCAAGGGCACCGACGTGACGTGCGTACGCCGCCATTTCCTCGGGCGGCAGCACGTTTTCTCCGTAGTAAGAGGTGATTATATTAACCCCGTGTACAAACATCATAGAAGCCGCGCCCTTCAGTTTTTCAAGAGTAAGGCTTTGGTCGGAGTCGTTCATGTTTGACGCCTCTATCATTACTTTATCCTTTCCCGCAATATGCGCCGCAGAAGAGGCGAGCTTAGAGGCAAGGCAGTGGCGCAGAGCCTCGGGAGCCGACTTCAGGTTGTCGCAGCCCGGTATTGCCATAGCTCCGAGATGCTCAAGTATATCGCCGAAGAGAAGAGGGTGGGAGTCTATGGTTTCCTCAACGTAATAGTGGCCGCCGAGCTTAACTCCTCTGAGGGCGAGCTTGTCCCTGTAATTTTCTACGAACCCCTCTTTTCCAACCTCTGACAGAAGCTGATAAAATTTGCACCTGACCTCTCGGGAGCGCTCAGTATCGTCAAAGAGATGCACGAGCAGGGGGATAAGAGCCTCGCCGTACCTTTTTTCGTATCTTTCCGGCAGGTCGGGTATCCAGGGCAGATAAGGGTACATTTTGATTCCCTCGACGGGAGCATCGTATTCCGAATAAGAGGAATAAGCAGTCCCGGGGACTCCGTCAAATTCCGCATAAGGCGGGAAATGAGGCTCGTCGGTAAACACAGCCTCTACCGTATCTCCAAGTCTGCCCGACAGGTGCTTTTCGTAGCCGTCGGCAAAGGTTACCTGATAAAAGCGGTCGATTGCCTCGGAATTGAAAATATTTATATAACGGCGGCTTGCCCGATAAGCTCTGCAAAGATAGGATTGCTCGTATATTCCTCTGAAGAAGAAGCACCATACCTTATAGCTGCCGCAAGGAAGGTCCAAAGCAAGACCGCCCGAAAGGTCCTTGCACGAGGCAGCCTCCGTTACTTTGGAAAAATCCGCCACGCCATCCGCCATGGGGGCATAAAGGGCGTATTTCAGCTCCGAGTGACCGTAGGGCGAGGGGATTCGCAAGGGCATTTTGCCGTCGCTTTCCCACTCTCTTGAAAGGCAGGCAAGCCCTAAAGGCTCAAGCTCGGGGTGGCCCATCAGCGTTAATCCGCCGGCTCCTCCGGAGGGGTAATATTGCTCGTCGTATATCCATACTCGTAAGCCGAGTGTTTTAGCTCGCTCTGCTGCGCGGCAGATAATATCAAGCTCGCCCTCGTCGCAAAGGTAATTTTTAAAGTCGGTGTTAAGAACAACGCCGCCGTAGCCCCTGTTGCAGAGGGAGACCAACCGCTTTTCCATATAGGCGAGCTTTTCTTCGCCTTTCATAGCTTTTATTTTTTTGTAATCCTCGGGCAGGTTCAGGGCGACGAATTCAAAATCGTGTACAATTTGAAGAGGTCCTTTTTCCCTTTTGTATTCATTTAATTTTCCGGTTTTCAAGTCGGCTTCTCCTTGGATTTTTAATTTTTTTCTTCCGTCTCGGGTAAAGCCTGAGTTTCGGCAGCGGCGTCTTTGCTATCAGAGCTGCAGGCGTCCGCATCTTTAGTTTGCTTTGCAAAATCATAGCGGATATTTCCTATTACGGCAGAAACGAGAGAAAGCGCCTCGTTTGCGATAGCAAGGTAAGCCAAGCTCGCCACGTTATAGGTCAGCATAGATATGGTTATGGGGTATGCAAGTATTCGGGAAAGTCTTGGCTTTCCTATCCAGAAGCTGATTACAGCAAGTGCTGAGGCTATACAGGGGAAGATTGAATAAAGGTTCTTCCAGGTGATAACGCCGCTTAACGCCGAAAGAGCGAGGAATAAAACGAGCCATAGGGGAGAGTTCGCCCATTTCTTTTCTCTGTGCATAAACACCAGCTCTCGAATCACGGCTATAACCGATATGGCGGCGCCGGTATACGCCCCGATAAGAACGTAATGGACAAACCATATAGCATCGCCTATCAGCTTGCTGACGAGCAGCCCGCCACGGGTTTTCTGCTGGTAGATAATAAAGGAAACTAAAATTCCAAGAATTCCGAAAACGTAAGATAAAATAACCATTTTTGCTTTCTCCCAAATTACTAATTGCATTTTACACCAATCTTGTGCTATAATCAAGGTGCAAGGCAAACAAAAAACTGTCTAAAACCAATATTGAGGTGAATGATATGGAGATTCGTCCTTATTTAAGATATATAGCGAAAACGGCAGATTTGCCAAACAAGCGGCATACGGTTGCTTACGATTGCCGCCTGCTTTACGTTTTTTCGGGTAGAGGGAGAATGGAAACGGATGCGGGAGAATTTTTGCTGAGGGCAGGGGATTTGCTTTATTATCCTTCGGGTATTAGTTATTTGTTGTCGTCGGATATAGACGAGCCCATGTTGTTTATAACCGTAAACTTTGATTTTACAGACAATTTTCCGAATGTGGGCGTGTTATCTCCCGTTTATACGGAGCTGTTTGACAAAACCCTTGAGCAGCCCTCGCACAAAATGATAAATACGGATAAATTCAACGCTCCGTTTGTTATGAGCGGCGCCGAATTTGCCAGGGGATATCTTTTGAGACTGACCGAGCTATACTCGGAGGAGGGGGAGTATAGCGCCCCCCTTATCTCCTCGGTCCTCGGCTCGCTGGTTTACGAAATACTCCGATTTGAAAAAATGTCCAAAAACAATAATAAGACAACGGAGGCGGCTAAGGCGTATATAAAAGAGCATTATTCCGAACCGATAAGCAATCAAAGCGTCGCGGCGGCTTTGGGGTATCATCCGTATTATCTCGGCGCCTTATTTAAGCGGCATACAGGAAAAACTCCAAAGAATTATATCGACGATATAAGATTTGCCCGAGCGGAGGAGCTTTTGGCGGAGGGGAGCGCAGTGTATGAGGTAGCGTTCAGCTGCGGATTCAAAACCTCGGAGCATTTTTCAAAGCGGTTCAAGCAGCGATACGGAGTCGCACCGCTGGAGTGGAAAAAACGCAGAATCCGCCTCGTATAACCGAGGCGGCGAAGGAGAGCGTGGTGCTTTAGGGGCTTCTTTGAATAAGGAGAAAGGAGCTCGGAGGTGTTTTGGTAGAGCTGTGCGTAATCCCGAAACAAAGGCTGAAGAATACGGGAATTCTATACCTTTCTCTAAACGCAAAAGTGCGTATATAAAGGCGAAAACTACGCCAAGGCGTAGTGTAATGTTGTTTTAGAAGGCTTTGCCGAAAGAGGGAAGGATAGCCTTGCTCGGCAATAGCGCCAATCGGTTTGCGCTTTGTATAAAAAATCCCTTCGGCTACGGTTATACACCGTTATACCGAAAGGAAGTAATAAGTCCGGATAAGTTTTTAAAGATTATTTGTTATTATTTTTTGCGGTGTTGATTGAAGAAACAAGCATTGCTCTCAAAGATTTACATTTGGATTCCAAAAAGTTATATTGCTCTTCTCCAATATAGTTGGTTTTATAAAGTAATTCCAACCAATATCCCGTTTCATTTGCTTCTTTGAGTGCAATCTGCATTTTTGATATAAAGTCAGCGGTGCCGTGTGCATATTTGGCTTCACGAATATTTGCACCAATGGACGTTCCGCTCCTGCCGATCTGATTGGATATTATACTCTCTCTTTGTTCTTTCAGCTGTTTTACAAGATTTATAATTTGAATCGCAAAATCCATTGATTGTTCCGAAAGCTTATCGTTTGCCATAATATCACCGGCCTTCAAACAAAGCATATCATAAATTCATCGTTTTGCCAATGAAGCGTTTGCTTCGCAAACATGAAGCGGCGCGCAGCGCCACGAAGCACTCGCTACGCTCGCGTGAAGCGAAGCGCACATTTTTCATTCTTCATGTTGCGAAGCAACGCTTCATAGCCGAAGGCTGCTTCATTTTTCATGCACCGCAGGTGCGCTTCATTTCCAAGCAAAAGAGCACTGCTCCCGCAGTGCTCTTTTACTTGGAGCTGCTACCCGGATTTGAACCGGGGACCTCATCCTTACCAAGGATGCGCTCTACCAACTGAGCCATAGCAGCATTGCCCACAAAACCTTATGGACTATAGTATTATAACAAAGAACTTTTCCTTTGTCAAGGTGTTTTTGAAATAATTTTAAGTTTTGATTTTAAAATAATTTTTAGTATTTAGCTTTGGGCAGGAGCTTTACTCTTTCAAATAATATCGAGCCTTGAGCTTGTGAATTTTGACCTTTTATGCTCCGGGCTGTTGCTTTTCTCCTCGGAATATATTATAATAGACCTGTGAAAACAAATTATCGATACACCTGTGTATCGAGCACAATATCAAAAGAAAGGCGGTCGCTCTGTCGGCTTCGGTATATTGAAGCGCTACCGAGGAGGCGGGCAAATAAGAAATGTATAAGTTTAACAATGCGAAAAAAGAAATCTCATTTGACAGGTATAACACGCCGACACCCTGGATGAACTATCTTTCAAACGGCACCTTCCATACGATGATGTCCCAGGCGGGAGGAGGAGTTGCCTTTTATAAGAGCCCTCAGATATGGCGAATCAACCACTATAAATTTTTCCATATTCCCACTGACAGAAGCGGCTTTTACACCTACATAAAGGACGGAGAGGACGTATGGTGCCCGACGAATGAGCCCTGCAAAACGAAGCCCGAGGAGTGGTTAGCTACACACGGTATGGGGTATACGAGATTTGAGGCAAAGAGAGCGGGGCTTTCTGCGGTTGCCACCTATTTCGTTGGCAAATTTGAAAACTGCCTTATATGGAATGTTAAGCTCACCTCGGACACGGACAGAAAAATAACCCTCTTCCCCTTCGTAGAGCTTGGAATGATGGAATTTATGCGTGAGCTTCAGTGGCAGTGCTATAACAAGCATCAGCTTATCTGCAAAAATATGGGAGATATTCTCGTATACAATTATGCCGTTGAAAACCAGCCGAAGCCTGACGAAACGCCTCTCGTTTATTTTGCGGCAAGCGTTCCTGCGTCAGCCTTTGACTGCGACAGAGATGAATTTATCGGCTCCTACCGCAGCGAGGAAAACCCGAAGAACGTCGAGGCGGGGCACTGCACCAATTCAACGATGTACGGCGGCGACCCCTGCTTCGCTTTACAGCTTGACGTTGACCTTAAGGCAGGTGAGGAGATGACGGTTAACATATTCCTCGGCACTGCAATGAGCGAAGAGGAGATTAAAGACTGTGTCGCTCACGTAAGAGAAGACGGCTTCGTTGAGAAATCCTTTGCGGCGCTTGCTGACGGCTGGTGTGAGCATCTTGGCAAATTCACCTGCGAGATTCCCGACAAGGATGCGGAAACAATGATTAACATCTGGAATCCCTACCAGGCGGAGAGGAACTTCCAGTTCTCAAGAAATATCAGCTACTATGCAACGGGTACCTTCCGCGGAGTCGGCGTTCGTGACACGGCGCAGGATATTCTCGCTATGGTTCCCTTCGACACAAGACGTGCCAAGGATAAGCTTAATCTGCTCTTTACACAGCAGTATAAGGACGGTCACTGCAATCACTATTGCTTCCCCAACGAGGGCTGGGAGCCTGTAACCAGAATACATTCCGACAACCATCTGTGGCTTGTTATGGCTTGCTATAACATTCTTATGGAGGAGGGAAAGCTCGATTACCTTGACGAGGTAGTGGAGTTCTACGATGGCGGCGAGGCAACCGTTTGGGAGCATATACAGAAATCCATAGACTTCTGTATGGCAAACCTGGGTGAGCACGGCTTCCCCCTGATGCTGGCGTCTGACTGGAACGATATGCTCTACCGTGTATGCCAGAAGGGTAAGGGCGAGAGCATCTGGACTGCGATGCAGCTCGGAACAGTGCTTCCTATGATTGCTGAAATTGCCGAGCTGAAGGGCGAGTGCGGCAAAAAATATCTTGACATTTACGAAGAGCAGAAGAAGCTTGTAAACACCCTGGCGTGGGACGGCGAATGGTTCCGCAGATGCATCACCGACGAGGGCAAATTTATCGGCTCGAAGTCGGAGCCCCAGGCGAAAATATGGCTGAATGCTCAAAGCTGGGCCGTAATTTCGGGAATGGGCGACCCTGAAAAGCAGATTTCCGCTATGGATAGCGTTAAGAAATATCTTGACACGGACCTGGGCATTAAGAAAATAGAGCCTGCAATGACCACCGACTATCCTTCAAAGGAAGGCGCCCTCACCTGCTATAACAAGGGCTGCGGCGAGAACGGAAGCGTATTCTGCCACGCAAACACCTGGGCAATTATTGCCGAATGTATGCTTAAGCGCCCTGAAAATGCCTATAAATATTACCGTCAGCTTCTGCCGATGGTAGCCCAGGCAAAGGCAGGCGAATGGAGATACAAGGCAGAGCCTTACGTTTACGCATCAAACATCTTCGGTCCTGAAAGCGACAAATTCGGTCTTGCAAACGTAAGCTGGCTTACGGGAACGGCGGCCTGGATGTACGTTGCCGCTACCCAGTATATGCTCGGTGTTAAGGCAAGATGGGACGGTCTTGAAATCGACCCCTGTCTGCCCGAGGAAATGCTCCCCGCAAAGATTACCAGAGTATTCCGTGGTAAGAAATACGAAATCGAAATCACGGAGAACAAAAAGATTTTTATTCCTGTGGAATAAAACAGGCGAAGAGCTGCGCCGATGCGGCGCCCACAGTGATATAATTTTGTGAAAAATCCCGATATTAGGGGGAGGAGAAAATGAAATATCTTATAGTCGTCGATATGCAAAACGATTTTATAACCGGGAGCCTCGGCACACCCCACGCCGTGGCAATAGTTCCCGCCGTCGTTGATTTGGTAAAGAATTTTGACGGCAAGGTTGTCTTTACGAGAGATACCCACGGTGAGGGGTATTTGGAAACCGCAGAGGGAAGGAAGCTCCCCGTTGCTCATTGTATAAAGGGTAGCGCAGGGTGGCAGATTTGCCCCGAGCTTGCGCCATACGTAAATTTCGTTATTGACAAGCCCTCCTTCGGCAGCCTTGCCTTGCCCGAATTTATAAAGAGCTTCGGCGAGGAGATTTCGGGAATCGAGCTTTGCGGTCTTTGCACAGATATTTGCGTAATATCAAACGCTATGATTTTAAAAGCCGCCTTCCCCGAGGTTCCAATCTCTGTAAATTCTTCCTGCTCCGCAGGAGTTACCCCCGAGAGCCACAATACCGCCCTTGACGCAATGCGCGCGGTTCAGATTGATATTGTGTAAAGCGTGTCATACGTTGTGCAAAGTATGTCATACGTTAAAACCGGTTGAAAGAAAAGACAAAAAACGGGCGCCGCCTTTCGTCAGAGAGGCGGCGTTTACTATACGCAAAAAAGCGACACGGGGCG
>CAJGCM010000071.1 GCA_904501765.1 uncultured Clostridia bacterium | reverse complement strand
GGTCGAAATCTATCTCACCGAACGCCATCGTTACGAGAACGCTGTAATCAAGAACCATCTCCTCGTTGGTGAAATCCTTAACCTCGGCAAGATTGGGAAGGTTGTTTATAAGGTGCATAACCTCGTCGTTTACAAAAACGTCGTCCTTGTAAACCACGGCGCGGTCAGCTGCGGTTTCACCAATCTCGATTGTCGTTATGGACGTAAGAACATCCTCGACACTGATCTGGAATTTCTCACCGTTCTCAGTTGCGTCCTTAACCTCGGAGACAACCTCTATTATCTTGTTTTCGGTAAGAGCCTTCTTCTCCTCGATAACCTCGGGCTCGTCAGCATAAATTATAGGAACGTACTCATTGACGATATCCGTTACCTTTCCGGCAACCTCGTCATAGGTATGAGCGCCGTCTCTGTTGACGTATTTATCAATGGCTATCGATATGATGGCGTCGTATTCGCCACTCATAACAGCCTCAAACTTTTCCTTCGCATCAGTATCGTTAAGATGGCTGCGCAGGAAGGCTTCAAGCTCTTTTACGTTAATTGAATCAAGGTCTAAATCCGGAGGGATTATGACCGATGTTTCCTCATCGGCAGTCAGCACAGCGCCTTCTGTGCCGTTATCCGCACTTGCTTTAACTACGGAATCGTACGATAACATGTATATAGCGTCATACAATTCGTCCTTAAAGCGAGCGAGGTCCTCCTTTTTCATCGATGTAATGACAGCTACATCGGCTGAGAGCCTTATATCAAGCTTTGCTTTTTCAGTATCGGTAGCCTCGATATAGGTCACCTTGAAGAGCTCTGTGCTCTCCTCTGCGCCCGAGGAGGTATCGCCCGACGCTGCGAGTACGGTAACTGCAGCGAAGCTGAAAAGCATCATTACAACGAGCAGCATTGTTAACGCTATTTTCAAGCGAAAACTTTTCTTTTTCATGTCCCCGTTTCTCCTTTGTATATTTGCTAGCGAAAATATGCGGGAGCTGACACGCACCCGCATATGTAAATATAGTACGCTTGTGTAAATTATAGCACCCGAATTTTTGAAAATCAATACCTTTTTTAACTTAAGCTATAAGTTTTTTACTTTTATCGTCAATGCTACTAAATTACACTTCGTTTTTTTGAGCATTTTTCACACGGCACCGACGTATAAGCCATCTGACTAAGAAAATTACGCCTACCGTGATTCCCGAAAGCAGAACCACTGCCGCAACTATGCCTACGGTAACCAAGCGCCATACCGTGTCGGATAATATAATACCTTCTTCCTTTGGTTTTTCCGGCAGAAGAGTCTTTTTAAACTCCGCCTCGAAGGTAAGGTTTTCGGTTGCAACATCACTGTCCTCCGACCAACCGAGGAACTCGTAGGAGTACTTACCGTCGTTTTCAAGCTTGGGAGCCGCCGGCATAACTATTTTCTCGCCGTGACGAAGCTTCTGTACGGATATAACCTTGTCGCCAACTACGAATGTTACAGTCCACATCTTCAGCTTCGTTACAACAGCCACGTCTACGTCCCCCATAGGCATTACAAAGCTGCCGCTTTCATCTACAAAAACAGACACGCCTCCCGAGGTAACGATAATTTTCGACAGCTCAACTCCTTCGTCGAGAGTCACCTTTACCGTTACACGTTCACCCGGGCGGGCTATTTTTGCGTCGCACAAAACAGATGCGCCGTCCGAAGGAAGCGCAGATATTTCGAACTCCAAATCCGACCTGTAAACCTTTGAGTTTTCAAGAGAAAAGCTGACGGTATTCGCACCCGAGGTAAATTTGTGATATTTACGCTCTTCCGCTCCTGCGACGGAATACACTACCGCATTAGGATAATTTGCCACCGTAGAGGCAAAGGTTGCCTTCGCTCTGACAGTAGTATCTGTTATTTCCTCCATATCTCCATTGAAAAGCTGCACCGAATAGCGTTCTCCAAAGCCTCCGCGACTTGCCACGTTCAGCTTAATATAACGAACTCCCGCAGATTTCATAAGAAAAACGTCGGAATAGAGAAATTCAAGCTCTCCTCTGTTGGTAATAAGAGTTAAACCGCTCGCTTTTACCGCTCTGTCGAGCAGGTCTGATATATCAAGGGTGTTATCATAGGTTTCATAGGCTGAGCAAATAATACCGCCCCCGTCATAGCTTATTTCGGCACCACCTTCGTCACTGAAGGGGACTATATATTTTCTGTCAAAAAGAGCGGTGTACGTTACGTTCGAAGCCACAGGTGACAGTGGCTTATCAAAGCCCGAAAATACATACATAAAATCGCCGCCGTCGGGCTTCACGGGAAGCTCGGGGCAGCTTGGCAGCTCTCCCGCCTTAACGCTTTCGGTTATCACCCTTGCTCCAAGATTCCAGGTGACGTCGTAGCTGAATGGCAAAGTTTTAAAGGTTGGATACAGAGTTAAGTCTTCATTAATTGACATCAGAGATACCGCATTTCCGGACGCATCGCACCAGCCGTTAAACTCATACATTCCCATAGCATCGGTTTTCTTTTCTGGAACCTCTCCTTCATATACGGCAAAACTTCCCTCTCTTACGGCACTTTCGTAAAGCAGCGCACTTCCGTCGGTATCGTAAAATTTCACGGTTACATCTTCGCCAAACACCGCCTTCTCGGTCCTGGCAGAAAGCTTCAAATAATAAATCGCATTAGGCTCCCGCCGCTCCTCGGTGTTTTCATAATCCGCAATAAGCGCCTCACGCTCCACCGAATCAAGCCTCGCCACAGTAGTCTTTACGTCGACCGATGCATAAGGCTCCGACGGCTCAAATACCTCCTCGGGCATAGTTGGCTGCTCCACAGGGTCAGGCTTTACCGGAGTTTTCGGTCTTTGAGGACGTTTTGGCTCGGTAATTACCTCGGGGGCTTTAGGCTTACTTACAGCATCGGGATAACCGTTTTTCAAGGGAGAGGCATTATCGGAATCGGTAAGGAAGTTGCCACCGAGAGCTTCTGTTACGGTTTTATTTTCAATAGTCCAGTCTGAGCCAAAAGAAATCTTACCTTCGTAGTTCTTGACCGGTCCGTCACAAATAGCATTGGTTACCATAACCAGCTGCGCCACAAGTATTACGTATTTTTTGTCCTTTTCCTGAGACATCAGCAAGCCTCTTACTTTAGGCACCTTATAAAGTGCCTCAAGGCTTACCGCAAGATTTCTGAAATTTTCGCAAAATTTCTCGTAGTTAATTGAATAGTAGTTATATTTTTCCTCTTCGGTTTTGAAGGAAAAATAGGTTGGCAAAAGCGTTCTTAAATTTTCCGTAGCCTCACCTGCCATATCCACAATAGCGACGTCCGCTCCTATAGCGGCGCCCGTTATGAGGGATTTATTATCAAGAACACTGTCTACGGCGTTTCCCATTACCGCCGCATAAAGGCTTCTTCCGTCAGTGGTCTGCTTTTTGGTCATATCAAGTATATTCAACTGCTGAGAAACCTGCTTTTTATAAGACACGTACGCCTCGTATTCAAGAAGCTCCTCCTCGTACTCCTCAAACACTCTCAAATATTCAAGATAGAGGGCGTACGCTTCCGAATAAGCCTCCATAGCTTCGGTGTAATTATCGTATTCCTGAACAAGACTTTCGTACTCAAGCAGCTCTTCAAGGTAGTCGTTGTATCTGCCCTGCGCTTCTTCGTAAACTCGCCTTGCGTGTAAATATTCCTCGTAAATTTTCATTTGGCGGATATATTCCTGCTCTTCCATAATAAGAGCGGCGCAGTCACGGTAAAAATTAACCAAAATCTGCAAATCCGCAGGGTCTAAAATAACGTCTGCCTCGTATTCAACTGTTACCGAGGCGCTCGCCTCCCTCTCAACGTCACTGAACACTGCGCTCGATGAAGCATAGCTTACGGGAACTGTATTCTCACCAAGGGCGACGGACACGGGGCTCCAGTTTATATATCCGTTGCCGTTTCCGTAATAGTACGTCCTCGGTGTGACTGTCAGAGTCTTCTCGACATCGTCATAACAGAGCGTTATATTATCCGTCGTTATAAGGTCACTGTATGTAATTTTAAAGCTGCAAAACTCGGACAAGAATTCACTTTCCAGCTCCGAAAGCTTCTCACCGAGAAATTCGCTGAGTATTTTTTCTGCGGTCAGCACCTTGTTTTCGGGAGAGCCAATATGGCTTATATCCATACCCGAAAAGCTCTCACTGTAAGCGCCAACTCCCAAGCCGACTGCCGCTATAAGTGATAAGATTATCGCTACAGCCAGCAAAAGGAGCAATAGTTTTTTTATGTTTTTCACGTTGTATCTCGCTTTTTTATGATTTTGGTCTGTCTTAAAAAGCTGTCTTATTCGTATTTTCCAAAGTCGACTCTCGCTGACTTTTCAACAAGGAAGAAGTAGGGGGAATCCTTTGAATTGAGTATTCTGAACTCGGATGCACAGATTCTGAAACGGGAGAGAGTTTTAAAATATTCCCTGAGCATATCCCCTTCAAGGGCGCCTTCCTCATGCCCCGGATATATAGCAATTATAAGAACACCGTCGGGCAGGAGCATATCTATTGCCGCCTCTACTGCGGGCATTGTGGTTTCTCTCATGGTGGTTACGCTTTTTCTTCCGCTGCGCGGCAGATATCCTAAATTGAAAATTCCCGCCTTTATAGGCTCCTTTACAAATTCACGGACTCTGTGGTGAGAGGCGCATATAAGCGTATAATTTTCCGGCGCTCCGCATTCGGTGAGATGGGCTTTCGTGGACTCGAGCGCCTCTTTTTGAATATCAAAGGCGTAAACTCTGCCTCCCTCGCCTACCGCTTTTGAAAGGAATAGAGTATCGTTTCCGTTACCCATGGTGAAATCCACCGCTACCTCGCCCTCTGCAAGGTGCTGTAGTATGAAATGCTTGTGAAGTCCTGTTAAATCAACCATATTTTACCCTTTCGGCAAATGTCGCCCTGCGACAAAGCGCTACTCTCACAGGCTTATTTGCCGTCTATTTCCTTCCTTGGTCTTACGTATGCCGTAAAGTTGGTTTTGTAAATAACGAAGCCCGGCTTTGAGCCTGTGGGCTTTTTCACGTTTTTAACTCTCGTGTAGTCAACCGCAACCAAATCCGCCGTTGCCTTCGAATACCCTGCCGCAATTTCGGCTGCCTCGGTATAATCCCGCTCCGATGGCTCGGCGCCATCAGTTATCATAATGACGTGGGAACCTGGTAAATCCTTGACGTGAAACCACAAGTCCCCTTTTTCTGCCATCTTGAATGTCAGATAATCGTTCTGCGTGTTGTTTTTTCCAACGAGCAGGGTAAAGCCGCCGCTCGTTACAAATTTATGAGGCTTTGACGAGGAGCTTTTTGTCGGTCTGTACCCCTTCATTCGGGAGCCATAGCCCGCTTTATACAGCTCGTCCCTTATATCAATAATATCCTGCTCACACTCTGCGCTCTCAAGGAATGCCGAAACGCTATCAAGGTATTTCAGCTCCGACTCCCAAAGGGCTATTTGATCTACTAATACCTCTGACGCCTTTTTGCATTTTGCATAGAGCTTATACATTCTCTGAGCGTTCGCAGCGCCAGAGAGCCTTGAATCAAGTGAAATTCTTATTTCGGGGCATCCATCTGAATAATAATCGGTGGCAAACAAGACCTCGTCACCCCGTTTAAGCTTATAAATATTCGCAGTGATAAGGTCGCCGAGCTTCTTATATTCTTCGCCCTTAGCGCTCTCAAGAAGCGCTTCCCTCTGTATGGTGAGCTTCCTTTCCGTTCTTGCCTTCGTATTTGAAAGGAGCGTCTTTATATCCTTCGCTCTCTGGTGTATTTTCTCAAGCCTGTCCCGCTCCGCATAATACATATCGAAAAGCTCTCTGAAGCTATCAAAGCGGCGGTACTCGCAGCTATCCGAAAGATAGGTTATATCCATATAGGAATAGTCGCAGGGTTTTCCGTTTCTGTCTATCGCCACCGTTGGAGCATAGTCCTCTCGGCAAAGAAGCGACTGCCATTCGAGAAGAACCCTTATAAGCTTCTCGCGGTTCGCCTCCTCAAGGGGCGTGTCTATATTTCCCGTTGCTCTGAAGGTCAGCTCGTGGGCAATTTGGGTAGCAACGCCGGAATAGACGGTTGTTATAAATTTTTCGACACTTCTGCCCGCCTGAGCATCCGACAAGCGGCGCCTGAGCTCCTCCTCGGTCATTTCCGTTGGCGGTATTTTGCCCTCGGGCATTACGGGGGGCTGATATTTCATACCTGGCAACACCTGACGCACGGTGCTTGCGGCAAAGTCGATTATTTTGAGAGCTGAAATAATTTTTCTCTCTCCGTCAAGAAGAATAAAGTTTGCGTACTTTCCCATAATTTCGCAGACGATAAGCATCTCTGTGGGGAATCCCATATCGTCGTATCCGGAAACGGAAAATTCCGCAATACGGTCAAAGCCCGGCTGTCTGACCCCGGTTATTTTAGCTCCGCTAAGCCTTTTGCGAAGGAACATACAAAACATCGGAGCGGCTTTCGGATTTTCTTTTGCCACGTCCGACAGCTGAAGTCTCGGCGCATTAGGTCCCACGTTAAACACCAGTCTTCCGCCGCTCTTGCCATGGTGGAGGACAAGCGCTATCTCATCAGAAACCGGCTGCAATATTTTTTCAATTTTTCCCTCGGGGAAACTGCCTGAAAATTCCGACAGCACAGCCCTCATCATACAAGCATCAAACGCCATTCTTACATCCGCCCGCACATAAAATATTATATTTATTTTAGCACAGATACACCGATTAGTCAAGAGAGGAGAGGTAAGTTGGAAAAGTATTTTATTTGTTGGCGATGCTGCTGTAAATGCCGTCAAAAAAGGAGCGAATAGCGCAAAATGCGACGTAAACGCTCCTTCGGGTTTATAACTCCTCGGGATTAAGCATGTGCCCTTATCATGAAAAAAGTCTGAATACTCCCGCACCGTGTGAAAAAACACTGACCCTTTGATGCTCCAAGACCACGTAAGCCACAGCGCTACCGCAGCTGACTGAAAAAGAATCCTTCCCCTCCCCCATAACCTCCCTTGCATAAAGGGCGGCAGCTGCGAATGCGCAGGAATCTGCCTCTTTTCCGCTTGCGAAGGCACGAAAGGCGTATCGACCGTCACAGCCGCTAAGAGCAATGACTCCAAGGGGGAAGTTCCCATTTGCCGCCAGGCTTAGCTCAGAGCCGAGCTTTTCAATATCAAAATTTTCAACACAGGCGCTGTGGGTAAGAAGATAGACCCCTCTCGGTGACAGAACCGATGCGACAGAAACCTCGCCGTCCGAAAGCTGATAGGTCCTGTTTTTCTCCAAAAGGCTGAAGCGTCCCACCTCTCCACCGCACAAGCCATCGCCCCTTAAACGCAAATTCGCCTTACCTTTTGGTGTCATAATTTCATACTCCCCACCGGGATACCCCCTCACCCGTGTAAGAAACAGTTGAGTAGCTCGGTATAAATCGGGCAAAAAAATATCCTTTTCCTCTTGGGGCTCAAGGAAAAAATCACACTTTTCAGAAACTCTCAGTCGCACGGCGTATGCGCTTTCCCCCGACGGCACAGAGAAATTATCTCCTTCACCCTTCAAAAAATAAAAGCTGCATCCGAAGGTGTCAATCTTATATATCTCCATAGGTCGCCGCCACGTTTTCTACATTTGGAACAAATTTAAGCTGCCTCTTCTGGCATAGCCATACTGCTTTAATTTTATTTGTTCCTTATTATATAATATGTTGCCAAGGTGAATTTGTAGACAAAAAATACGGCAAGCAACCGTGATTTACAAGGTCGTTTGCCGTATAAAAACAAATTAAAAAACGAAACGCACTATGGTTTAATATGAGCTTTTGCCTCGTTTATAAGCGCACACCTATCATTTTCAAGCTCTCCGAGGCACACGCCCTTGAGAAGGAGCTTCAAAACCTCCCCGATAGCTTCCCCCTTAGCGCCAAGGGCTGAAATATCCGAACCTTTTATTGCAAGATGGCTGACTTTTCTCGGCATGTCCTCGGTGATAAGTTTCTTAACACGCATCACGGTGCTGTCTGTCACAAGCGACATCACTCTGCCTATGCGGAGCGCAGAAAGAAGGATAGAATCCTCACCGGAAAGTAAAAATTCTCTGGCCGACGTATCGTTATCCGCAGGTAAAGAGGAAATAAGCGCTACTGTTTTTGAAATCCTATCACGCAAGCTGTTATCCCATTTTAATCTGTTAGCTGCGCATGCGACTGCTACCGAATTCGAATTCAAGGCAAAAAGAATGGCTAATCTATCCTCGAAGCTTAAATCCGCCCACCCCGCCTCTTCTGGCATTTTCAGGGGAGCAAGTTCCGGGAGAATAAGCTCAAACACAGACGAAAACTCCGATATAACTCTGTACGAGGCGGAGCCTGCGAGGAGCTTTTTCAATTCCGCAAAAATTCGCTCTGCCGAAATTTTTAACAGCAGCTGTCGTTTCGCAACAAGCGCCTCCGCTGTTTTTCCCTCGATTTCAAAATCAAGAGTTGCGCCAAAGCGAAGAGCTCTTAAAATTCTGAGGGCATCCTCCTCAAAGCGGCGCTCGGCATTGCCTACCGCTCTTATTATTTTTCGGGCAGCATCCTCGCATCCCCCGTGAAGGTCGAGAAGTCCTCTTGTGGGGCTGTATGCCATAGCATTTACAGTGAAGTCACGGCGCTTAAGATCCTCTTCGATGCTTTTTGTGAAAGAAACTGACACGGGGTGCCTGGAATCCAGATATTCTCCGTCTTCTCTGTAGGTTGTAATTTCGTAAGGGACGCCGTTCACAACAACGGTTACGGTGCCGTGAAGGATGCCCGTATCAACAGTTTTTTTGTCGCTGAATACCCTTTTCACCTCGCCCACCTCGGCAGAGGTTGTTATATCGTAATCGCAAGGAATTCTTCCTATCAGAATATCCCTGACGGGGCCACCTACTATATACGCTTCATACCCTGCAGCCTCAAGGGCATTTATTAAGCTCAAGGCATCGGAGGGAATTGTTTTCTCGAAGGCTGATAAATCGCTCATATCAGAATTCCTTTCTTATTTTCTTGCCGACTGTTACCAAGGGTCAGAAGCTTTTGTCCGGTGCTTTTTTACAAGTAACGGCACAGATAGCCCGATTGTGGTCGAATTTTCTAAAAACTGTTAACAAATCACTTGACAAAGCTCAAATAATTTGTTACAAATGTATTATATCATATAATTCGCAACTTTGCTATATATTTTGCAAAGAAAAGATAAAACTTAATTTAAGAGGTGAAAAATGATAAGAGTACTTGTTTGGAACGAATATGAGCACGAAAGAGTAGAAGAAAAATTCAAGAAGAATTATCCCGACGGAATTCACGGATGCATTGCCGAATTTCTCGGAGCAGAAGAGGATATAGAGGTTAAATGCGCAACTCTTCAGGACGAAAATTGCGGTATTTCAAAAGAAATTCTTGAGGAAACTGACGTTCTTATCTGGTGGGGACATATGAAGCACGGCGACGTCCCCGACGAAGTGGCGTATATGGTAAGAGATGCGGTGCTTTCGGGGATGGGGCTAATTGTTCTTCATTCGGCTCACCATTCGAAGCCCTTTAAATATCTGCTCGGAACCTCCTGCAACCTTACCTGGCGTAACGGTGACAAGGAAATACTCTGGGTTACAGAGCCTTCTCATCCCATAACACAAGGCATTGACAGATGCATTATTCTCGAAGAAGAGGAAATGTACGGTGAGCCCTTCGTTATCCCCACTCCCGACAAGCTCCTGTTTATCAGCAATTTCTCGGGCGGTGAGGTGTTCCGCTCCGGCTGTCTTTACGAAAGAGGAAACGGCAAAATATTCTATTTCAGACCCGGTGACGAAAATTACAAAACCTATTACAATCCCGAAATACAGAGGGTTATAAAAAATGCCGTCAGATTCATTGCCCCTACGTACAGAAACACAGTCGACTGTCCTCACGTAAGAAAAATTACCGACGAAGGCGATTACGTTATGTAAAATTCTTTAAAAAATTACATTTTCACATATTTTCCGCCCTCAAGCGTTTTGCTGTGAGGGCGGTTTTTGTGACACCGCTATGCAATATTTTAAATTGCTTTTATTTTCACTGTAAATATTGACACAGCCACATTTTTATGATATAATCTTTGATGTTGCCACTTTGGTCGCCAACGCATAAAATTTAATAGGGGTATAGCCAAGCGGTAAGGCACAGGACTTTGACTCCTCTATTCGCTGGTTCAAATCCAGCTACCCCTGCCAACAACAAAAGCCACTCCTTTACGGGGTGGCTTTTGTTGTTGATGGGCGTAGTTCCACTTTTGAAGCTGGCGCCGTGGGCGCTCTGGTTCACACACCTCTCCAGAAGCTCGAAAGTCGAAGGTCGAAGAGCTTGCTGTTCAGACGCAAAGTGCAGGTATCTTCGACTATGGCGAACAACTAACTACCACTTTATAATATTCCGTACCGATGTAAAATTTCAGGTAAGCGGTACAGGTGGACCAATGAGGAACCCAACAATGCCGTTTCCAAAACAGCAAGAAATCACACGTACCGACCTTTCTTCACGTTTTGTCGGAGTCGTGTTAAAATTTGAGCAACTAATTCTCCTTCACAATCTTGACAATTTATATTTCG
>CAJGCM010000070.1 GCA_904501765.1 uncultured Clostridia bacterium | reverse complement strand
GTTTTTGGACAGCGACCTCGACAGGCTTGTTTTTCAGCTCGTCAAGTTCAAGCTGCAGTTCCTTGATGCGTTCAGCATCTTTGGTGCTCTGATCGTCATAGTTCTCCTGTGCATCTTCAAGCCTGCTTTTCAGCTGAGTTATTTCGGCTTGCGCCTTTTTCAGCTCGTCGGCGGTGTCAGCCTGCGCTTCCTTTTCCGCCTTGAACATTGACAGCTGCTCACCCAGAGCTTGCTTGTCGGCTATGAGCTGCTTGACCTCGTCAACGGTCATACCTGCAAGGTCGTTATCCTCGGCGAGAGCGGCACGGTCAAAGGTATCGAGCTTTGTGAGCAGCTCCAGCTTGGTAATACCGAGATTTGCATTTGACTGCAAAAAGGCTTCTCCGAGCTTTTCATAGCAAGATATGTAGGTATAAGCCTGACGCTCTTTAAAGCAGTAATCCTCGTTGTGCTCGACGTAATCGCCGAAGCTCTCATATCCAAGCTCTGTGTAAAGCTTGCCGTCCCTCATATGCTTGAGGGACTTCGCCATATCCATAAGGCTGACTGCTGCTGCCTTATAGCAGTCGCAAATATGCTGATGTGTAACGATAGCATCACGCTGTTTGAGATTTATGCTGATTTCTTCCTGCATGGTTCTTCTTTCCTTTCTGCTTTATACTTTTTAGGGCTTTGTATAAACTTTGCATACTCTTTTTCAAAGGCTTTGACTTCTTCTGCCTTTTTTGATTTCCGTTCGTTCATATATCCGTGGCACTGAACGATGTACTTCTCCTTTTCGTTCACCTCGATAGTGTAGTAGGGCTTGTCAGGCTCGGAGATATGCCGCAGGAACAGGATCGTTGTCTGTCCCTTGATATGGTCGCTCGTATAGCTGCCTACACAGTGGTGCAGAATATTGCCCTCGTTGATTATGTCACTCGCTTTTGCTGGTACAACGACCATAAGATCACCATACTCAAAGGCGTATTTCTTGCAGAGCTTTTTGTACCTTTCAGGATAGCCGTATTTCTTTGCTTCCGCTTCGGCTTTTTCTTTCTCTTTTTCAGCTTGTACGATCTGCCAGTTTGCAACAGCGTCATCATGAGCCTGCTGGATATCCCGGGGATAAAGAATATTTTTCTGCGTGAGGTCGTAACCGCACATTTGTGCATGGTGGATATAATCAAGATATGTTCGTTCTCCTCGCCAGGTTTTGTTTTTCTGCTGTCTCCTGCGGTATTCCCATAGCTTTTTTATATCTATATAGTTTTTAACTAGATTAAATAGTGAATACTCTTCCAAAACGACCTCGAATTGACATACCTCAAAAGGTAACTTTTCGCCTTTCTTTTTGTGACGAGCGTAGACCTCAAGCGTTTGAAGCGAATATGCGACTTTCGCTGACTGCTCGAAGTCTCTAAGCTCATTGAGGGTAATCTTCAGAAAGTCTTTCGGTTTCTTTGCCTTCCAGTTCACAAGGTCACGATGTGACATATCATAGCAGAGCTTGTTTTGTACGATCCTTTGTATCGTCTTACTTTCCGATTTGGCGGCTATTTCTGTTATCGGATAGAGAGAACAAAGGTTTAGCCATTCGACAAGATGATTTTCCATTGATTCTGGCAAAACTGCCGCATAGTATCTCAGATGTGTCTTTAATAGCACTTCCCTGTTCAGCATTATTGTGTCGGTGGGCTTGTACATTGTTGCTGTAAATGGTCTTGATACCTTTTTCTTGATCTTTGTGTACTTATAGCTATACTTGCCGTTCAGATAGGCGTATTGCCGTCTGTATACATTACACTCACCGGGCTTGAAAACGTAGATCTTGTGAAGATCACATTCAAGATCGGGCTGGCGGTAAAAATCAACACCGTAAATCCTCACCTTGTTGAACCAGTTCCGATAATCGCCATTGTAACGCTTGCCTGCGTTGAGGCAAATCGCATAGACGATATCCTTTGTTCTATGTTTTTTGAAAATGACGAAATTTATCGTCTCTGTCTTATCCTTTTGTGAATATCCTGCCGCTGCCGCTGTTGCTGTTGTGTGACAATACGGGCAGATCTCCCAAGTTTTGTGATACAGCGTTGAATCTGCTGTATAACTGCGATTGCAGGCGGTACAGAAGCATTCTGTCTCGTTTTTTTTCGTTTTGTGATAAAAAATGTACGGCTTGAAATAACTGTTCATCTGCCGTATCTCTTTCTTCGTTATAGTTGGCATCGCATACAGGTCCTTCTTTTCCTGCTCGGTGAGGTCCGAAGCCTGGACGCTCGGAATGTCTATAAGAAGCGTCTGCGACTGGTCGGGCTTATCTGCGTCTTTCCACATTTTCGCTCAGCCCTCCTTATCCGAACAGATCGTCAAAGGACAGGTCGAGGCTTGTACGCTCGGTCTTATGCTCTCGAACTGAGCCGCAAAGGTCAAGATCCATATGACAGTAAATCTTTGAGCCGGGGAAAAAGAAATCGGCAGCTCTCTGATACACTTCAATGTCGGACAGACCTTGTTTTTTCTCGATTTCCTTGCATATTGTATCAAACATATCGTGCATTGATTCGCCTTGAACAACAGCCTGTGCGAATTCATCGTACCGATTAATAAAGCCTTCCAGTACCTCTATGGTCTTTGACCTTATGATGCTGCAACATCTATTCGTAACCTTGGGATCTTCTTTGACCTTATCCAAAGCCTGCTGTGTATATTCATTCATCTTCTATATCCTCCTTAGCATATTCAAAGAGACAGTTCGCCGATCGCAGGTTCAAGCCTGCTTGTTGACACTCCCTGCACGGAAGGTCTATCTTGCAGCCCATTACTGCGTTATATCCCTCGGACTGCAAGTATGCCCTGACGTTGCGGCGCATCTTGGTGCTTACCGCTGTCGCAAATCGGTTCGCTGCGAGTATCGGGTTTCGGCGCTGATGAGCTTCAAGCTCCGGTGCAACCTCGATACCGTCTACGGCAACTATGTACTCGCCGTTCTTCCGATCGAGGGTCACGCCCTCAAAGCTGTACATCGTCGGTTTCCTCGCTGTTTTCTATCAAAGCTTTAAACACTTTCATATACTTGTTGACTATTCCTTTTTCCTGACGCAATTCAAATATGTAACCTACCCTTATGAATCCGTAAGAGACTGCAACGACTCTACTGCCGTCTGAACGTACATATTCGTTGTATATCGCATCAACATCGAAAGGCTTTAAGAATGCGGCGTTTACTGCTATGGCTCTGTTTGTTCCGCTATTGAAAAAGAACGCAGCTGATTTACCGTTCCCCACTACCTGAAAGTCGATTGGCGTAATTAGACCGGTATGCGTCATTTCTGTTTCTCTTATAGGAAAACTGTTGTTAGTGATTGCGAATGTGCAGGCATCAGCCTGCTTATCAGTGAATCCGAGAACATTTGCTATCTCTTCCTCTGACTCACAGTACGGGAATTTTCCCATGTTGTAAAAGACAGCATGATTGCCGAGCCAGCTACTGTCACTGACGTTCTGATATAGACTTATACATTTGCTCTTGCTTATAATAGCTATTGCTTTCTTCTTGTTCATTCTTCTTCCTCCTCGATCGCAGAACAGATCCGTCCGTAAGCTTCGCCAAGGTCAAATATTCTCTGTTCATCTTCGGTCATATTTTCATAGATGCTCAGCAATGTCTCTTTAGTGCTGTCTAAGGCTCTTTGTGCTTGACTTTTTCTTAATGCTATGGTATACTTTGACGTAGAGACAGGGCAAGGCTGCTCTTTCTCTATAGTTTCATCAACTGGGACATTTTTATCATTAACCGCTGAGCTTGTATCTGTTGCCGCAGATGCAGGCTCTTTTTTTCTTTCTCTTTCTATCGGCTTCTTGTCTCGTGCTACAAGGAATTCTCTGATTTTATCCTTGTCTATTCCTGTACTCTTAGAAATAGTTGCTACAGAATTCCCTTTTGAGTGCAGTGCAGTAATCTGATACATCTGTTCGTTCGTCAAGCCGAGCTGTTTTTTAAGATCCTCTATGTTTTTCATTTTTTATCGTGTCCTCCTTGAATTATTAATCTTCCGCCGCCCTCGCCGTCAATGATCTTGATGTCGGTCAACGGGTGCTGGGCGGCATATCTCCACTTGGATTTCTCCCTGAAATCCTTTTTTCTTTGCTCTTCTGCTCCGATCTCCTTTGCATCTTCCCAGACTGAAGCAAAGATACCAAATTGCATTACGCCGAGAATGACAAAGAAGATCGTCCATTCAATGAACTCTTTCACGCTTTTTCCTCCTTCCAGTATTTCGTCATAATGTCGAAGATGCTGATTCCAAGGATGTCCGACATCATCAGGATCATCGCTGCATCGACATTGTAGATGTCTTTAAAATATAAACTGACACTTGCCTGATTTTTCAGCCCGAGGCGCTTGGCAAGCTGCTCTTGCTTGATGCCTTTGAGCTGCATCGCTGCTTTCAGCTCTCGCTGACAGCGGATCTCTTTTGTGATTTTTTGTGCCGGCATAATAACACCTCCAAAATTGACACTTAGGTTTTCATGCTTGTGGGTCTGTCCGTTTTCGCATCTTTTCTACATTAGCTTATCAACTCCGTCAAACCGGAATTCAATAAGGAAACTTAAAATTGAGGATTTTTAGTTTCTTTTCGTGGAACAAATGCAAAATAGACTTTTGCTTTCGGAGCTGCACATATAGTTTTTCTGTTCTTACGTAGCTTTTTGTACAGTTCCTCAACATCAATGATTTTCCCTGTGTCCGAGTTGATTTTTACGTTTATGACAAGCGCTTTTACATTTCTGTGGTCGTGCTTCTCTTTTTCACTCGGTGCAGGGTATTGTTTTCTGATCAAATCAAGTAATCCCATTGCTTTCCCTCTTTCGCATCTTTTCTACATTTCATCCGTAGATCTTTACAGGCTGAATGTCGAGAATACAATCTACTGATACATTAAACATATCGTGGATTTTTCTTAGGTCTGCACTCTTGATTTCACCATCTGGAGCTTGCCATTTGTACCAAGTATCCCGTGTCTTTCCCAGTCTTCCCATCATCTGCTCTACCGTGAGATTATTTGCCTTTCTAATGATGTCAAGATTTTTGAATTTAAGGTCTTTTGTTTCTGCCATTTTATAATCCTCCTGTTTCTATATTTTGTAGTGATGTACTCTACATTTCATAGTTTACACCATAAGCTTTTGTTTGTCAATACTTTTTGTAGTTAAAATATCTACAAAATATATAGTAGATTTTTGTGCATCTCTACAAACTTTAGTTTGTTGTATTGATTTTCTATACATTTTGTAGTATAATGTTATTAGAGAGGAGGGAAAACATGAGCGTAAATAAAAGGCTGCGAGAACTTCGTGAAAAAAGAGGCTTATCACAACAACAAGTCGCTGATTATCTTGGCATAAAAGCTGGTACTTATAGCACTTATGAGACTGGTCGATGTGATGTGGGATCTGAACAGTTAAAAAAACTTGTCGAACTCTTTGGAGTTTCTGCCGATTATATCTTGGGTGTCGAAGATAGCTATGACGCAACCTTATTAGACGAGCTGTTGACTACAGTTCGAGCGATTGACGCTGAAAGCCTAAAGGAAACACTTGATTTTGCGCAGTTTCTCCAGTTTAAGGCACAAAAAAAGAAGGGGAAGCGTTAAGCTTCCTCTTCTTTCAATCGGCTTACTTCTGCAAGCGTTTTCAATATTTCTATTAAGATGCTTATTTTTTCTTGATCGTCCGTGTTTTTCATGTTATGTATTGTTACCTCCTTTTTTGTTCGTTTACGAACATATTATAGAACAAATGTTTTGTATTGTCAATGCGTTTTATTGGACACTTAAACATTGACTTTATCCTTTAAATGTGATATAGTTATTTTATATACATTTTGTATTATTTTGTATAAAGAATGGAGGATTTTACTATGATGAAAAAGATCGTTATTTTTGCTCTGTGCTTATGCCTGCTCACTGCCTGCTCTGATAGCTCAGGCACCGCCGGAGAGTCAAGCAATACCGATAGCTTTACAGTTTCTGACACTACCACAACAACGGAAAGCACAACCATTTCAACAACTACAAGCTTTTCAGAAGAAACGACAGCCGCAAAGCCCGCTGATGCTGAGTTATGGAATAATGTAAAATATGTTACTATTGACGGTATTTCATTTCCTATCCCGAACGGATATGAAATTGCTGAGGGATCAGGCGCACAAAATAAGAATTTTATAAAATTAGATCATGGGAAAATTGCTATAAAGAAGTTGGATTCTATATATGAAATAAACCATGATATGCTTGAACGTGAATTGAATAAGATCAATTATTCGGTTAACAATCCTGTGAAGGAGCTTTATTCATGCAATTTTATCGGCTTCGGAATCCTGTCTTTTTCTACGAAAGATGGCAATGAGGCAAGAATTTTTGTTAACGGATCGACCTCCGCTTTTATGATAAAACTTATCGGAAAATTCAGCTATGAAGACTACAAGCAATTTTGTGAACTCGTGAAGCTCGATTTAACTAATACTACTACAACCACCGCCTCAACAACGACAACATCAGAAACCACCACGACATCAGAAACCACCACGACGACCAAAGCAACAACTACCACTCTGTCACTCGAATATCAAAACGCTGTTAAAAGCGCTATTAGCTGGTTGGAATTTGATAGCTATTCACGAACTGGTCTTATCAAACGCCTTGAAGCTGACAAGTTCCCGACCGATGCGGCTACATATGCAGTCGATAATTGCGGAGCTGACTGGAATGAACAAGCTGTCAAAAGCGCTCAAAGTTGGTTGGAATTTGATCACTATTCAAAGCAAGGTCTTATAGACCGCCTTATTGCTGACGGTTTTACTCAGTCCGAAGCACAGCACGGCGCTGATGTGGCATATAAGTAATTGCAGTTGACTGCAAAACGGGAGGTGAGACCATGGCAACCGCAAAAAAACTACCCTCGCACAACTACCGTGTGCGGAAGTACGATAAATGGACAAAAAAATACGTTTCATTCACGGCTCCGGACCCTGAGACAGCTGAAAATATGGCATCTGATTGGGCTATGAAAAACAAACGCCGCAGGTGTCCAAAAAAAGAAAAGAAGCATGAGCTGACTGTTGCAGAAGCTGTTCGGGCGTATATTGACAGCAAAAACAATATACTTTCGCCGTCATCTATCCGTGGATATGAGATCATCTATCGAAACTGCCTTGACGGTATCGGCGATAAGTATCTGATTGATGTCGAGGAAAAGGACTTGCAGGAATGGGTGAACCGCAACGCCGGCAAGTATGCGCCTAAATCTGTCAAGTCGCAGTACGGGCTTGTTACCGCTGCTTTCCGGCAGCAAAAGATCCTGCTGGATTTCAAATCCGTCCTGCTCCCGAGAATAAAAAAGAGCGACCCGCTGATACCGACAACCGAGCAGATCGCAACGATCTTGCAGATGGTCGAGGGTACGCCGATAGAATTGGCTGTGACCATAGCCGTCACGATGGGTTTGCGGCAGTCAGAGATCGCAGCGCTGAAATGGTCCGACTATGACGGGAGAACTTTGAACATACACGCCGCTGTCGTTCCGAACTCGGAAAATAAACTCGTTCGCAAGGAAACGACCAAGTCGGAAGCATCTACACGCATAGTCGAGGTTGACGAGCTGTGCAAGCAGCGGCTCGACCGGGCTGAGCACAAAAGTGATAACATATCACCGCTCACGCCCCGCCATGTTCTCAAATCGTTTCAAAGCTTGTGCAAAAGAAACGGTTTACCGCAGTTTACGATGCACGCTCAGAGACACGGCAACGCATCAATGATGTTGGCAAACGGGATCCCCGACAAGTACGCTATGGCAAGGCTCGGGCAGTCTTCTCCGAATATGATTAAGAACGTTTATCAGCATCTTTACGCTGATAAACAGGCTGAGTATAACAAGAGCATTTCAAATGCATTTTCAAAAATCTATGACACAAAAAATATGACACAAGATAATTCATAGCGTATCTACGCTGTTTAAAGCGACATATCCGCTTGTTCAAATCTCTCTACTCACCCTATTTTTAAAACCGCCTATCTACGTTAAAGTGCGTAGGTAGGCGGTTTTCTTTATTTTATACATTCATATAATATTAATATTTATCATAAAATATGACACGTTTTTGTTTAGATATGACACGAAATATATGACACAAAATGAGAAAAGAGGATCTCAATGATCCTCTTTTTCTTCAATTATATTATTAGGTGTCCAAAGTGGTGTCAGCATTGAATTTGATTGAGTCATCTGTGCAATAAGCATAGCTGCTTCAGCCTTTGCAGAATAACACAAGAAGTTTTTATCACCTAAAGACAAATTATCAATGCTTTCTTTTACTTCTTGTGCCTTTCCGTCAACAACATCCCAATCAATTTCGTAAATAACATCTATATTGAAAAGCTGCGGCGGATCAAACGAAACAGACCTGTGAAAAAGGGCTGAAAGCTCTAATCCATCTTTAACAATCTTACAATCAAAATGATCTTTTACACTAATTGAAAAGTTTGAATCATCTTCAGGGATTTTAATTACTTCATAATCGACCTTTAAAAGTCCTACTTTGGGATTCTTTATGACATTTTGTATTGCCAATTAAAATCACTCCTTCCCCATGTATTAGTATTATATAACATATCGATACTTTTATTTGCACCATAATTGTTTGTTCCACTATACAATTGATTAATAATTACTGTGTATTGTGCACTTTTAGCATCTATAGATTGTGCTTTATTACCAAAATAATTATCAAATAAGGATTCAACAAAAGCATTCAAAGAAATATGTTCCTTTCTTGCAGCTTGAACAGCTTTTTTGTGTAGTTCCGGAGAAATGCGAACATTAAAGGAACCTTTGTACGGTTTGCACGGTTCTTTAGAAACTTCTTTACACATTTCTAAATAGTCTTCTATTACGTCTTTAAAAACTTCTTCAGCTTTGCTGGGATCTTCAATCTCAAATAGAATTCTGTCATCAACGTCCATTACCTTTCCAAAC
This sequence comes from uncultured Clostridia bacterium, assembly GCA_904501765.1. GTDB lineage: Bacteria > Bacillota > Clostridia > Oscillospirales > CAG-272 > UBA1740. The sequence goes on along the minus strand of CAJGCM010000070.1, from coordinate 1,624 downwards.
AAAGTAGCATCTTCTGCACTATATTCAATTACTGCTTGATATCCTTTGTATTCTATTATATTATTCATATTATTCACCTCTTACTCTTCTTCAATTTCTTTTATAAGTTCAATAAGTTCATCTATAATATATCTTTTTAGTGTGTTTTGCGGGTGGGGTCTATGAAGATATAACGTTTTTTTGTCTGTATCTCTAATAAACGCTACCCTTGATCCTGATGTTTTCCCTTTATTATGCTCTTCAAATCCATACGCTGACAAAAGTTTTTTAGCTTCATCATATGTAAAATCTGTTGGTTTAGACATCAACTTCTCATATAGTTTATCCACTCGGCTCAAATAATACTCACCCCGTTCATACAATAAAATGTAACTATTCTTTAGTTACATTATACGATGAATGAGTTGTTTTGTCAATAGTATTGTTGCAAAAAAAAATCGCCCGCCCGGACTACTGCCCGGACGGGTTTGAAAAAAGAAAGCCTTGACTATGGCTTTAAGCTAAAACTAAATGCAGTTGACTGCAAATCACTTTACCTGTTTGCAGTCTTTCAGGCTGATCCAGTCGTCCTTTGTGCCGTCGATGCGCCCGTACTGGACGCCGCACACGGTCTTTCTGCCTCCGATCTTCACCGTTTTGCCCTTTGGCTCAACGCCCTTGATCGAAACTATCGGCGTATCCTTGGTGGTCTTGTAGATCAGCTCGGGCTTTGGCTGCGGCTTTGGGAAACCGTTCTTGCCCTTTGCTTTTATCTCGGCTGGGTAATCGACATAACAATAATCGTGATCTACGTTTCCCGATATTCCGCTGACTCTCCAAGTGCTGCTGTTCTGCCAGATGCCGTACTGCGATGTGTATGTGCATTTGTCGGCGTACTGAGCAACAGCCATTGTGTATCTATCCCGTGTCTGTTGTGTAAGGTAAGCATCGGCAGCCGCCTTATAGATGTAGATACCCGTCCACCAGTCCTTAGCCTCCAGCTCGGAACAGAACGCCTTGATTATCACATTGGTTCTGCCCGTGTTGAAAATACGCAGTTCTTCGACATCGTAGAGGATAGGCAGCTCAAATTGTTTTTCCGTGATAAGCTTCAAACAGCCCTGTGCCTCTCTCTTAGCCTGTTCAGGCGTGGTCGCATAACTGTAAAAGTAGCCACCGACAGGAATACCGAGCCTCTTACACTCTGAATAGTTTCTCTCAAAGTATTCATCAACCTGTGAAGGATAGCTGAGCACATCACCGTAGCCTATGCGTATGATGATGCCCTGAACGCCTGCTTTCTTGACTTTTTCAAAATCGACTTTTCCCTGCCAGGCCGAGATGTCTATGTAGCTGAAAACAACATCATTTGATGCTTTGGCGTGAATCGGCTTTACGGAGCAAAAAAGCGCTACAAACAAACGATAAATCTTTTTGAATACTTTATTTGTCATCTCAAATCACTCCCATTTGTTTATAAAATGATTGATAATCAAGAATCTTGTCGGGGTTATCGTTCCATATCTGCTGGACCTGCTCAGGCGTTACGCCGTGCATCTGAGCAGTCTTTTCTTTTGATTCACCGTAAGCTGCGGACTTACAGATGCTCAGTTTCGTTTCTTCACTAATTATTTGATTACTCATT
>CAJGCM010000069.1 GCA_904501765.1 uncultured Clostridia bacterium | reverse complement strand
GTACCTGTCCTCACAATCCTCCTGTCGCAACCCGAAAATCTCGGAAAGAAGGGCCACAATAGCCTCTTTCTTGCCTATAAATCCCCCCTCGCAGAGGGTATCAACCATATCCCGTGTAATGATTTCAGGGTAATTTTCAAGATAAGCCGCATATAGGCGAGTGAGCTTGAAATTTTTGTAAAAGGTATCCTTTAATCTTTCAAAAAAATCTTTTGTTAATGTGTTCACAAAAAGCCTTCCTTCACTTGGTGAAATAGTAGCAATTCAAATATAAAAACGGGAATTTTGTATAATGCCCGAGCCTTTTGGATTTATTATACCACTTACTTTCTTTAAAATCAAGAGTTTAAAAATCCGGTATTACGGAAAAATAGAAAAAACGGATAGGAGGACAAATAAGTGGTAGCAAGCGCAAATTTTTTATCCGCTCTTGCGGCGTTTTTTATGAGCCTCGGCGTATTGTCAAGAACGAAAAGAGGCGTATTCGTATGTCAGCTCTTAGACTCATTAACCCTCGGGGTATCACAGGTGCTTTTATCCTCGCTGACGGGCGCCGTATCCTTGGCGGTAGGCGTTGTGAGGAATTTTGTAATTCTTGCAGGGAAGTTTACTCTGCCCATAATGCTTGTGTTTTGCTTTTTGACCGTAGGATTGGGGCTCATATTCAACACGGGTGGGCTTTTCGGATTAATTCCGATTATAGCAACCCTCGTGCTGACGGTAGGCTCGTATTATGCGGAGGACGAGCGGGAAATAAAGTTCGTCGCTATGATGAATCTTTTTCTTTGGTCTTATTATTCGTTTATGATTGCCGATTACGTAACGGGAATAACCAATCTTGCGGTAGCGCTTGTCTTTGCTCTTGCCAGAGCTTTTGATTTTTCAAAATGGCTGCTTGGAACTATGAAAAGGCGGCGCGGCGGATTCCGCTTAAGAAAGCTTTAAAGAAACGGCAAATGTTTAATAGCTAACCCCCGTTGATTAAGCCGAAGGCGTGTTATGACCGTCGGCGGCAAAATAAAAAAGGCGGTCTTGCGTGGCACTCTCGTCGGAGTATCTGCGTAAAACCGCCTTTTTATCTTTTTATGAATTTTAATCCTTTTTAGCCGAAAAAGCTATATGCTTTACGGAATAACCTCGGGAAGTCTTGTGCCAGAGTCTTTCTCGTCCTCGTTTATATCGGGAATCTCTTCCTCAGTGTCTTCACCCGTGTTCATTTTCCAGATAGCGGTAAGGGTTATATTCTTGGTAACCGTATCGTTTTCGAAATCCCACTTATCGTCCTCGGTAGCAGCGGTAGACGTGTACCAGCCAAGGAAGGTGTAACCGGTTCTTGAAGGATCGTCAGGCTTTACGACAAGTTCACCTTCTTTAACCGACTGAGGGTCAATCAAAGGAGTACCGCCGTTAAGAACGAACTCAACGGTGTATTCGGGGGTAGGCTCTGCCTCCGTCCATTTTGCGTAAAGAGTAACGTTTTTGTTAACCTTATCGGATTTGAAATTCCACGCAGCGGCATCTTTTTCGGTACCCTTGAACCAGCCAAGGAAGTCGTAGCCCTCTCTTGTCGGGTCAGTAGGCTTAGTAACGAGACCGTCTTTTTTTACTGTCTGCGCAGCCACAGCGCTTCCCTCCTGCGAATCGAAGGTGACGGTATATTTTGCATCCTTTCCACCCTCGTCATCGGGAGTCTCGGGACCACATCCTACGAGAGCAAAGGCAGTCGTGAGAGCTAAAACCACGCAAAGGAACAGGGATAAAAGCTTTTTCATTTTAAATCTCCATTCGGGAAAACATATTTTGAGTTATCTTATTTTAACACAAATCTAAATCAAGTTCAATAGGGGATTGGCAAAAAAAGTCCCACAAGGTTAAAATTCGTAACAATATACAAAAAAAGTCAACCCCTTTGTGCAAAATTACTTTGCAATAAGAGTTGAAAATATTTAAAATAAATGCTATAATAATAAAAAAGCTTTTAATTTTGTGGCCGCTATGCGGCATATGAGAGGTTCATATGATTAAATGCGAGGTTAAAAATTTCACCCTGTCTGCGGCAGAGTATGAAAATATCCCCTGTACTCCCCCTTGCTCCTTGTATTCCGTTTTTTTGGATAAGGGATATGTGGATTCCGCCTTCGTTTCCGAAAGAGAAGGCAGATATTCACTCGGAGGAATAAAAAATTGCGTCTTTTCGGCAACAGTTAAGCTTAACAGGGGCGTTGTGTCTTCAAAGTACGTGTATCTTTCGCTTGATAAGATAATGGCGAAGGCTGAGGTTTTGGTAAACGGGAAGAGCTTTGGAGTGATAGATAACGCTAATAGGCGCTTTTTCTTTGAAATTGGTGATATAGCCGTTGAGGGGGATAACGAGGTTACGTTGCGTTGCTCTGAGCCATTGCCTTTTTATGAGAAGGTGTCCCAGTACGAGCCGAGCTATGCTTGCGTGCCCGACCTCGGAATTCTCGGCGGCGTGGAAATTGTTGCCACCAACCACGGAATTATAAGAAGCGTGGGGGTTTCACAAAGTCACGAAAACGGTAAGGTTAATCTCACCGTTAGCCTCTCAACCCTCGGGGCGTGTTCGGAATTGAACTCTGTTATAACCCTGGTTTCGCCTGTGGGTAAGGTGTATTTCGGAGCAATTCGCGCAGGTCTGGGAACGGTCAGCGTACCCGACCCCGTTTTGTGGTGGCCTCATACTATGGGAACGCCTAATCTTTACAAGCTGACAGTGTCACTTTACAGTCACGGTGAGGTGGAGGATTCTGCTGAATTTCAGGTTGGTTTGCGAGAACTGTCGGCAGAGTTTGGCGACGGTGGCAGCCTCGCTTTGCGCATAAATGGTAGACCATTTCTCGCTCTTGGCGGCGAATATTGCAAGGAAAACGTAGTTTTGCCGCTAATAAAGAAAGAAAATACCGAAGCGCTTATAAAACTTGCTGTTAAGGCGAGGGTGAACACCTTTAAAGCGGGATTTTTTGAAGCATATCCCTTCGAGGATTTTTATACCCTATGCGATAAATACGGAATAGTCGTGTGGCAGGATTTGTATATTAACTACGAAACCTCCCTTGTGGACACAGCCTTTGTTATGACAAAAAGGGAAGAGCTTGATTGGGTTGTATGCGCCCTCTCACGTCACCCGTCGGTTATCGTAAGTAATCTTTCCGTTGTTAAGGAATGCGGCTCTCCTGATATTTCAGATGGTGCGCTCGCCGAATTCATTGATGCGGCGAAGAGAATAACCTTGCCAATATACGGAGCTTATATGCCTGAAGGAAAGCTTTATTTTGAAAACGAGGGCACCTATCCTTCAGACGAGCTGCCGTACGGGAAATCCGATGTAATATCCATACCCGATATGAAAACTCTGAGGTCATTTGCAAATGAGGACGTCAATATACTAAGCCCCAAGATAGAGGAAAGAGTGGGTTATGAGGGAGCTATCGGTGATATGCTCTCTGAGCTTTCCTACGAGTACAGATATGCATATGATACGAGCAGCCTTATATATCTGTCCCAGCTTTCCACAGCTCGTAAAATGGAACGTTCTGTGGAAAAAATGCGCAAAGAAAGAAGCTTTGTCACAACGGCTATATTCCGTAGGTTTAACGACTCATACCCTGCATTAACCCCCTCCCGTGTAGACTTTTTCCTAAGGGAAAAGGCGCTGAATTATGCGGCTCGCCGTTTCTTCTCTCCGGTTATTCCAATAGTGGAGGTAAGTGGAGAATGCGTAAGCCTTGGAGTTTGCTGTGATGGGCTTAAGCCATACGAAGGAAAGCTCACCTGTGCGCTTTACACCTCCGACGATAAGTGTGTTACTGAAAATTCTTTTGCGGTTACGGTTGATGGCGGAAGCTACGTGTCAGTGGGAACATTGGATTATTCAAAATACATAAACGGAGAGGTTGAGGACTTTTACATAGCCTATGAGCTATCCGGAGAAAAGGTTGTAGATTTTGAGGGGGTTCGGCTTTTCACACCTGCGAAGAAATTCAACCTGAAGAAACCGGAAATAACAAAGGAACTTAAAGGAGCAGGTAAGGAATTTGAGCTGACTCTTAAGGCGAGAGCCTTGGCGCTTGGTATAGAAATATCGGCAGAGGAGCTTGATTTACGCCTGTCGGACAATTATTTTGATTTAAGAGAGGGCGTTGCCGTGAAGGTTAAAATAACCACGGACAGTGTTATGGCGCCTGAGGCGCTTGAGTCGCTGATTAAAGTCAGAAGCTTGTATGATGTAGGTAGATAAAACAAGGACGGTAAGGGCGGCGAGGTTTGTATCAGCCGCCCTTTTGTAGATATCTGAATTCAGTATGTGCGAGGAGGATATATGATAGATTTACACTTGCATCTTGACGGCTCGCTAAGCGTTCGGGATGCGGCGCATCTTGCGACACTGAACGGAGTAGAGCTTCCGACAGATATAAAGGGTTCTCTTTGTGTGTCGGAAACTTATACCTCACTTACAGAATATTTAGAAAAATTCGACCTTCCCCTTAAGCTTTTGTCCTCTCCCGACGCTGTCAAATATGCTGTGCGAAGCCTTTTGATGAGCCTTGCGGAGGAGGGAATAATTTATGCAGAAATTCGTTTTGCACCAGCTCTTCATACAGGTGGTGGGGCGGCTCAGAGGGATATAGTTTTATCCGCTATAGAAGGTCTTACTTGCGGCAAAGAGGAGTTCGGTATATCAGCAAATCTTTTGCTATGCTGTATGAGAGGCGAAGGGAACATCATGGAAAATTTGGAAACTGTGAAGGTTGCCTCGGAATTCTTGGGAAAAGGCGTTGCGGCGATAGACCTTGCAGGGGACGAGTCGAAATATCCGACAAAAAATTTCGAATATATTTTCTCTGAGGCGAGAGCCAAAAATATCCCGATAACCGTACACGCCGGAGAGGCATCAGGGGCACAGAGCGTTTTGGCGGCATTGCGAGCAGGGGCTGTAAGAATCGGTCACGGAGTTAGAGCTGTCAGCTCTCCGGAGACTGTAAAAATGCTCAAGGAGAGATGTGTGACCCTGGAGCTGTGTCCAACGAGCAATATTCAGACGGGAGTCGTGTCAGATTTTGACGCTTACCCTTTGAAGAAATTTTTAGACCTCGGTGTCACCGTTACCGTAAATACTGATAACAAAACTGTGTCGGATACTACCCTCAGAAAAGAATATATGTTAGTGAAGGACACGCTGGGGCTTTCGGACGAGGAGCTTCTTTCGATAGCCTTAACGGCAGCCGATAGCGCCTTCGTTTGTGAAAAAGAAAAGGACAGACTAAAATCCATTATAAAAAAAGACTTTTTCGCCTGGCTTTATAAGGACAGTAAGACTTTAACGCTTTAGGCTTTTGTGATAGGAGGAAACGGATATGAGTAAAGGCTATGAGAAGCTTTTGCAGATTTTAAGCGAGATAAGAAAGATTACAGATTTTAAGCCGAAGGTGGCTCTCGTATTAGGGTCTGGACTGGGTGAATATGCCGACAAAATAGAAATAGCCGCAACGGTGAATTACAGTGACGTAAAGGGGCTTCCCACCTCCGGGGTCACAGGGCATAAGGGACGGTTCGTTTTCGGATATGTGAAGGGTGTCCCCGTTGTGATAATGCAGGGAAGAGTGCATTCCTACGAAGGATATACCACCGAGGAGGCGACTGTTCCCATAAGACTTATGAAGCTTATGGGAGCAGAGAAGCTGATTTTGACCAACGCCGCAGGAGGTGTAAATCCCGAATTTGCCCCTGGCGACCTTATGATAATTGAGGACCATATATCCTGCTTTGTAAAAAGCCCGCTCATAGGCGAAAATATCTCGGAGCTTGGCGAGAGATTTCCCGATATGTCGGACCTTTACAGCAAAAATATTCGCTCGGCTATCGAAGCCTCGGCAGAAAAGTGCGGAATAAATATTAAGCGCGGCGTATATATTCAGCTCTCCGGCCCGAATTACGAAACTCCGGCAGAAATCAGAATGTGCAGAGCTTTAGGGGCAGATGCCGTGGGAATGAGCACCGCCTGCGAGGCTATGGTAGCAAAGCATATGGGTATGGAGATTGGCGGAATTTCCTGCATCACCAATATGGCGGCAGGCATTTGCGCAAATAAGCTTTCTCACGAAGAGGTTAGCCTGGTGGCCGGTAGAGTATCGGATAGCTTTGAGCGTCTTATCACCGAGCTTGTCATTCGTATAGGTTGATACCCGAAAAAATTAAATATATACCAAATTCAGTAAAAATTAAATATACACTAAAACTCTAAAATTTTGTATAGAAAGCAATTTAAAGAGAAACAGGTCTGCCGAGAGGAATAACCTCTTAAGAGCAGACCTGTTTTTTAGTTTACGTCTTATTGGTATGAAAATGTACTGTGTGCGTGGTAGATTATAAGTACCCATATCTTTTTCTTAAAGCTATAACGAATATAAAGGCGACTATAAGCGCAAGAACCTCGGTGACGACTATGGAATACCAAATCCCGGTTAGCCCTAAAAGTAAAGGCATAACAATCACCGCCGCAACCTGGAAAACAACTGTTCTTAAAAAGGATATAACCGCAGAAACGGGACCGTTACTCAGGGCGGTGAAGAAGGAAGAGGAATATATGCCGAAGCCGAAGAATAAGAACGAGAAGGAGAATATAATGAAGGCCTCAAGCGTAATTTCCAAGAGCTTTGTGTCGTACCCTACGAAAAGCACCGTCAACGGATAAGCAAGAAGCTCCGATAGCAAAAACATTATCGCCGAGCTTATTCCTATTATTATCAGGCTCTTTTTGAATACACTCTTAAGTTCTTCTTTGTTATTCGCTCCAAAATTATAGCCAACAACGGGAGATGTCCCCATAGAGTAGCCGATAAATATAGCCTGAAACACCATACTGACGTACATAAGCACGCCATATGCGGCAACTCCTTCCTCGCCTGCGTGAGCCATTAGCTGCAAATTATAAAGAATACTGACGAGAGAGAAGGATATGCTTGACAAAAGCTCTGAGCAGCCGTTAGACGCAGCTTGAAGGAGCGATTTGAAATCGATAGAGGTTGCCCCCAGCCGAAGAAGGCTCGTGTTTTTTCTCGCAAAATACAGAATAGGAACGAAGCCTCCTATAGCCTGGCTTATGGCGGTAGCAGCTGCGGCACCAACGTATCCCCAGTTGAAAACAGCCACGAACAAGGCGTCAAGCACCATGTTGGCAACTCCCGCAAAAACGGTAACCCAAAGACCAAGTCCCGGCTTTTGCGCAAGAGGGAAGAATGCCTGGAAGGCGTATTGCAGCATAAATGCCGGGAGCGCTAAAAGCACTATTCGCCCGTAATTTACGCAAATGTCAGCCATTTCCTCGTCAGCGCCTAAAATTAAAGCAACGGGGCGAATAAAAATTATACCCAAAGCGGCGAAAACTATGCCTATCGCAATAGTGGTATAAACCAAAAGAGAGAATTGTCTGTTCGCCTTATCGCTTTGCCCTTCTCCTAAGGTTCTCGCCACCAGAGCGCATCCCCCCGTGCCGAACATAAAGCCCACCGCACCTACTATCATAAGGAATGGCATTATAAGGTTAACTGCGGCAAAAGCGGTTTTTCCCGCAAAATTTGAAACAAAAAATCCATCCACAACGCCATATATAGAGGTGAATATCATCATAGCGATGGAAGGAAGGGTAAATCTTAATAGCTTTTTATATGTAAAATGGTCAGAAAGCTGAATTTTCATACTAACTCCGTTGGTCTTTTAACAAATTATGGCTTTACCGCCATAAAGTATACCACAGCGCCGTCGTAAAATCAAGGGAGGCGTCGGTAAAGTTTTTGTTAAAGAGCTTATGAAAAAATCTTTTTCGAAATTTTGAAAAACAGGGAAAAAGAGTTCACCGATCCACGGATAAAAAACAAGCGCCTCTCCTTTTTAATATTTTATCCGTTTTCCTCTCAAAAAGTCTTGACAAAAGGTCATTTTTGTGTTAACATACCAAGGTAATTATTAAATAGGCAACGAAAGCAGTTGAAAGTTGAAAATGGAAAATTGAAAATGAGGAGAGACGAGCGTGGCGAACATAATCGAAGAAAAATCTTTTGCGTTTGCTATAAGAATCGTCAATCTTTATAAGCATTTAAATGAAGCGAAAAAAGAAATCATTTTGTCCAAGCAACTTTTAAGAAGCGGAACAAGCATTGGTGCAAACGTAGCAGAAGCAGAACAGGCGCAAAGCGCTTCGGACTTTGTGTCCAAAATGAGCATTGCCTTAAAAGAGGCATCATAAACAAAATATTGGATCAGACTTTTAGCTTCGACAAGTTACCTGACAGAAGCCGAAACCGTATCCATATTAAACGATTGTGTAGAGCTTGAAAAGATTTTAGTAAGCATTGTCAAATCCTCTAAATAACTTTCAACTTTCCACTTTCAATTTTTAACTGAATAAGCGGACGTGGCGGAATTGGCAGACGCGCTGGTTTCAGGTTCCAGTGAAGCAATTCATGTGGGTTCAAGTCCCGTCGTCCGCACCAATCAAAGAGGATATACCCTTGCGGTATGTCCTTTTTGATTTGTAAGGAAGGTGGGACTTGAAATAGGGAGAAAATTGCGGAGCAATTTGTGCGCAGCACCAAACAGTCCGGTGGACTGTTTGTCGGCTAAGGCCGCCACGGGCGGAAGTCCCGTCGTCCGCACCATGCGAGAATACCCCCGAATTTTCGGGGGTATTTTTGCGTGGCATGGGTGATGTAACTTGAAGGGGAGCGGTAGTGAATGACAGTCCGGTGGACTGTCAGAGCTGCGGAAAGGCTTTGCCCTCAGGCAAAGAAGTCCCGTCGTCCGCACCAGGTAAAGACCGAGAGAACCTTCGGTCTTTATTTTTTGCTTTTTTAACGGTCTTCACCCGGATAACGCCGGCACAGAGTTCAGTAGTCGCTTCACTCTTCGTTCGATTGTCTGATAATATGGAATTTATGTCGGGAAAAGAAAGCTCAACGCTCTTTGCGTAGGCAAGAGTAAATAATCCGAACCCGCTCTAAAGCCTGAATTTTCAGCGCTTTCGGCACTTATCGCTCTTGCAAAGTGTAGGAGCCTGCGGTAACAATTGCTTCATCTCCATATTTTTGCAAGACAGCTTTGGACAGGTCGGAGTGAGAGGGTAGCGCCACTTAAAAAATGCACCGCCTCATATAGCTGCGTGTATTATGACGGCGCGAATTTTATAGAATTGAAGCCCTACGAGACAGGACCCCTTATATTTTCCGTCAAAGAATAGTCGTAACAACAAAGTATACTACGAGCCTGCCCAAATTTCACACCGCAAAATATCGAACCTATGATTTGACGGTAACCGATGCGACCGACGTTCTGATGGGAAGCGGAGATAGCTATTACTTTAAGCAGCCGGGAACCTATGATGTGATTGTCAACCTTAAGACCTTTGAAATTACGGCAGAGCTGCTCCCGGAATAAAGGGCGCTTTAAACCTTGCAAAAAGTCTTCTGGCTTTACACCCAGCGCATAATTCTGCCGCATATAGCCCCTTAAAAACGCATATTTTACGAGGTGTGCGCAGCTGTATTACTCACCCAATAGTAAAAAATAAAGACCGAGAGCTGTGAACCTAACCGGTTCGCGCCAGAGCTCTCGGTCTTTTTTGATTTAAAATGCCTTTTCACCAAAAGCCTTTGTTTAGATCAGGACATTCAACGTATTCGTAAAGATATTTTACGTCGCTATAAACCGTGTCGGATGCAATTTCTTCACCGCTGCGGCTTTTTGCGTAAATTTTTATTTCATAAGACCCTGTTGCTAATCCTGAAAAAGTATGATAAAAAGTATTACTGTCGTTTACTACAGTAGTTAATTTTTGATAATCATTTTTTGAGTTGTTTTCTTCTTTGTAAGATAATTCAACCTCATATTGAAATGCGTCTGCGCACTGCTTCCAATACGTCATTATTCCGAATGGAATATTCTTTGCTTTTGCTTTCAACATCTTCTTTATAGCTCCTTTAGTGCAATCGGCAATAACCGTGTCATTAGTATGTTTTATTTAAGCTTTATCCTCACTCTAATCGGCTCTGAATCAGTCGAAAAGGGGAGTCGAGAAATATCTTTCCGCTGTGTCAGGAAGAACGGTTACGACGGTTTTTCCGCGCCCGAGCTTGCGTGCAAGCTTGATAGCAGCTGCCACGTTAGTGCCGCTGCTGATTCCGCAGAGAATTCCCTCCTCGGAGGCGAGCTTCTTGGCGGTATCCAGAGCCTCCTCGTCGGTTACGATGCACAGGTCGTCTATAATATTTCGGTTAAGTATCTTAGGGATAATGCCATCACCGATACCCATCTGAATATGTGTTCCTATAAGTCCGCCGGAAAGGATTGCGGCATTTTCAGGCTCGGCAGCCCAGATAGTAATATCGGGGTTCGCTTCCTTCAGCACCTCGCCGATTCCCGTAATCGTTCCGCCTGTTCCTATACCGGAGCAGAATCCGTGTATGGGGCGGTTCGCCTGCTCAAGTATTTCTCTTGCGGTAGCATCGCGCTGAACTGCAGGATTGGCAGGGTTTTCAAACTGCTGAGGAACAAATACGCGGGGGTTCTCGTTCTTCATTTTGATAGCTAATTCAAGGCATTCCTCAATGCAAAGACCGATATTTCCCGCATCGTGAACGAG
>CAJGCM010000068.1 GCA_904501765.1 uncultured Clostridia bacterium | reverse complement strand
TTCTGCTACTACGGAAACGTACTCTGTAGACTCAGCAAGCTTCGGAACCACGTAATTATGTACGTTAACTGCGTTGTTAATGCACGTAATTGTCGCTTCCAAAGAATACTGAAGCTCTGCCACGAGCATATTGTACTCGTTTACGAGTGCGTTTTTCCGAGATACAAGGTTATTGTACTCATTCACCAACCGTTGCAATTCTTCTTGTTCTGCATCGTATTCACTGGACATAGTTATTACCTCCTTTTTATAATAATTCCTGCGCCAGAGTAATTATTTTCTGGCTCAGTTTGTCTTTGTTGATATCTATAAATTTACGCAGTTTTAACTTCTTGCGAACAGAAGTATCTTCGATATGGTCGTCAAGCTTGATTTTTTCCTTCTCGAGCATTCCGACAACCTCTTGAATTACATAGGGGTCATCTGTGCTTGTAAAGAAATAAATCTGAGCAAGATTTCCTAAAAGCTTTGTTCCCGCTACCGTTGCCGTGTACTCAAAATCACGCATACTGCCGTTACATGCGGCTAAGTATTTCTTCGTGTTGGCAACCTTCTTCGACTCGGGCTCTGATACGTAAAGAATATATTTAGCCATATTCTTAGGCGTCAGATAGAAGGAATATTTTGTAGCAAGATAAGCTATCATAAGGCTATACCGCTTGGGGTCTGTAAGTGTCGTAAGATAACCGTCAAAGGTGCTCGAGAGCGCTCTTACGCCCATCTGGTCAAACACTTTAAGAACGGATTCCGAATGGAATTCGCTTGAATTTTGTAGGTAGTAGCTAAAAGCCGCCGAATCAAGAGATATCTTGAAGCTTAAGAATTTAGCAATTACCTTATCCCTCGTTTCAGCAGTGTCCACCGCCGTCTTTATGTATGAGGCGAACAGTCCTGAGAATAGAGAGTGATTGGAGGATTTCGCCAAAACAAGCCCAAGCATCTCGCCCTTTTGCTCCCCGTCTATCACGGAGGAGAGAACGTATCTTTCCACAACGCTGAGCTGAACGCTCACAACCTTGGAGGCAAGAGTGTTGAACACATTACGCCTGTACTCAAAGCTACCCTTGTTTTCAAGAAGATGGAAAGCTGTAATCTTATCAACGCTCTTGTTAGATAGCTTGAATATGGTGAATATCTGCTTTATCTTCTCTGCCTTTACGTCCTCCTCCTGCTCGGAGGTAAGCATTGTGAACACGGCTTGCTCTTCCATCTCAAAAATCGAATTACTATCGAAGAGCGCCTGTAATCCTATTTCGCAAATTCTGTAATCGGGGCAGGTGTTAAGACACCAGTTAAGAACCTCGTTGGCGGTTTTTTCGTCAAGTCGCTTTTTTGAGATAGCGTCAAAGACTCTCGCCGCAGATTCTATCGTATCACAGTGCGCAAAAACTGATTTTATAACTGCCGAGGTATTAAAATTAACGTTATGGCTGACTGCCGAGAGGAAAATCTCAACTACTACGTCAGAGCCGTCCTTAGGAGCTTCAAAGTATGAATCGAAGACCTTGGCGTAATCGCTGTCCTCTGCGCTTTTGGAAAGAAGGTTGTTGACGTGCGCTACCTTTTCCATACCCGACGGATAACTATTAAGCACTGTCATAACAGCATAACGGCAATTCTTGGCGCTGACCTTGCCGAGAAGGATATCCGCCTCAGCGCACTTCCCTGCCTTTAGGAGAATGCCTATGAGGATTTTGCCCACGTTGGGGTCGAACACCTCTTCGCAATCAAGAAGCTCATAGATGTAATCAAGTCGCTCCTTATGACCGATAGCGTTATAAACCACAGCTAACAACGCATATATGTCACTCGACTCAATGAAATCGTATAAAAGCTCCTCCGGGTCGTCAATTTTAGGGAATTCTCTATTGAATTTAGGCAATAAGGAATTGACCTTTGTCAGCTCCTGTTGACGGTCCCTAATAAAGAAAGACTTATAAAGGGAAAGAGAAATTTTAGCAATAGAGGTTCCAACACTGTTATGGTCGATTTTCTCACATTCCGTAAGATCTCTTGCTGCTCCTTCAAAATCAAGAGCTAAGGTTTTTGAAAGCGTTGACCTTACTAAATCGTTAATTCCAGCAAGTCCGTCTATCTGAACCTTGTTAAAGCGAAGCTCACGCTCGTATATTTTACCGCAATAAGGACACTCCCAGTACTTTTCTGCCTTGACGTATATAAGTCCGCCCTGGCAATCCTGGCACCGTTGTCCTGTAAACCTTTCTGCCATCGGTAAATCTCGCTTTCGAATTACTTGCTGTCGGCAAGTCTTTTATTTCTCTTGGACATAAGAAGCTGAGCCTGGCGGATTTTAGCCTCAACGGCATCGAACGCCTGCTCGTTTACAAGCACCTCAAGCTCTGCTATCGTATCTCTTACCTGAAGATCAAGCTCTGCTACGAACTCATTGGTCATAGGATCAGAGTAACGGATATCCTCAGCGAGACGGTTGAGTTTAGCCTTGATGTTAGCGTCTGTAACAGACTCTGCCATTGTTTCTACGTCGGTTACGAGAGATCTGATTTTGAATACGTTTCTCTTGATATTAGCGTCTATCTCAACTACCGCATCTCTGTGCATTATAGTCATAATGAATACTATAATGTAAACACCGAGAACTATACACTCAAGCACAAACATAAGGGCGAATGGTACTGCAACCGCAAAGGATACGAGAATCATAAACGCCAGAGAAAGAACAAGAGTGATACCGAAATAATAGAGAGAAACCGTCAAAATCGGAATTCCGAAGAATGCGGATTCAACTCCATTTTTAAAGCGACCGATGAACAGAGAAGCTATCTGAAGGATAAAGGATACCATCATAAATCCATAGGAGAACCAGAATACAAGCTTCAAATCTCCGCCCTCAAGCTCAAGGGGCTTAAAAACTGTAAAGATAACAAGGTTAATGAGGAGCGCTATAATAAGATAAATAATCCATGCGCCGGATACTATTTTCTTGCCTAATTTCATTTTTTTATCTCCTTATAATATTATTAAAGCTTTGTTCCGCAACTGCTGCAGAATGCTGCACCGGGAGTAGCTTCAGCTCCGCAAGCGGGGCAAACGTTCTTGGACTGTATTTTCGTTCCGCAGCTGCTGCAGAATCTTGCGCCGGGAGCGACAGGATTTCCGCATCCGGGGCAGAACGCTGCGCCGGGCGCTCCCTGAGGAGCTGCATTTTGTCCGCCGAGGAACTGACCTACGTCAATTTCCTTACCGCTGTTCTGATTATTAACTGTTCTTGGAGTTACGGTCTGGTCAAAGCTACCGCCGAAGCCGCCTGTCTGACCACCGCCGACACTGCCAAAAACGGAATTTGAAATATTGCCCATAGCCTGACCCATGGGAATTCCTAAGCCTGCGCCCATTCCAAGGCCCATTCCTGCGCCCATCATACCGCCCGAGGTGCCTTCGTTTCCTGCGGCAGTTTTGAGAACCTCGAACATCTTTTCCTTGTCCCAGGTTGTTCCCTCTGCCACACGGCCTGCGCCTCTCTGCTTAGCTTCCTGAAGCATATTGTAGTCGTCACGAGGAACGTCTATTGTTTCAATATTGAAGAATTCGATTTCAAGACCGTAGCTGTCGAATATAGGCTGAAGCTGCTGCATTACCATCTCGCCGATATCGTAAATCTTAGCGTTCATTACGAAGAAGCTTACGGAACCGAGAATCATAATCTTGGAAATATAATCCTTAACTCTCGAAGAAATAATGCCTCTCATATTGGCTATAAGGTCTGCGTTCGTATACGTTTCCTTATTTCCAACGAACTTGAGAAGGAACTTTCTGGAATCAACGATTCTGATTGCCATCGTTCCGCAGCATCCTACGTGAAGGAATATGTTATATACCGGGTCGTCAACCGCAATAGCGCCTTGGGTTCCCCACTTAAGCTCAAGCTGATGTACCTTGTTGATGAAATACACCTTGCAAGGGAACGGGGTGGAAGTGGTGAGCTTCTCATACTGCTCCTTGAGCATAGGGATATTCTGGGTAACAAGGGTATGTCTTCCGGGCTTGAACAGGTCAAGGGCATTTCCGTTGGCAAACAGAATTGCCTCGTAAAATTCGTCGACTATAAGCTGTGAGCCGGCGTTGATGCTTCCCTCTCCGGCAAGTAAATACTCTTTGCCTGAATTTCGCCACACAAGCGCATCTTGAGGGCCTTCGAATTTAATTGTTTCTACAATTGCCATACTTTCTCTCCTCTATGTTAATTTTCATTTTAATTTCATAACTCTTCTCCGCCGTCGGAGCCGCTGTCAAAGCTATCGTAGGAGCTGCCGTCGGAACCGCTGTCAAAGCTATCGTAGGAGCCGCCGTCGGAGCCGCCATCAAAGCCACTGTCAAAGCTATCGTAGGAGCCGCCGTCGGAGCCGCTGTCAAAGCTATCGTAGGAGCTGCTATCGTCAAAGCTATCGTCCGTAGCATCGTCGAATCCGCCGAGGTCGTTATCAAAATTGTTGTCGAAGTCGTCGCCGAGGTCGTTATCAACGCCATTATCAAAGTCGTCGCCGAGGTCGTTATCAACGCCATTATCAAAGTCGTCGAGGTCGTTATCAATGCCATTATCAAAGTCGTCGAGGTCTTCGTTAAGGTTTTTATCAAAATTCTCACCTGTAGTGAAATCGGTTGTTTGCTCGGTTGAAATTTGATTTTCTTCGGTAATGGCTATCGCAGTCTGCTCGTCTGTAACAGTCTCGGGCATCTCCTCCGATACTATTTTGTTTTCCTCCGTGAGAGCTTCGTTCATATCGTCGTCGGGGTCCTCTGTAATTTCAAGCTGCTCATCTTCCGTGAGGTCTTTTGTTACATCCACGCGGAGGTCATTCGTATCAGAATCCTCAGACGGAATTTCGTCACCCTCCTCAGATGTTATAGCTTCACCCTCTTCCGAATCTGAAATCAGCTCCTCGGTTATCTCCTCGGCATCCGTTTGTTCGGATGTGTCGTTTATATACTCTTCGCAAACGTCGTCTTGACCGGTTTCTGTAATTTCCTGAATAACAGCTCCATCACCTGTTGTCGTATACGTATACGTTGTTCCGTCGGTGTCGGTTTGCGGATAGTCCGAGCCTGTCGGCAAATCAGAGCTTCCATCAGAGCCTCCGTCAAAGCCACCGTCAGGTCCAACACCTGCTCCGCCCTCCGGACCACCGCCCGAGGGGTCCCGATTCGGGTCGTCATCGTCATCATCGGGTGATACCACTTCCTGAATTTCAGGCTCATTTACGGTAATTTCAAGGGTATAGGGGGTAATCTCGCCGTTTTCGTCTACCTCGCCGCCGGATATTCTTCCCATAATAGGTCTACCCTGTGAATCGGTGCCCAAAGAAAACTCAGATGGATTCTGTGGCGGTTTTCCTCCGTCCTCTACCCCCGGGTCACCGGGAATTTTAGAATACTGATCCCTAAGTATTTTCTTTTGGTTCATATCATACTTGATGTAATTTTCCAAAAGCTTATCCCTGTTTTCATTGGACAAGCCGGGAAATTCATCTATCGTTCTTACAATTGCGGTTTGGGGCTCGGTATATGGATTCTGATTTTGCGGAACGTCCATAGGCGCCGAGGAAAAGGCTCCGACAAGCATAGAACCTACCTGCACTGTTTTAGTTCCAACCTGTATCGTTCTGGTTATAATTTTTCCGGGTCTTGAATCCTTGAAGGTCTTGAATTTATCGAAGAAGCCGTTTTTTGAAACCTCTTCCTCTCCATTCGTAGGGTCAAGCCTTTCAACCTTATTTTCCGTAGGAATTTTCTTCATAGCTTCACCTCTTTTGCTAAGTGAAAATCAGAAAGTCGTTGGGTTTTGTTTTTTAATTACGCTTTCCCTCGTTGAAAGCTTCAAGCAGCTTTTCGAAGGAAATAGCAGAGCCTGCCGCAAGCTTTTCTCCGTCCTCGTTGATTATAACGGATATTCCTCCTCTGGTAACAGTCCAGAAATAGTAAAGGTTTGAATCTTCAATAACCTTGCTGTGCTCAAGCGCCTCCTCCGGAGTAACCTTCAGCACCGATGCGGCAATTTCAAGAATTTTATCGTTTACGTTATTCATAAAGCTCCTCCTTGGGAATGCTCATTTCCCAGTTTACAACATCACCGTAATCCGGCGGCCAATCGTGAATTTCGCCGGTCTGCCCATCTATTGCCACCACCTTACCGTCAATGCAGGCCGCATTGAACCAGTGACCGGGTCCTTCCGAGCGGTCTATACCTATGATTGCGTGAGCTCCGTTGCCCTGCGACAAGAGTCTTTGCTCTATCTCATAAGGTGACATAGGTACCTGCTCCATACCCGTAAGAGCGGTCATTTCGGAGTTATAACCTATATTCTGCGCTGTAGCGCAAATTTCGGTATCTCCCTGAAGACGGCGCCAGACTGCGTAAGTACATGAACCACAGTTGTTACAGTAAGGCGAATCTACGTCGTAGGGGTCGTAATTGGGGTTGATATCACCTAACCACTGAGGTAACTCGGATAAGTTGTCCGTCCCCTCTGCGATTGCATATTCGTCGGAAAAATCCGCATCCTCCTCGGCAAAATCCTCAGATTCGTCAAAGGAAAGCTCCTCGCTGATATCCTCCTCATCCGCATTATCAAGATTGTCAATCAAGGAATCGTTTTCTTCGAATATCTGCACGTTATCGGATGGAGTTTCCTGAACGTAATAAATCTCAACGGTATCCTCGCTTATAGATACGTCACCCGAGGTTACAGTGTCCTCAAAATCAGAGAAGGTTTCCGTGTCACAATAAGCCTCCTCTGCTTCAAAAACCTCATTGTTCTCGTAGGTTTCTGCGGGAGTGAAATCTGATGTATCCGAATTTACGCTTTGCGTATCGAAGGAACCGTCAAAGGCGTACATTGATTCTTTCATATGAAAATCCCTTCAGAAGTTTTTTGATTTACCGACAGTTTCCCGGCATAGATTTGTAAATCTTGATTCTGCGGTCGGCGCTTATCGATATATCGGTATTATAGTTGATTTTACGAAGCAAATGAACCTTCACACAGGCGCCGATTTTTGCCGCCAGGGCCTCGTCCTTGAAGACCAACTCAACCTCTTCCTTAATTATGTAGTTTATCCTCTTATAGAACTCCGCAAATCCGCTTATATCGGAAAACACCTTGATGTAGTATTTGCGGAAAATTCTATCGGCTATTATTCGTGCGCTCTCCCTTGTGGATACATTACAGCCACCGTCGCAGGAGACGATAAAATCACAATCCCTGTACGGCTTAAGAATATCGGTATGAGTATCCCAGTATACCATTCTGGATTTGATAGCCTCGTCAGAGAGGTCTGTGGTAATACCGTTGTTAAGACGGTAGTCGTCCATTTTAATTTCCTCTACCTCATCCATCTTATCGAAGAACAGCAGCGCCTCGCCGCACCTGAGCTTTGACAAACGCTCACGCTGCAAATCACTCATAACCGTCGAGCGCTTTACGATTTCCTTATCGTCGGATTCAACAAGACGGAACATAACCTTAACGTTTGTATTGGCTATAACCTGAGAAGTTACCTTTTTAGGCGACTGGTCTGCAACTACTATGCCTACGCCTCTTGAGCGGATTTCCGCCAGCATATCGGTAAGAAGCTTTACAGCGGCAGCGTTGGGATTTGCACCCTCCCCCGTTGCTACTGTATCTCCCGAAAGAAGAGCGTGAGCCTCCTCAAGAAGAATTACGTTTTTAAGATTTCCGTCATTTGAATTGTTCGCTTCGACGAAAGCGTAAATATTGTTGAGAAGCATAGCGATAATAAACGACTTCTGCTTCATATCTTTGATGTTGGACAGCTCGATTACTGTAGGCTTGTTTAAAATATCCTCAACGGGAACGGAATATCTTGTATCAAAAACGTTTACGTTCTGCTCAAGCATACCGTTAAGACGAAGGACTCCCGCCGCCTCTATCTGCTTTTTATATTCGCCGGTATAGCCCTTCGAGGAAACTACCTCTTTATAGGTTTGAATAAAGTCCACCAAGGAGAAGCACTCCGAGGCGTCGTCTACCGTACTGCTGTCAAGCCAGCCCTGCTCGCTGTAGCATATATTGAGCGTTTCGTCAAAAAGCTGGTCAAGAGGCGTCCACATTTCAAAGGCGGAAGAAAATGCTGCCTTGACTATGGACTTGTATTTTTCTATTGTCACACCGCGCGGCGGAACAAAGGGATTCATTACAAAGGGCGCTACGTTATTTTTACCCGGAGAAAAGACCTGAAGCTCCGGGATAGAATCAATCAGCGCTCTATATTCGTTTTTTGCCGGCTCGATTACAAGGAAAGGAAGCTTGTGCTTCTTCCAGAGCCTATCCATAAGACCCACGAGGAAGGTGGATTTACCCGAGCCGGGAGTTCCTACGACGAGCATATGCTTCGTTAAGTCCTTAAGATTGACACCGATATAGGAGTCCGTCATACCTATGACGTTCTGAAGCCTTCCTATCGACAAATCGGAAACGTTTATTATACCCTCGGCGAATTTCTTGTTCCTCTTCTCCACCTCGTGGATATTTATACCTGCGGTAACCCTCTTAGTGCCTATCGGGAGCCTGAAAATCTGCGACGCTTCAGCGGGGGTGTAAACAGAGGACATTCTGTAAATAGACGATGCTATCGGCAGATTCATAACAGACCTGTTATACGTCAGGAGAGCCTCGTAAACCAACCAAGGAGATGCGTAAATATTCATAAGCTGATTAGCTATGGCAGATGCATCAACGCTCTCAAGCGCCGTACTGTGGTCAGACTTCACGTCGTTCATGGTAGACATAAGTCTTGATGCGATATTCATTGCATTCTGACGGGCGCCAAGGGTTAAAATATTCATAGAAAGCAACGGAGAGTTCAGGTACTCATAATACTTTGCGTAAGTACGCATTGGAATCTCGGCTCTCGGCTCTCTGTAGAAGCCCATACCTGGCATCGGTATCCCCTGGCTTATTCTTCCGAGCAAATTCATACAGTTTGATATGTACATCTTCTCGCCGTCTGTAAATCCGGTGGAAATCAACTGAATAATAACGACGCTGTCACGCTCGTTAATAAGAGTATTCACAATAAGGTCGAGGTCTATCGGAAAATCCGAAACGGAGTCGTATTTATAGCAATACGGAAACATTGCAAAATCGAATCCAACCAGGTCGTCACGCCTTCTTACCGCAAACATTTCCTTGCCTGATACGCTTCCGATAACGCTGCGATATTTTTCTATTCCGCAAAAGGCTGTTACGAATTTCAGGCTATTCAGCTGATTTGCAATACCGCCAGCTATTTTTTCAAGGTCGCTCATACATTCATATTCCGAAAATCCAACGGCTCTGAATACCAAAGAGAGGTTTATGAATGAAGCGAAGGGCTGATTTGCGGCAGGTGTGCAGGACCATATAAGCTCGACGGACAGGCTGTTATCTGCGCGATACCCCGAAAATTCTCCCAAAATAACAGAAAACATCTGTTTTATGTGAGCGACAGCCTCCTCGTCCTTCTCGCTGATAAGACGAAAATCCGGAACACTTTTAATTTCCAGAGTTAATATTCCAACGCACTTCTGCCCCTGACGGGAGAAAGAAACACAGTTACGAATATCCAAGAGAGCCACCTCCTATAAAACAGATGCCGAACCAGAAGGGAGACCGTATAAAACAACAACTGCTCCGTCTCGGTACAATGCACAATAAAATATTATGTATAATTTTAGCACAAAGGATTTCCTTTTGCAACAGATTGTTAAGATATTTTCAATATTTATTGCTTCTGAACAAAAAGATGTGTATTTTTTGTTAAATTTGCTACCGCATTAAATATAGGTAGCTTCGCCTTCAGACATGCATTTTTTGAAAATTATTCAAATTTCTTTCGGAAGTCAAAATCCTTCTTGACTTTTCGCAAAAATGCGAATATACTAAAGGCGAATGAAGGAAAGAGCAAAAGCTGCTCGGAAAGAGGATATATGTCAAATACCGTTACACTTAAAAATGCGATTTTAACCGTAAAAATTTCAAGTCTCGGCGCAGAGCTTACAAGCGTTATGAAAAACGGAAAGGAGCTTATATGGCAGCCTGACCCCAGCTTTTGGACAGGTCAATGCCCTCTGCTCTTCCCTATATGCGGAGGCTTGAAGGACGACAAGTTTATATATGACGAAAAAGAGTTTTTCCTTGAAAAGCACGGCTTTGGAAGAATCTCCGAGTTTGAGATAGAGAGCGCCTCCGATACACAGGCGGTTTTCCTTTTAAAGTCGTCCGATAGTACCCGCAAACAGTACCCCTTTGATTTTGAGCTTCGCATAATTTACGCCCTAACGGATAACGTGTTAAGCGTAGACTACAAGGTGAACAATAAATCCAACACGGATATGTACTATTCCATCGGCGCACACGAGGGCTACAGCTGCCCCGAGGGCATTGAGGAATACAGTATTCTTTTTGAATGCGAAGAGGATTTCATTACCTCTAATCTTCAAGGAAACCTTCTTGAAGAGGGCGGTGTAAAGGTATGTGAAAGTGGCTATGAGCTGCCTCTCAAAACGGAATTTTTCGCAATAGACGCTTTGGTATTCCTTAACAATAAATCGAGAAGCGCCACTCTCTTACACAGAGAGAGCGGCAGAAGAATAACAGTCAATTACGATGGCTTCGACTACTTCCTGCTCTGGACAAAGCCCGG
>CAJGCM010000067.1 GCA_904501765.1 uncultured Clostridia bacterium | reverse complement strand
GCAGCACAGCCGTGAGGCGGCGATAGTTGCCTCTGCGGGTACTCCCGGCGCTATCACCATTTCCACCAATATGGCGGGACGCGGTACGGATATTATGCTTGGTGGAAACCCCGAATATCTTGCGAAGGAAAGAATGAGAGGAGAGGGCTTCGACGAGGAAACAATAGCATTTGCGTCAGGCACTGTTGAGAGCGAAGAGGAGGCACTGCTTTCCGCAAGAGATCTTTACGGCAGATACATTGAAGAATTCAAAGAGCAAATACGCCCCGCTCACGATGCGGTTTGCGAGGCGGGCGGATTATTCATTATAGGAACGGAGCGACACGAGAGCAGAAGAATAGACAACCAGCTCAGAGGTCGAAGCGGACGTCAGGGCGACCCCGGCGAATCCAGGTTTTACCTCTCTCTTGAAGACGACCTTATGCGTCTTTTCGGCTCTGACAGGCTTCTTGGTCTTGCAAAATTTGGGCTTGACGAGAACACCCCTCTTCAGTTCGGAATTCTCTCCTCTTCTATTGCCAAGGCGCAAAAGACGAGAGAGGCTAAAAACTTCTCTATAAGAAAGCACGTTTTGTCATACGACGACGTAATGAACGAACAAAGAAAGCTTATATACAAGCAGCGCTCGGAAATCCTTACCGAAGAGGATATTCAAGCAAGAATCGAAGGTATGATACGAGAATCCGTTACCTCGAAATTCGAGGAATGCTTCACCCCCGACGGCGAGGGGTCTGACTATGACGGATTTATAAGCTATTTCAGAGGCGCTGTTAATTCCGAGGAGCTGTCAAGACTTATAAAAAACAAATTTGACGGATTTGACAGAAACACCCTTTACGAGAGCCTTATAGACGCCGCTATGAAGCTATATCACGCAAAGGACTCGCTGTTTGCCGAGAGCTATCCCGACCATCCCGACGCTATGCGCCAGGTTGAGAGGAGCATTCTTCTTAAAAACGTTGACCTTCACTGGATGGACCACCTTGAAGCTATGGACGACCTGAAGGGCTACGTGGGGCTTAACTCCTATGCGCAGAGGGACCCTGTTACGGTTTACAGGCTTGAGAGCGCAGAAATGTTTGACAGAATGATTGAAGATATCAGAGAGGAAACCGTAAAGCAGATATTGACGGTTCGCCCGCAGATACAGAACACAGAGCGTGTTGAGGTGGTAAAGGCTACCGGCTTTGGCGGCTCCGCCTCCGCTGCGCCAAGACAGCCTGCCGTATCAAAGAAAAAGAACGTATCAAGAAACGACCCTTGCCCCTGCGGAAGCGGTAAAAAATATAAGAATTGCTGCTGGAACAAGGATCAATCGAATAATTAAAGGATTTTATTATGGGATTCGGAACGCTTTTCATAGGATATTTCTTCCTGTTGAATATAAGTTATTACGCATACACGGATATTATAGCCGCCATGCTTTGTCTTATGGCTACCTATAAGCTGTCGTGGGTGAACAGAGGTTTTAAGGCATCATTTATTCTCTCAATAATATTCGCCGTTTTTTCACTTGGCGAAATTCTCGTCCCCGCCCTAGAGCTTTTAGGCTTTAAAGCTCTGTCGGATACGGTAACACCCTACGTTGCAGTGCCAAGACTTCTTGCGATTTTCGCTCTTACTGCCGCTTTTATGGTTGGAATAAGGGACGTTGCAAGAGAGGCGGAAGCCTTTGAGCTTTCAAAATCCGCATCAACACGTATCGTTATAAGCCCCATCTTTCTACTTATGGCGCTATTCGAAATTCCACAGTTCGGTTCGCTTTTCGGGGTTGCCGCAAATTATATTGCGGTTGCTTTAATTCTTGTATTTTTAGTTGTTGTAGCTATGAACTTAGTTACGGTTTACAAGGCATATATGCAGATTTATATTCCCGGGCAGCAAAAGGCTCGACAGAAACGTAAGGGCGGCTTTATGAGTAAATTCGAGGAATACGAGGAGAAAAAGAGCCGCGAATATGCAGAATACAAAATCAAGCGTGATATGGAAAAAATAGAGAAAAAGAAAGGCAAGAAAAAATAAAAGGATATTATAAATGGAGCAAAACAGTAAAAACAGTAAAAAATCCGTATATGGGTTATGCGTCATAGCGTTCATTACCATTTTTAACCCCAACATAAATCTTGTTGATTTTTTGCCTGACTTTGTGGGATTCTTCATACTCGCCGCAGTTTTCGAAAAGGCTTCGCTTTACGCACCGTATTTTGAAGAGGCGAGGGGGGCTTTACTTAAGCTTGGCGCACTTTCCGTCTTGAAAATACCGGCATTACTTATTATTCTTTCGGCAAGGTCACAGAATACGAACGACAACGATATAGTGGCGCTTATGTCAATATGCTTTGCAGTTGCAGAGCTTATACTCCTTATCAGCGCAGCAAATCACGCATTCAACGCACTTTTCTATTTAGGACAGCGCTCGGATGCGAAGGCGCTTATTTCCCCCGTCAAGGGAATGCGCAATCCCGAGCAGTTAAGAACGCTTACAATCGTATTTTCCGTGGCAAAATGCGCAATTTACGCCCTGCCAGAGCTTTTGAAGCTTACGAGAGTTGTTGATTCCACCACGGTTGTAACAGGCTCTCGCGAATACCCCTACGTAATGATAGCTGCGCAGTTGTTAGGCTTTATTCTCGGCGCCGTGTGGCTTACGTTTATGTGTAAATACTTAAAGTCTATAAAAAACGAGGGCAAATTCTCAGAAGCACTTGCAACTCTCAGGTGCGAATACCCTGAGGAGAAGCTTGATGCGCTTAAAGAAAACCGTTCGCTATTCAGAACCTATTCAGTATTTGTTATTTCGGCTTTTCTTACCCTTGAACTTTCCTTCGACAATTTTTCTGACGTAAACCTTCTTCCCCATTTTCTGTTTGGAATTTTCTTCTCGGTAGCCTTAATAAGATTTTCGGGAAAGTCGCATGCCACTAAAGCTTTGAAGAAACCTGTGCTTATATGCTCTTCTCTGTTTATAGCGGCATCGGTAATATTCTATATTTTCCAAACCTCCTTCCTTACAGAGTTCGGCTATTCCACCCTTTACGAGGGGAAGCTTGCGGATGCTACTGCATCCTATATAAGAACGGTAATAGCAGGTGGAGTTGAATTTATCCTCTACGTATCCCTGTTTGTGCTGTTTTTCCTTGCGGCTAAAAAATATATACTGAACTCCCTTGCCCTCTCCCCAGACTCTGAAAACTATTCAAGGCAGGACGAGGACTATCACAGGTCGCTTATAAGAAGAACTCTTATATTCACCTCCCTCGGAATTCTGGCAGGACTTGCAAAGCTTATAAACATCACGCTTTATATCAATCCGCAAATGATAGCAACGGACTCCTCAGAGCTTGGTATGCCTACCGTTTTAGCTCCCGCTATTCCCTGGTTCGGCGTAGTGGTTACCGGGGCGGCGGTGGCGTTTATCCTTTACAGTATTTACTATTTTGGTATGCTGAAGGACGAGGTGTCGGAGAAATAATAACCGACTTTTTCGCCTTCGCTTTTAACTGATATGCGACAAAAAACGCAAATTTCACCTTTTTGTGTGAAATTTGCGTTTTTTTCATTTGAAGTTTTTTCAATGCTTTTCTGCGTTTGCAGCAGTGAAAGCAACAGTTAATTAAAGCTTCGCCTTTGCCATATTTACGAGAGCAGATGCTATGCCGCTTTTATCCTCTTCGATTTCCTCTCCCGACAGGCTCGCCGATATGCGCTGCTTTATTTCCAGGGCGCACTCCTCGGGGGTTGTGTTTTTCACGAATGAGTCAATATACGGTGCGTACTCCTCAATGGTAAGATAGTCCTTGATATTCTGTTCTTTTCTTTTCACAAAGGAAAGAAAATTCTTTATAGAAGCGCCATCCGTCATATCTCTTGAATAGAGCCTTTCCTCAATTCGGTTAAGCTCGTCGTAGATGTAAAAAGCATACACGGGATAGGGGGTCGCTAATGTTTTAAGGCTTTTGACACCCTTTAAATCAAGAACGAGAAGGGGGGTCTTGCCACTGCTTATAATCCTGTCTATTTCCGACGCAGGGGTTCCGTAAAGGTTGCCGCCGTACTCTGTGTATTCAAGCATCTGCCCGAGGGAAACCATTTTAACAAACTCCGCTTCGCTGACGAAGAGATATTCGCCGTCTCTTTTATCGGCTCGCTGATTCCTTGTAGTTGCCGAGCGGGAAAGCTCATAGCCCCCCCGACTTATCAGGATATCCGCAACGGTGCTTTTCCCTGCCCCTGATGCGCCCGCTATTACGAGAACATAATTTTTCTTTGTCATCTTACGCTGGGAATAAGCTTTTCCTTGCCACCCATGTAGGGACGGAGAGCCTCGGGAATATTAATACTGCCGTCCTCATTCAGGTTGTTCTCAAGGAATGCGATAAGCATTCTGGGGGGAGCGACAACGGTATTGTTAAGAGTGTGCGCCAGATAATTCTTTCCGTCCTCGCCCTTAACTCTGATTTTAAGTCTTCTTGCCTGAGCATCTCCAAGGTTAGAGCAGGAGCCTACCTCGAAATACTTCTTCTGTCTGGGAGACCAAGCCTCAACGTCAACAGACTTAACCTTAAGGTCCGCCAAATCGCCTGAGCAGCATTCAAGAGTTCTTACGGGAATATCAAGTGTTCTGAAGAGGTCAACGGTATTCTTCCAGAGAACGTCAAACCACTTGGGAGATTCCTCGGGCTTACATACGACAATCATTTCCTGCTTCTCAAACTGGTGAATACGGTAAACGCCTCTTTCCTCAATACCGTGGGCTCCCTTTTCCTTTCTGAAGCAGGGAGAATAAGAGGTAAGAGTATAAGGCAGCTCACGCTCGGGGATTATCTGGTCGATAAACTTACCAATCATGGAATGCTCGGAGGTGCCTATAAGATAAAGGTCCTCGCCCTCTATTTTATACATCATAGCGTCCATTTCCGCAAAGGACATAACACCCGTTACAACTCCGCTTCTTATCATAAAGGGAGGTACGCAATAGGTGAAGCCGCGGTCAATCATAAAATCACGGGCATAGGATATAACTGCCGAATGAAGCCTTGCAATATCGCCCATAAGGTAATAGAAGCCGTTACCTGCCACACGTCTTGCGCTGTCAAGGTCAATGCCGCAGAATTTTTCCATAATATCGGTGTGATAAGGAATCTCAAAGTCGGGAACGAGGGGTTCGCCAAAGCGCTCTACCTCAACGTTTTCACTGTCGTCACGGCCTACGGGAACGGAGGGGTCGATGATATTAGGGATAGTCATCATTATTTTCTTGACCTGCTCCTCAAGCTCAGCCTCGCGAGCTTCAAGTGCCGCAAGCTCTGCCGCCTGCTCGGAAACGAGCTTTTTAGCCTCCTCTGCCTCGGCAAACTTCTTCTGCCCCATAAGAGCGCCTATGGACTTTGAAACCTTATTTCTGTTAGCACGAAGGTCGTCCGCCTTCTTTTTTGAGGCTCTAAGCTCCTCGTCAAGGGTTATAACCTCGTCTACCAAGGGGAGCTTTGAATCCTGGAATTTCTTTTTGATGTTCTCACGAACTGCGTCGGGATTCTCTCTTAAAAATTTGATGTCAAGCATAGTATATCTCCTTAAAATTATTATTAAAAAACAAAAAGCGGCTATTCGTCCCGGGATATGGGACGAATAACCGCGGTGCCACCCAAATTGCAAGGAAAAACCCTGCCTCTTATTCCGCTGTAAGGGGCTGCCCCTCGGCTCCTCGCCGATGCTCGGAAAGCGGAAAATATACCGTCGACGCCCGCTCTCACCAACCGCGGCGCTCTCTTCCCCCGACTGAATATATATATTCTTTCGTCATAGCAAGACTATTATATAACAATTTTTTTTGAATTGCAAGTGTTTTTTTAACTTTTTACTACAAATTCACGCACACCGCCATCAAGCTTAGCTCTCTGACCGTCAGGCAGACTTACATATGCGGAAATTCCTTTTGGCACTGATATGCGGACAACGAATACGCCCTCACTATCACGGTATTCCCAACTTGATTTTATCAGCCCCTTGCTATGGCGGTATTTTGCGGAAAATCCGCCTAATTCTTTGATTAGCGTTGGAATTACGTTGATTTCTTCAAAACCTGCTTCTTTGATTTTTATGCCACCAAGATGCTCGAAGAACCATCTGGCAAAGGAGCCGAAGGCATAGTGATTCATACTGTCGTATTTGAAGGTGTTTCTCTGACCGCACCAATTTTCGGTGGTTGTGGTTGCTCCGGTGCTTATCATATCAAGCAAAGACGGATAGCTTTTTCCTGTTATTATTTTATAAGCAGCATCGGTATAACCGTTATCACAAAGAATACCAAGTATATGCTCGGAGGACATAAATCCGGTTGTAAAATGATAGTCGGATTTTTTAACGTATCCGTACAAAGTTTGCGCAAGAGATGCGATTTTCTCCTCCGGAGCTATGCCGAAAGCCATGGGAAGAACTATACCGCCCTGACAATGAGGAGTATAATCGGAGGTTTCCTTTTCAAAATATTTTTCGTTAAATTCTGCCCGATAGCGGCTGAACCTTTCCGAAAAGATTTTTCTGTCTGTGTCCTTACCAAGAATTTCTGCCATTCTTGCCGCCTCTTTATACATATAGATATGATAGAGGGCTGCATAAAAATCCGCAGGCAGGTTTTCTATCGCTTTATGGTCACAGTATGGGGCGCGGGAGCCATCGGGCAATTTATCTGCACACTGAGCCTCACGCTTTTTGATAAGAGCTAAGACTTTGCCGTATTTTGCCTCAATTACGGATTTATCTCCGTAAAATTTATAGAGCGCCAAGGGCAGGATATACTCCTCGTCCTCCCAGCCGTAAACGCCATACTCAATTTTTCTTCCGTATTCCGTCCAGCGGCTCAGAAGAGAGCCTGCATCAAGATACCAGAGAGCGGTGTTAACAGATGCCTGAACATCACCGTTCCAATAATTTTTCTCCCGTGTGGGGCAATCGGTGGGGCCGGCAAAAAAATTCGACCTAAAGCTACGCTTCACTACGTCCCAAATAATATTGAATTCCCTGAGCGAGCTTTCTACATCTCCCACCTCTTCAAGGTCTGTATTCATCTCGAGCTTTCTCACACTGTTCAGAGAAGGCTCTTTACCGATACCCTTCACGTATATATACCTAAAGCCTGTATAGGCAAATCTCGGTGCATATTCTTCATATTCCGCACCACGGCAGATGTAAACGTCGATATTTCTTATACAATATTCCGCCTCGGAGCCGGGATTGTTATCATTCGGGAAGTAAACGTCTTGATATACGCCTATCTCAGGAAGACCATCCTTATCCAGATACTCCGTATAGCGGATTTCTACCCGCCTGCCACGCTCCGTGTTTTCAAGACAAAGCCTTGCTCTGCCTGAGGAATTGACTCCAAAATCGAAAAGATAGGTATCATCACCGATTTTTTTCACACTCTTTGCGTACATCTCTTCCCTTACTCTGACTGCCGGATAATCTGCTTTCATAATCGGACGCTTGATTTCCCTTTTATCAAGCTCTGCCGGGTATTGATTCTTTCTGTCCCCAAGAAGCTCCTCAAGCCTTGCATCATACCTCTCTCCGTATTGCAAATCGTTATCCACCAAGGGAGATTTAACCGACCAGAAGCTTTCGTCGGTTGCGATAATTTCCTCGCTTCCGTTTTTGTAGGTTATACGTATTTCTGCGGCAAAGGCCGGAGCCTCGCAGCTGCAGGAGCCCCAGGAGACACTGTTAAGCCAGCCCGATGCTACTGTCACGGAAAGGGTGTTCTTCTCTCCAAGAAGATGGGTAATATCGTATTCTCTGTATTCAAGCGCATCATCCATAACCCCGGTTACAAACTTATCCTCGGTTATAAATTGCCCGTTAATGCAGGCCTCGTAAAGGCCCTTAGCGCACATTATAATTTTTGCGTTTTTTACAGGAGCGCCTACGGAGAAATCCTTGCCAAAAATCACCGAGCGCATTTTTATTCTCGGATGAAGCTCTGACGCATTGGTTTTCTTCACCTTACCTACGGTGTCGGAGGTAGCCCAGCCCTCAGGCTCATTCGCCTTATAGAATCCGCATACTATTCGAGACTGCCAGCTCTCGTCGGTTGCCACAGAAATAAAATTACCATGTGAATCCTTTATGGACACACCTCCTGCTATGGCAGCGTTGATAACCATAGGATTGCCCGATTGAAAGGCTCTTATTGCCAAGTAATTCTTGCCCTCGGAAAATCTTTTTGCCACGGTATCGCAATAAAGCGTATAATAGGAGCCGTTATATTGGGACTCGTATTCATATCCGTTTAAAAACAGAGAGAATTTGTTGTCGCAAACAAATTTTGCCTCCGCATATTCAGGCGTATTCTCCAAAACGAAGCTTTTGGTAATGTGAACTCTCGTTATACATTCAGGCCATATCCACATACACCCATCTATAAGAGGCTTTGGTATTCCCTCTTCCGCCTCGGCTCTTCTGAGGAGCTCTGCGGGCGCCTTAATAAAGAACGGATTGAATTCCATACAAAAAATCCTTTCAAAGGTTTTATAACAGCTTCAGTATAACACCTATTTCAGGGGTTGTCAACGATTTCGGTCAATTTAAAGTTTCCAATAATAAAGGATTTTGCGCATCGAGGGTAAAAAGAGGCGTATCCGAGCAGCTTCACACAAAGTGAGGCTCGAATACGTCTTAAAATATTTTTGGTACAGCTAACGCTTTATTTCGTTCCAAAAAGACGGTCGCCCGCATCTCCAAGACCGGGGAGAATATAGCCGTGCTCGTTTAAGCAACGGTCAAGGGTGGATACGTAAATCTTTACGTCGGGATGCGCTTCTGCCACACGGGAAACTCCTTCCGGAGCGCCGATTATAGCCATAAATTTTATGTGCTTACAGCCACGGTCCTTAAGCGCCTTGATAGCGTCGCAGGCGCTACCGCCTGTCGCAAGCATAGGGTCTACAACGAGAACGAGCTTTTCCTCGTCACCTATATCGTAAGGGAGCTTACAATAATAGGATTTCGGCTCGAGGGTTTCCTCGTCACGGTACATACCGATATGTCCAACTCTTGCCGAGGGGAAAAGAGCGTGAATACCGTTAACCATTCCAAGCCCCGCTCTTAAGATGGGCACGATGGCAACCGCATTATCCTTAACTACTGTTTGAGTGCAGGTTTCAAGAGGTGTCGTAACCGCTTTTTCAACCGTGGGTACACCGTCCTTGAAGCACTCGTAGGTCATAAGAGTGGTGATTTCCTCCACCAGCTCACGAAACTCCTTGGTGCTTGTCTTTTCATCACGGAGAATTGCTATCTTATGACGAATCAGGGGATGGTCAAATACTACTACGTTATCGTAATTTTTCATTATTCTCTGTCCTCCGACTGGGGAGCCTCCTCTGCTTCAGCCACCTCGGCTGCTTCTGCGGCTACCTCTTTCTTGCCAAGCTTGTTAAGCATTACGTTCGTTACTATACCGAGAATCAGAGCGCAAGCGATAGTGGTGATGGTTATTTCACCGAAGGATACGCTAAGGCCGCCAATACCGGGAATAAGAATCGAGGAAACAACGAAGAGGTTTCTGCTGTCGCCAAGGTCAACGCCCTGAATCATTTTAAGACCTGAAACGGCTATAAATCCGTACAGAGCCACGCATACGCCTCCCATTACGCAGTTGGGAATGGATGCGAGGAAGGTTACGAAGGGTCCAAAGAAGGAAATGAGGATAGACATAATAGCCGTTGTCGTAATGGTGACAACAGATGCGTTACGAGTGATTGCTATACAGCCTACCGACTCGCCGTAAGTAGTGTTGGGACAGCCGCCGAAGAATGCGCCTGCGATAGAGCCGACACCGTCACCGAGAAGTGTACGGTGAAGACCTGGCTCCTCAAGAAGGTCGCTGCCGATTATGGAAGAAAGGTTCTTGTGGTCGGCAATATGCTCTGCGAATACAACGAATGCTACGGGGATATACGCCACGGCTATCGTAGCAATGAAGGAAGCGTCTATTTCTCTGACGCCCTCAAAGGCTTTAATAAAGGTGAAATCGGGAATTGCGAATATCTGCATATTTGCAAATGCTGAAAAATCTATTACCTGAAGAGCTACGTTGCTTGTAGCTATGCCGATTACGGTGAATATTGAAGCTACGACGTAACCGACGAGAATACCAAGAATAAAGGGTATCATTTTAGCCATCTTCTTGCCGTAAACGGAGAACGCGAAGATTGAGAAGAGAGTGATAAGACCGCAGATAAGAGCTACGTAGGGGCTGCAAGCAGAAACCGCACTGGTCTTTTCTACTATTGTTGCTACTCCGTCCACCTCTTCGATAACCAGCTCTGTTACGTCCTTCATAACCTTACCGACAGTAAGGTCGTTAACTGCGTTAACTGCCAGGGAAAGACCGATAAGCGCAACGGTGGGACCGATTACAACGGGTGGCATCAGTGTGTTAATCCACTTTACGCCTGCAAACTTAACGACAAGTGCTATAATTACATAAACAAGACCTGCAAATACAGCTCCTATAATTAAGCCCGCATAACCTGCGGAAATGGAAACTGCTCCGCCAAAGGCTGCTAACATAGAGCCTATAAAAGCGAAGGACGAGCCGAGAAACACAGGACTCTTAAACTTGGTGAACAGCTGATAAACAAGCGTACCCACACCTGCACCGAGCAGAGCTGCTGCCTGGCTCATTTCGTTTCCTACGATAGCGGGAACCAGAATTGTCGCTGCGAGAATTGCAAGAACCTGCTGGAATGCAAAGAGCAGCATCTGCGGGAATTTGGGTTTGTCGTGAACGCCGTAAACGAGATTGTTTGTCATAAGACTTCCTCCTATATTCGGGCGGGTTTTCCGCCTACCT
>CAJGCM010000066.1 GCA_904501765.1 uncultured Clostridia bacterium | reverse complement strand
GGAAATTTCAACCTGAGAGGTCTTTCTTACAGGGCCGAGAACTCTTACGTTTTCGATAGGGCGAAGAGAGGGACCTACTATTGTAAGAAGCTCCTTGCAGGCGTACTGACCGGGCTGGGAAAGCTCCTTCATAGGAGTCAGTTCGTAGCCTTCTCCGAAGAGGGTTTCCAAATCGGTTTTTGAGAGGTGTATGTGTCTGTTGGAAACTCCGACGGAAACGTCTCCCTCATTTGTCCGGGGGCGGGCGCCCTCGCCTGCTCCAAAGCCTGCGATAACCTGCTTTACAATAGCGCTTATTTGTTCGCTTGTGTATTCCATAATAATCGTCCTTTCTTGTCTTCGTCTTGCTTTGATAAGTGTTGAGGAAAAGCCAAAGCTCGTATTTCTTTGACCCTTTCTCAACACCCCAAGGGGGATTTCCCCTTGGGTGCTGAGCTTTTCTTCTATTAAAATTACTTAATAGAGGGGAGAAGCTTCTCAACGTCTGCGTGAGGTCTGGGAATTACGTGTGTTGCGATAACCTCGCCGAGGGAAGTAGCAGCAGCAGAGCCTGCTTCAACAGCAGCCTTAACAGCTCCAACGTCTCCGCGAACCATAACGCTTACAAGACCGCTACCGATCTTTTCGCTACCAACGAGAACTACGTTAGCAGCCTTAACCATAGCGTCCGCAGCTTCGATAGCCGCAACAAGACCTCTTGTTTCTACCATTCCAAGTGCTTCCATTTTTTAATCCTCCTAAAAGATTTTTTATTTTCGTAATAATTTGAATTATATTCTAAAGCTCAGACGAGCCTTAAAATCAATAAGTAATTAGCAATGCCGCTTTTTTGTTTAGCCGGTTGTCAAAAATTTCATAACGTCCGGATGCGGGCGGGCAATAACCTCACAGCACTTAACCTTTCCTACCTCTCGGGCGGCAAGGGCTCCTGCTTCAAGAGCAGCCTTCACGGCGGAAACCTCGCCTTCGACGACGACCGTTACCAGTCTGCCGCCGAGGCGCTTTTCCACGTGGATAAGCTTTACGTCAGCCGCTTTAACCATAGCGTCAAGTCCCGTGATTGCGGCAACCATTGCCTGCACTTCAAGTAACGCTATTGCCTTCATATCAAAAATTCCTTATTATTTTATGATAGGAAGAAGCTTTTCAACGTCTGCGTGGGGTCTGGGGATTACGTGTGTTGCGATAACCTCTCCGAGAGCGGTAGCAGCCGCAGCGCCTGCCTCAACAGCAGCCTTAACAGCTCCAACGTCGCCGCGTACCATAACGCTTACGAGTCCGCTTCCGATTTTTTCGCTTCCGATAAGAACAACGTTTGCTGCCTTAACCATAGCGTCTGCAGCGTCGATTGCTGCAACGAGTCCTCTGGTTTCAACCATTCCGAGTGCTTCCATCATTGTTTTGTTTCTCCTTAAAATTTTATATTTATTTTATCTTAATTTGTCTTTACCGAGGGCAGAAAGTCTTGCGAACCATTCAATGTCCTCGCTTTGCCTTGCTATTACCTTGTGGGTAATGTAAAGCTCTCTTTTTTCGGCCTCCGCCTTGCCTGCGGCAATAGCCGCTTCCACTGCAGCCGCAGAGCCCTCTACCTTAACTGCCATAACGAGAGGAACCTTTGCGGAATCTCCTGCTGCGGGCTTGTTTTTGTCAATGGCAACAACCTCGACCTCGGCGGCCTTTGCCATGGCGTCTGCCACGACTATCGCTGTCGCAAATCCAAAAACCTCAATCATTCCAAGTGCCATAATAAAACTCCTTTAAGTTATTCGGCAACGTAGCAGATTTTGATGCCCTGCTGAGAAATGTTTACCTCCATAGCCTCGTTGAGCTTGTCAAGGGGGAAGGTGTGAGTGATAAGCTCCTTGATAGGAATGTTCATCTCACGTGCCTGACGGAGGAATGCCATTGTTGTGGGATAATCGTCTGCGCTGTAATCCCAGGAGCCGACTATCGTGATTTCCTTGTTACACATAGCAAAGTGAGGGTTAACGGTGTACTCTCCGTTGTTTACAAAGAAGCCCATCTCGCACATTCCGCCGCCGCGGCGAATGTACTCATAGATGTCTTTTGCAGCCATAGGAGCGCCTGTGCACTGGAATGCAAAGTCAACGCCAACTCCGTTTGCCGCACGCTTAACCATAGCAACTCTTTCTTCGAGTGTCGTTACCTCTTTAAAGCTGATAACGGTTTTAGCTCCAAGCTTTTTAGCCATTTCAAGACGCTTGGGAGCGCCGTCGATTGCTACGATGTGGTTTACACCCGCTGCACGGAGAACGCTTATCATAACAAGACCAACGGGTCCAAGTCCCTGAACGAGAACCTTTGAATTGAAGTTGATAAGACCTGTGGAGTTCGCGCGCTTGAGAGCGTGTACGCATACACATGCAAGTTCAAGGAGCATTCTCTCCTTAAGGTCAAGGTCGTTAACAACGAAATACGTAGCGCCCTTACCTCTGATAAGAAGGTGGGTAGCGAACCAGCCTGTGAGGGGCTGAGCGTCGCTGTGGGGGATAAGTCCGAATACGCCTTGCTTGTCGCAGAGGTTCGTATTTGCGGGCTGGTTGCGGCATATGTAGCAATCTCCACAGCTGATAACGCTGGTAACGATTTTGTCACCAACCTTGATGGGGTTGCCTGCCGTGTCTGTTTTTACGTTTTTACCGAGAGCAATTATTTCGCCTGTTCCCTCGTGACCGAGAGTTACGGGAATGATGCCGAAGGGGTCGGCACGCCATTCGTGAACGTCCGTTCCGCACACTCCGCATCCCTCAACCTTAACGAGAATGTCGTTATCCTCAAGGGCGGGAATGGGGTATTCCTTAACCTCTATCTTCTTGGGAGCGGTAAGGGTTGCAACCTTGGCGGTTTTGGGAACGGCTCCTCCGCAGCTGCCGCAGCCGGTAGCGGGAGAAATTTCACCGAGTATTTTGCGAACGATGCTCTCTACCTGAGCTGAACTGATACTCATAGTAGTTTCCTTGCCTTTCTTATTAGATTATACGGAAGCTCTCGGAGAGAACGCAGCGGCGGTATCTTGTAAAGCTTCTCGCGCTGGTAAGTCCTTCGCCCGTGGGGCCCGCAATCGTAAAGGTGGTGTGTCCCTCGCCGCCGAAGCCTATTCCTGCATAGGAGGGCGCATTCTTTACGAATATTGTTGTTTCTACCGCTCTGGCAAATCTGGTCAGGCGGTCTACGTTTTTAGAGTGCATATGAGCGGTATGACGGCATCCGTGCTCGGCTTTTACCGCAAGGTCAATAGCCTGGTCGATGTCCCTTACTCTTACGATGGGAAGAATGGGCATCATAAGCTCGTGCTGAACGAAGGGATGCTCAAATTCTGTCTCGCAGATTATGCATCTTATGTTTGAGCAAACTCTTACTCCGATTTTTTCAAGAAGCACAGCCGCATCTCTTCCGACGCAATCACGGTTTACAATCTTGCTGATAACGCCTGTCTTGGGATTCTTTTTATCCACAAGGACAATCTCGGCAAGTTTGTCTGCCTGCTCCTTTGTAATAAGGTAAGCTCCTGCCCCCTTCATAGCGTCGATAAGCTCGTCTGCTATGGAGTCGAAGGCGAACACCTCTTTTTCCGCAATACAGGGGAGGTTGTTGTCAAAGGAGCAGCCGTCTATAATATCCTTTCCTGCCTTTCTTATGTCCGCCGTATCGTCAACGATAACGGGAGGATTGCCGGCGCCGGCTCCGATAGCCTTCTTTCCGCTGGAAAGAACGCTCTTTACAACTCCGGGGCCGCCGGTGCATACGAGAAGTCTTATGGAAGGATGCTTATACATAATGTTTGCAGTGTCAAGGGTAGGCTTCGCTACCGATGCAACCAATACACGGGGTCCGCCTGCTTCGGCGCACGCTCTGTTTACAAGGTCTACTGCATAATTTGATGTAGCGATAGCATTGGGGTGGGGGTTGAATACGACACCGTTTCCTGCCGCTATCATTCCGATGCTGTTACAGATAACAGTTTCGGAGGGGTTGGTGCTGGGTGTTATGCTTCCCACAACTCCGAAGGGCGCCATTTCGGTAAGGGTAAGACCGAAGTCACCTGTTTTCACCGAGGCGGTAATGTCGGAGGTGCCGGGAGTCTTGTCGGCAACCAGCATATGCTTTGCCGTCTTGTGGTCAACTCGTCCCATTTTAGTTTCAGCTACGCCGAGCTTCGCCATAATGGGGGCTTCCTCTCTGCAGAGTCTGCGGATAACAGTGATAATCTTTTCACGGTCCTCGACGGACATAGAACGAATTGCCTTATAGCCTGCCTCAGCCGCCACGATGGCGTCGTTCATATCCTCGTAAATTCCGATAAGATTTCTTCCGCAATATGAGGTGGAGTTCCACTGGCAATCAGCATCGGGTGCGCCGTGCCCCAGATTTTTCATAACCGAAGCTACGATTTGCTCAATCTGGGCTTCTGTCCAATTGATAGCCATATTTATTTCCTCGCTTTAAGGATTATTTGCCGAGAGCTGCAAGAACTCTTTTTGTAATTTCGGTAACGAGAGCCTCATTGTTCTGGCAAGCGGGAGCCTCTTCCTCAAGGTCAAGACCGGGGTGACGGCCGGGAAGGTTCATCTTCTTGCGAAGCTCCATAAGCTTCTTAAGCTGGTCGTTGGGAATTTCGTGAACTGCGCCAAGCTCCATAGCGTACTTGCATATCTTTGCGTTGAACTCAACCTCTTCCATAACGAACTGAGCCTTTGTAAGGTTGCAGCCTACGGTAAGAGCGCCGTGGTTCTTAAGAAGGAATGCATCGTGATTCTGGATATAGGGCTCAAGGGAGTCGGGAATTTCCATTGTGGAGGGTGTTCCGTATTCGCAGGTGGGAACCTCACCGATTGTAAGAACTGCCTCGGGAAGAATGTACTGGTCAAGGTTCACACCGGCAACTGTGAAGGCGGTAGCAACAGGGGGATGAGCGTGAACAACGGCTGTAACGTCGGGACGCTCTCTGTAAACTCTCATATGCATTTTGATTTCGGAGGAGGGGTTAAGCTTACCTTCAAGCTTGTTTCCGTTTGCGTCAACCTTGATTATCATATCAGGGGTAAGGTCGCCTTTGGAAACGCCTGTGGGAGTGCAGAACCATTCGTGGTCGTTGAACTTAACGGAGATGTTACCGTCGTTTGCGGCAACAAAACCGAGGTTGTAGAGCTTGTGGCCTACTTCGCAGATTTCTTTTTTGATTTCGTAAGGTGATTTCATAGTTTAAGTTTCCTTTCAATATGAAGTATTTATTTTTTTATTTTTATTTGTTTTCGGTATTTATTTTGCGAGATTCTGTGTATCGAGGGCTATCATATATTCCTCGTTCGTGGGAATAACGAAGGTTCTTACCTTAGCGCCCTTCGCTGTAAGCTCTCCGAAGGCTCCCTTGGGGCAAGCCATATTGACCTCCTCGTCAATCTCGATTCCGAGATAGGACATATCGCGGCAAACGGCTTCTCTTATGAGCTTGTCGTTTTCTCCTATGCCCGCGGTGAATACGAGAGCGTCAACTCCGTTCATCTCTGCGATATAAGAGCCGATAATTTTCTTGATATAGTGAACGAGAATCTTAAGAGCAAGGCCTGCTCTCTCGTTTCCGCCGTCACGAGCAATCGTAATGTCGCGGCAGTCGCTGGAAACTCCCGAGATACCGAGAAGTCCGGATTTGGAATTGAGAAGCTTCTCGCATTCCTCAGGTGAAAGCCCTTCCTTTTTCATTATATAAGTAACAACAGTGGGGTCGATGGTACCGCTTCTCGTTCCCATAGGAACTCCTTCCTGAGGGGTGAAGCCCATGGAGGTGTCAATCGCCTTGCCGTTTACGCTGGCCGTGATAGAGGAGCCGTTTCCGAGGTGGCAGGTGATAACCTTAATATCCTTGCTGCCGAGAAGCTCGGAGGCTTTTGCGCAAACGAAACGGTGAGAGGTACCGTGGAATCCGTAACGACGGATTTTATACTTTTCGTAAAGCTCGTAGGGAATGGGGTATATGTAAGCGTGGCTTTCCATATCGGAATAGTAAGAGGTGTCAAACACGCCTACGTGAGTGATATTCGGCATAACGCTCTTGCAAGCCTTAAAGCCGCTGATTGCGGGCGGTCCGTGAAGAGGATTAAGCTCCGCTATGCTTTCAAGATATTTGATTTCCTCATCTCCGAGGACAGAGGATTTGCGAAGCATCTCGCCACCGTGAGCAAATCTGTGTCCGACAGCGCCTATTTCCTCAACGCCGCCGATGACGCCAAGCTCTGCGTCGCAAAGGAGCCTGAGAACCAGCTCAATTGCCGCCTTATGGTCGGGAAGGGGAGCCTTTTCGGTGTAGTCCTCCTTGCCGGGACGCTTGTGTGTGATTGTTCCGTCGATGCCGATTCTTTCGCAGTTTCCCTTTGCAAGGACCGTGTTCGTTTCCATATCAAAAAGCTGATATTTGAGTGACGAGCTGCCTGCGTTAACTACAAGAATTTTCATCTTTTTCTCCTTACATTTGATGTTGATTATAATATTTAGATTTAATTAACTCTTACTTATGTGTGATATTACTCTATAATGCGCTTCGATTGAAGCTCCGCCTCTCCTTCGCCAACAGAGAAGGCTCTCGCTACGTTCTGATAAACTATCTTGTAGCATAAAGCGTCTATCACGACAAGGCGGGACATATGGGAATTAAGCCCCAGGGCGCTATGCCTCGTCTCTTCCGTATCCGTAAGAAGCATAATGTCGCTCTGCCTTGATATAGGTGACTTTTCTTTTGAGGTTATTGATATTGTGGTAGCTCCTCGGCTTCGGGCTATTTTCATAGCCTCGACTATATCCTTCGATGAGCCTGATTGAGATATTCCGATAAGGGCGTCCCCCGGTTTAAGCTGGGATACTGCGATGAGCTGCATATGTGTGTCAGAATAAGCGGCGCTGTTGCACCCCGCTCTTAAGAATTTGTTGCTCGCCTCCTCGGCAACCGAGGCTGATGTTCCAAGTCCTATAAGAACGATTTTTCTTGATTCGGAAATTACCCTTGCCGCCTTGGTCATAGCCTCCGCAGAAAGAGTTTTCTTTGTCCTCTCAAGGGACATATACGCATCATTGCAGATTTTTTCGAAGATTTCATAACAGTCGTCGGCGTCTGTGATATGGGGAGCGATAACCTTCTTCTCGTGCTCCTGAGCAAGAACGATTTTCAGCTCCTGATACCCTGAGCAGCCAAGCCGCTTCGAAAACCTTACTATCGTCGCCTCCGAGCTGTCGCATTTGGAGGCAAGTTCCGAGATTGAATAGGGGAGAATTTCACCCGAATGAGAAAACAGCCAATCCGCCACTCGTTTTTCGGACTTACCCATGTCACCGTACATCAGCTGAGCCTGAAGTAAAGTCCTATTCAAAATCTGCCTCCTTTCTCGGCGAATTTTTTGTTTGTGAAAATTTTTTTCATTTTTCAAAGGAATTTGTTAAAAATAACTCGTTGAAATAAAAATTGTTTTCAAAAACAATGAAAATTAGTTTCACATTTTTGATTTTAGCATAAAAAGCCCTGTTTGTCAATACATTTTGTGAAAAAAATGAAAAATATTTCTCAATAAAATATTTAAAATATTTTTAAATAAATATTGCCCCTTTTGCGAAAAAGGGGAGAAAAATGAAAATAATTTTCATAATTTTCAAAATTCAGTGAAAAAAGCATAAATTTTTGAAAGAATTTTCATTTACAAAATGTTCATATATATCGGTTTTTTAAGGGCAAAAGCGGGTATTTCGCCGTTTTTTTATTAAAAAATTAGCGGTTTTTTACGTTGTGGCGGTAAAATTCGATAAAAAACAAAAAAGAAAAAGCCCCTAAGAGCTTAATTCTTTCTGCTCACAGGGGCTTTCCTTTGAAAATTATTTTCATTTATGCTTTATTAAATTTCGTCTAAGATACGGGCGAGAGCCTCTTCTCCGCAAGCCGCTCTCTCGGTAGCCAGCTCCAGAAGCTCCGGGCATCTGTCGCCAACGGCAATGCGGTGCTTGGCTCCCTTAAACAGGGACAGGTCGTTTGTCATATCGCCTATTACTACCGTACTGCTTTCGGGTACGTTAAGTCTTATTTTCAGGTCGGACAGAGCCGCTCCCTTATTGGCGAATCTATTTACGTATTCGGTAACGCCTATTTGCCTCCCGTCCCAGTGAATTCTTATTCCGCTGTAAGGGGGAAGCTTTACGGGAGCGCCGAATTTTACCGCCTTGAATATTTTTTCGCCCGACGGGATATCAAGAGCGCTCTTTATAAACGCTGTGTCGGAGCGAATTTCGGAGGAGGGAGGGGTCCCGTGGGCGTAGCTGCGTTCGGCGCCGAAAAATATAAGAGGCGCTCCTGCCGATTGCTTTACGAGAAAGTCTAACTCTTCTCTCGGGATAGCTCTTGAATATATAATCCGCCCTGACTTCACAGTATAGGCGCCGTCTGCGGCTATGAAATAAGCCTTCTCCGAAAATTCTGAAAAAAGTCTTATAAGCTCGGAATAATTTCTTCCCGAAGCTAAGGCGAATATGACACCCCGCTCGGTAAGTGCTTTGATTTTGGATTTTACACTGTGCGATACGCTGTCGCTGCCGTAGGGCAGAAGTGTACCGTCAAGGTCTGATACAACAAGCTTTAACACCGGGGCGCCTCCTTCTTTAGTTCGATTTAATTTACGGGTTTCGATAAAAATCGCCGCCTTAGCCGTAAGGGAGTCGAACTCATAAGGTTTTGAAAGATAGATTTTCCCCTATACTTCGCCGAATTCTTCTTAAATATGCTTATATTTCTCTAAGAATTTGGCTCGTCTATGAAAAAATCTATTCTTTCTAAACTGCTTCGCATCTTACGGCGAATAAATTTTTGATGGATTTTGGTGCAGCGAGTCGCAGTTAAGTACGACTTTACAAGGCTCGGTGTGACGAAAGACACTAAAATTTACGTTGTAAGACTTGTTAGTTCGACTCCCTTACGGCTAATATATGAGTTATTTTACCACCCGTATTCTTGTTTGTCAAGAAGCGGCGCACAAATGGGAAGGAAAAACGGAAAAGATATTTTCACCCCCTTTTTTCTATTGACATATTTTTGCAAATGTACTAAAATGATAGGGTAAATAAGTATAAATTCGGCGGTGTGGCTTTCTCTTCGTTAAGAATGCGCCGCCTTGCCCAAGAAAGGATATTTTTATGAAGGTACTTATGATTAACGGAAGTCCGAGAGTGGGAGGGAATACCTCTGTGGGATTTGCGGAAATGAAAAAGGTTTTTGAGAAAAACGGCGTTGAATATGAGGAGATTCAGGTAGGGCAGATGGATATCCGAGGCTGCGTATGCTGCGGCTTCTGCTTTAAGAACGGAAGATGCGCCTTTGATGACGTGGTTAACGAGCTTGCGGAAAAATTCCGTGAGTGCGACGGGCTTGTTATAGGCAGCCCCGTTTATTACGCTTCGCCTAACGGAACTCTTATTTCTCTTCTTGACAGGCTCTTTTACAGCACACCCTTTGACAAGACTATGAAGGTGGGAGCAGCCGTAGTTGCGGCGAGGAGAGGCGGTCTTGCCACCGCTTTTGACGTTCTGAACAAATATTTCACCATAAGCGGTATGCCCATAGCCTCCGGCTCTTACTGGAACGACGTTCACGGCAGACGCCCGGGTGAGGCTGTGGCTGACGAGGAGGGTATGCAGACTATGCGCTCGGTTGCTGAGAACATGACCTTCCTTATGAAGAGCATAGCTCTCGGGCGGGAAAAATTCGGAATTCCCGAAAAAGAAAAGAAAATCTTTACGAGCTTTATCAAGTGACGGATAAGCAAGGAATATTACAAGGGGAAGTCTAAAAATGTGTTTATCTGACGGCAAATCCTTCAGGCTTACAAAATACGCCTGCTACGCAACTAACGTATCTATGGCGGCAATATCCACAATTTCGCCGCTGCTTTTCGTGACCTTCAGGGAAATGTACGGTATTTCCTATACTCTTCTCGGTCTTTTGGTTGTAATAAACTTTTCAACCCAGCTTTGCGTTGACTTGATATTTACGCTCTTCTCGAAGTATTTTAATCCAAGATTTGCGGCGCTGCTCACGCCTGTCCTGACTATTGCCGGACTTTTTATATACGCTGTTTTACCGGGGATATTCCCTGATACGGCGTATTTATGGTTGGCTGTGGGAACCTTTGTGTTTTCTGCCGCCTCGGGACTTTCAGAGGTGCTTATGAGCCCTATTGTGGCGGCAATACCTGCGGATAACCCTGAGAGAGAAATGAGTAAGCTTCATTCGGTTTACGCCTGGGGACTTGTTGGCGTTGTAATTTTCGGCGCAGCCTTCCTTCATTTCGCAGGGGATAAAAACTGGCAGTATTTAGCTCTTATTTTCGCTCTCATTCCCATGACGGCGCTTATTCTGTTCCTTGTATCTCCATTTCCGAATATGCAGATGGCGACGGAAAAATCAGAGGGCGGCGGATTTCCTCCCGCTATATTCCTATGTGTCTTTTGCATATTTCTCGGCGGAGCGGCGGAATGTACTATGACCCAATGGATTTCGGGATATATGGAAAACGCCCTCGGCGTGCCGAAGCTTATAGGCGACGTTTGCGGTATGGCGGCATTCGCCTTT
Organism: uncultured Clostridia bacterium; assembly: GCA_904501765.1. Lineage (GTDB taxonomy): Bacteria > Bacillota > Clostridia > Oscillospirales > CAG-272 > UBA1740. Next base: position 475 of record CAJGCM010000066.1, on the reverse strand, counting down.
GCTCTTGCTCTGGGCAGGTCCCTTTATGCTGCGAGAGGTGAAAATATACTTGGTGTTATGACTCTCGGAATGGCAGGGGCGGCGGTATGCTATTTGCTGGGCGCTCTGTCCGGTATTTCGGTGATAGGTCTTGTAGCGTGTGTGCTTACAGGCTTCTGCGTATCTATGCTCTGGCCCGGAAATATTATACTCGTGGGAGAAAAATTCCCCTCGGCGGGTGTTGCGGCATATGCTCTTATGGCGGCGGGTGGCGACCTCGGCGCATCGGTAGCTCCGCAGCTTCTCGGTATAATTGCCGACGGGGTGGGAGTCTCCGATTTTGCACAGACCCTCGGGCAGTATTTCGGTATGAGCGCCGAGCAAATTGGAATGCGCTCGGGTATGCTTGTGTCGGCTCTTTTCCCTTTAATAGGCTTCGTGATAACTCTCATTATGAAGCGCAAGCTTTCGGGGGGCGGAAGCCGGGATAAAAAAG
>CAJGCM010000065.1 GCA_904501765.1 uncultured Clostridia bacterium | reverse complement strand
GCTGCGTTCTGAAGAGCGGAGCGTGTCACCTTTGCGGGGTCAACGATACCCGCCTCCATCATATCGCAGTATGCTTCCTTATATGCATCGTAGCCGTAGCCTATCTTGCCGCTCTCACGGATTTTTGATATGATTACAGCGCCGTCAACACCTGCGTTGTCCGCTATCTGCTTCATAGGAGCTGTAAGAGCCTTTGCTACTATCATAGCGCCGGTCTTTTCGTCACCCTCAAGGGTGGCAACAACTGCTTCAACCGCATCTATAACGTTAACGAGAGCTGTTCCGCCGCCTGCGACGATGCCCTCTTCAACTGCCGCCTTGGTTGCGTTAAGAGCGTCTTCAATGCGGAGCTTCTTTTCCTTAAGCTCGACCTCGGTTGCCGCTCCAACCTTGATAACAGCAACTCCGCCTGCAAGCTTTGCAAGGCGCTCAAGAAGCTTTTCCTTATCGAACTCGGAGGTTGCTACCTCAAGAGATGCTCTTATCTGAGAAACTCTGTCTGCTATCGCGCTCTTATCACCGGCGCCGCCGACGATTATGGTGTTTTCCTTAGTTACCTTAACCTGTCTGCATCTTCCAAGATCTGCAAGGCTTGCATCCTTAAGCTCAAGCCCAAGCTCTTCTGTTACTACCTGGCCGCCTGTAAGAATTGCGATATCTCTGAGCATTTCCTTTCTCCTGTCACCAAAGCCGGGAGCCTTAACGGCTACGACGGTGAAGGTGCCGCGGAGCTTATTGAGAACGAGAGTTGTAAGAGCCTCACCCTCAACGTCCTCAGCTACTATAAGGAGCTTCTTACCCGACTGAACTATCTGCTCAAGCAAGGGAAGAATTTCCTGAATATTGGATATTTTCTTATCGGTGATAAGAATGAGGCAGTCGTCAAGCACTGCTTCCATCTTATCCGTATCGGTTGCCATATAGGGAGAGAGGTATCCGCGGTCGAACTGCATACCCTCAACTACCTCGCTGTATGTTTCGGCGCTCTTTGACTCCTCAACGGTGATAACTCCGTCGTTGGTTACCTTCTCCATAGCGTCAGCTATAAGCGCACCTATTTCGTCGTCACCTGCGGATATTGCTCCTACTCTCGCAATATCCTCCTTGCAGCTTACCTTTTTGGACTGCTTTGCAAGCTCGGCTACTGCCGCTTCAACCGCCTTGAAGATACCCTTTCTGATTATCATAGGGTTAGCTCCTGCGGCAACGTTTTTCATACCCTCATGAATAAGCGCCTGTGCAAGAAGAGTTGCGGTGGTTGTACCGTCACCTGCGGCATCGTTTGTCTTTGTTGCTACCTCTCTGACAAGCTGAGCGCCCATATTTTCAGCTGCATCATCAAGCTCGATTTCTTTAGCTATGGTAACTCCGTCGTTTGTAATGAGGGGGGCGCCGAATTTCTTATCAAGAACTACGTTTCTTCCCTTGGGGCCGAGGGTTATTTTAACCGTATCGGCAAGCTTATCTACGCCGCGAAGAAGAGCGGCTCTGGCTTCTGTTCCATAGAGTATTTCTTTTGCCATAATAAATTCCTCCTAAATCAGCCTTTCCTTCTTATTCAACTACCGCAAGAATATCGGACTGGCTTACTATCGTATATTCAACACCGTCTACCTTAACCTCGGTGCCTGTATATTTTCCAACTATAACACGGTCGCCCTCTTTGAGCACCATTTTTATTTCCTTGCCCTCTATAATGCCGCCGGGACCTACCGCAATTACCTCTGATACGTCGGGCTTCTCCTTTGCTGAGCCTGTAAGAAGAATACCCGTTTTCGTGGTTTCCTCGGCTTCTGCTTTCTTAAGAACAACCTTGTCAAATAAAGGTTTAAGTTTCATTTTAATTCCTCCTTGTTCGTTTTAGCACTCACGTGCTCCAAGTGCTAATGCTTACTGTTATATTCTATACTAACCTACAAGTAAAATCAATAGGTTTCCCTATTTTTCACAATTTGTTAACATTTGTATCAGCTTAGCTTAATTCCTTCCTCAGTATTTTTAGTATTTTCTTTTCTTCCCTTGAAATTTTCACCTGCGTGACTCCTAAAAGCCTTGCGGTTTCGGTTTGAGAAAAGTCACGAAAATATCTTAAAATTATAAGCTTTCTTTGCCATTCGGAAAGCTTTTCTATTGCCATCGAGAGACTTAATTTGTCAAATTCCCTATCGTTTTCTTCCTCATCGCATAGAGTGCCTCCGAGTGTCACCGAGTCATCGTCCAAATATGCACATTCGTCAAGAGAACGTATGGGAGCCCCTGAATAAAGAGCTGACACCACCTCTTGGGCAGTTATACCCAGCGACTCGGACAAAGCCCTTATGCTTACGTCCTCCCCTGACATCTGCCGTCTCTCCCTTTCAGCTGAAATAAGAGCTAAAAGCCTTTTTTCCTCTCTTGATACCTTTATCATTCCGTCGTCACGCAAAAATCGCCTGATTTCACCGAAAATAAGCGGAACGGCATATGTGGAAAAGGCGCAGCCTCTTGAAAAATCAAAGGTGTTTATCGCCTTTACAAGTCCTATATTACCCACGGCAACCAGGTCCTCCATATCCGTGCCCCTGCCTGTAAATCTCGATGCGATACTCTGGACTAACGGCTTATTCAAGAGAACAATCTCCTCCCCTGCCGCCCGACTTCCCTGGCGGTACTCTTTTATAAGAGTTGGATTTTTATCGTATGTGGATTTTCTTTCTTTTGCCTGAATATTCATTTTTCTCCCGAGGCATCAGGGCTTTAAGAATTTTCTCATAAGCACGGTTGTTCCACGTCCCACCTTGGATTTTACGCTGAGTCGGTCGGTGAAATTCTCCATTACGAGAAAGCCCATACCACATCTCACGCCCGCCTCACCCGTGGTGAACATCGGCTGCATTGCCTCTTCTACGTTTTCGATTCCGCAGCCGTTGTCGGAAATTTCCACCGACACCTCTCTTGTATCATAAAGACGGACTGATATGTATATGTAACCCCTCTCCCCCTCGGGGACCCCTCGATATGCGTGTACTATGCAGTTTGTGACCGCCTCGCTTACCGCAAGTCTTAAATCTCCAAGCTCCTCAACCGTCGGGTCGGCATCTGCTAAAAAGGCTGATATGCAAGAACGACACACCCCCTCGTTTACACTTATGGCAGGAAGCCTTAATTTCATTTCATTTACTATGGTTTTCATTGGTATGCCTCTCTTTTACATCTTTTTTACTAATGACATCGCAGGGAATGATAACCCCTCAAGCCTCTCTAATCCTGCCATACGAAACAGGCGAAAAAGCTTTTGCGATAGCCCTGTTACCGTAACACGGACTCCAAGCTCACGGGCTATATTAACTCTTCCCATAACCAGCCCTATTCCCGAGCTATCCATAAAGGTCACAGAAGAAAAATCAAGCTCAAGCACCTTTGGCAGCGCCTCTTTAAGTCTTTTATCCGCCATATCCCTTATTATTTTAGCTGTGTGATGGTCTATTTCGCATAAAATGCGGACTATCAGCACGTCATTTTTTAAGTCTAATTTTACTTCCTTCATTTTCCTATCCTCTGCCAAAGCGGCACTGAAATATTTGCAACAATATTCTATCACGGGCAAGATGCAAATTATGTCATTATATGACGGCGAGGAAAAATTAAATTACAGAGCCCCTCACCCGATAAGATACAGCTTTTTTGCTATATTAGCCATTATTTTTGACTTATAAAGCTTGTAGGTTGTTTCGCTGACACATTCCACCGAGCTTTTCGCATATCCCACCCCCTCTCCTATCTCCTTAATAAATACGTCAGCCAACGTGGGCGCACAAATTTCACAGGCTGATTCGTATATTTTGGAATTGAGGTACAAAAGCTCCATTCTCACTCTCCTCGCAGGCTGCCCTTCTCTTATAATTCTCTGCCGCCTCATATAATCGGCTGCAAGGGCTCTTACGAGATTGTCGAGGGACTTCTTTTCTTCCTTTTCTATTATATTTATATTGACTCCCTTATCTGTGAACATTTTTATCCTCCCGAAGCAGCGCCACGCTCTCGCGAAGCTCCTGCTGTAAGTCGTCAAGACTCTCCTCAAATTCCTCCATCTGTGAAAGCATCTCCTCTGCCGCCTCCAGAAGCTCGCTGACTGCTGCGGTTTTGCGCTTCAGGTCACCATTGCTTTCGTCTATTATAATTTCGGATATCAGATTGCGGACGTTCAGCATATGGTTGGCTCTGCTTATCTTCTCGCATATATCTTTGATATCACGCCGTATCTGCTCCGGGTCACGGTATAGCCTTGGGGGAAATCCGTTTTCGTCGTCAAACGAACGGTACATATTTTTCGCTCCTTTTGTTTAGTAGATTTTAATTAGTACAGGTGTTTTTTCAGGATAAACATTTTTTAGCATCGGGGCCGAAGTCACGCAAAATGTCACCGAAATAAGATTTGGTCACCTGTTCCGTGACTATAATAGCATAACAAAAGTCACTTGTCAAGTGATTTTTGAGAAAATTTCAAAATTTTTCCAAAAACTATTGCATACCAAGTGACTTTGTGTTATAATGCAAGTGACGTAATGGGTGACGCATACAAATTCAAATGAAAATTTGCTATACAATCTATACGGTATAAAGACGTTAGGCAAGTGTTTTATCATACGCAAAGAGAAGGAACGTAAAACGATTTAAAGATAATTCAAAAAAATTCAGAGAATGAATTTTCAAAAGGAAGGTGTTTTGACTATGCAGGCTTGGAAGCTTAAGAAGCTGAGGAAGGACAAGGGGCTTACTCTTGACGAGCTGGCGGCGGCTATCGGAACCAGCAAACAGACTATTCACAGATATGAAAACGGCGTTATCGCAAATATTCCCCCCAAAAAAATCGTTGCCCTGGCTGAGGCGCTGGGCACAACTCCCGGTGAGCTTATGGGCTGGGAAGAGGGCGAGGAGGTTTCACCCTTCGCATTCAGTAACATCTCCCCTGTTTCTGTAAAGAGGATTCCGATTATTGGCGAGATTGCCTGCGGAAAGCCTATTTACGCAGAGGAGCAGCACGAGGGATACGCTATTGCCGACGGTATTCCCGATGCGGATTTCTGCCTCAAGGCTCACGGTGATTCTATGACAGGCGCCAGAATTTTTGATGGTGATTTAGTCTTTATAAAAGCTCAATGCTCCGTTGACAACGGCGAGATTGCCGCTGTTATAATAAACGACGAGGCAACCCTTAAGAGGGTATACTACTATCCCGAGGAGGGAAAGCTTGTTCTCTCCCCCGAAAACCCACGCTACGCTCCCTTAGTTTACGTTAAGGAAGAGCTGGAATGCATAAACATTATCGGAAAAGCCGTTGCTTTCCAGAGCTGTATTATTTAATTATCTGTGCCAAATTTCAATTCTGAATATAGAAATTTATTTATATCAAACATTTCAGAAAATTTAGTTATGAGTATAAAAAAATCCTCTGCAAAACAGAGGATTTTTTATTGCTTTTATTGATTCGAAGGTGGATTGTGAGAAAAAATCTGCGTTCTTCCGGGCGAAGGTTCAGTTACCTACTCCGAGGCTGAAAAGCGCTGATTTTACCAAAGTACACCGAAGAACTTGATTCGAAGGTGTATTTTGAGGAAAAATCGCCGCTTGCGACCCGAAGGCGTAGTTACCTACGTCGAGAGGAAGCAAACGACGATTTTTACCGAAATGCACCGATGAATTAGGGCTGCTTACCGAAGTATGCCTGTATTCCGCCATCTACATAAAGAATCTGTCCGTTTACAAAGTTGGACGCATCGGATGCGAGGAATACTGCGGGGCCTGCAAGGTCCTCGGGGTCGCCCCATCTGCCTGCGGGAGTTTTGCTGTCGGTAATAAAGCTATCGAAGGGATGCTTCGAGCCGTCAGGCTGACGCTCACGGAGAGGAGCGGTCTGAGGTGTTGCAATATAACCGGGGCCGATACCGTTACACTGAATGTTATAGCTGCCGTACTCGGATGCTATGTTTCTTGTAAGCATTTTAAGTCCGCCCTTTGCAGATGCGTATGCGGATACGGTTTCTCTACCGAACTCACTCATCATAGAGCAGATGTTGATTATCTTTCCGCTTCTCTTCGCCATCATTGCAGGAAGAACTGCCTTTGCCATAATGAAGGGCGCATTAAGGTCAACGTCGATTACCTGTCTGAATTCAGATGCCTTCATCTCGTGCATAGGAATTCTCTTGATAATACCTGCGTTGTTAACGAGAATATCAACGGTTCCAACGTCATTTTCAATCTTTGCGATAAGCTCTGCAACCGCATCCTCGTCGGTAACGTCGCAAACGTAACCGTAAGCCTTTATACCTGCCGCCTCATAATTAGCATAACCCTTATCAACAAACTCCTGCTTAATGTCGTTGAAAACAATAGTTGCGCCTGCTTCAGCAAGACCCTTTGCGATAGCAAATCCGATACCGTAGGTTGCGCCTGTTACAAGAGCAACCTTGCCTGTAAGGTCAAAATTCTGTGCCATTTTTATGTTCTCCTTATGTTTTTATTATCTTAATTCTCTTGTTTCGATATGGTCCATATCGGTGAATTCCTGGTTCTCACCGCACATAGCCCAAATGAAGGAATAATTCTTTGTTCCAACACCGGAATGAATAGACCAAGAGGGAGAGATAACAGCCTCTTCATTGTGCATTATGATATGACGGGTTTCCTTGGGTTCGCCCATCATATGGAACACTGCATCGTTTGCATCCATATCAAGGTAGAGGTATACCTCCATACGTCTGTCGTGTGTATGGCAGGGCATTGTATTCCAGTTAGAGCCAACCTCAAGCTGAGTAAGTCCCATAGCAAGCTGGCAGGACTTCATTACCTCGGGGTGGATATACTGATTTATAACTCTCTTATTGCAATCCTCAACAGAGCCGCAGGGTACCTTTCTTGCCTTGGTTATATCAATCTTAACCGTGGGGTATGTGGTATGAGCGGGGCAGGAGGTTATGTAGAACTTTGCGGGATTTGCTTCGTCAAGGCTCTTGAACTTAAGGTCACGGTGTCCCTTACCTACGTAGATACCGTCTCTGGGATTCATTTCGTAAACCTCACCGTCAACAGTGATAACACCGGGGCCGCCTATGTTAATACAGCCAAGCTCACGGCGCTCAAGGAAATATTCAGCTGCAAGCTCCTTGCCTGCCTGAAGAGTCATTTCCATCTTTATTGGCATCATACCTGCGACAATTATTCTGTCGGTATGGCTGTATACCATTCTTACGTTATCCTTTGTGAACAGGTTTGCTATGTGGAATTCCTCACGAAGCCTGTCGGTTGTATAATATTTCACGTCTTTTGCGTTAGATGCGTCTCTTACTTCCATTCCTTCTATCTCCTTTTTAATATAATTACCTATTACCTCAATCTGTGACAGAGCCGCAAAGGACAAAGATCCGTCCTCAAGGCGCTGCTGCTTTAAGCCCGTAAGCTTAACGTATTCGGTCTTTTTCTCAGGGAATTCTACCCTCTGACCCTCTTTGGTGCCTATAAAGTTTGCGTGTACTACGGTTTTATCCGAGAATTCTATATCCATTTCCTTCCAATAGGTATCGTGTGGGAAATCGGCTCTCAGATAAAGTATTATATCCTTCACAAGAACCTCACATCCGAAATGGATATAAAGCTCAAGGTCCTCCCTGAGTCCGCCGCCCCAGGAATGATAGGGATAATTGCCGTGATTCTCATTCTGACAAACACCGTCAATGGTGTTTCTCTCAAAGAAGCAGGGCGACTCACGTGTTACGAAATTCGCATCTGCGTGGGGAAAATATTTTCCTACGTGGCGCCTGTCGTGGGAATTAAGAGAAATAACTCGCTCGGCGTAAATTTCAGCATTGTCAGGCTCAGAAACCTTTACTCTGTGGCTCTCGCCCGAAAACGCCTCCTTGTCATAACAAGCGGTGCGCTCTGCGCCAAAGGGGATTTTAAATTCAAAAATACGGTCGGGCACGTAAATTATGGACTCCGCCATAGTGGGGTCAAGAGCCAGCTTCATAAAATCACTGTCGCAAAGCTCGATGCGCCACTTGTCACCCTCCTCATACTCTCCGTTATATCGAACGTCTATCTCGGAGCCGTACGCCTTGAATTTAAGCTCTCCTGCGCTGTTAAAAAGCTTAAGGTTAATTATGGTAATCACTCCTTTCTTTCCAAGTTAAATGATAACATATATTTTAAAATAAATCAACAACAATTTTTAAAAAGGCGAATTTTAATAGTATTACATAGGGCAGGTGTAATATAATCGGGTATAGTGGTTTGGTAGAGACCGCCTTCCCTAAGCCTTGCCGATTTTTCTCTTAAACGTCTGCTCGTTATTCGTCGAAGAGAAGAGTGTAAAGCTCCTTCACGCTTTTCAAATAAGTCGCAGTGCTGTTTCTCATTGACTCCTCTATCTCCGGAACGTCATACGCCCAGCCTGCGGCGGCAAAATCGGCACCCGCCGCCTTTGCCATATCATATCCGGGCTTCAGGTCGTCAACAACGAGGATATCCTTCCCCAAAAGAGAGTATTTCTCCATAAGGTCAAGGAGCGCAAAGGGGGAAGGCTTACGCTTATCTCTTGGCAAATCCCACCCATAAATCTCCTCGGGCAGGGGCAAGCCGTTTTCACGGTAGTCACGCTCAATATACTTTACGTATGAGTGACTCGCCACGGCTACTATGCCACCCTTTGACTTAAATTTCTCTATTATTTCCTTCATTCCCGCATAGGACTCGGGAATATGACTTTTTACGTATTCGCTCCAATATTTCTGCTCCAGGGAGAACTCCTCCTCGCTCATTCCAAGCTCCGTGAGAAAAAGATGCTCGACTCCGGGGTCAAAATTCTTAGAAAGATAGCTCTCCAGAGTATAATTCCCTTCAGCCCCGGGGCGTGTCAGCTTTAAATACTCTAAAAAGCAGGGATAATGTATGGTAGCGGTACTGTTTACCACCGTATCGTCGTGGTCCAAAACCAGGCATTTATATTTCATTTTTCAAATCCAAAAAGGTTATTTTAGGTACCGAATAGGTAAGGTCAGACCTTTGTATATTGAGGGCCTTTCCCCGACAAAGCGCCTCCCACCCCTCGCGGCTACCCGCAAAGGTTATCTCTGTCAAACTGTCACAGCCCGAAAAGGCGTCCTCGTCCTCTATCTCCCTGAGGTCCTTCGGAATAGCTAATCTGAGGAGCGAGGTACATGAGGCGAAGGCATCGAAGCCTATCTCACGCAGAGATATTGGCAAAATCAGCTCACGAAGAGAGGAGCAGCCCGAAAAGGCTCTTCTTCCTATTTTCACAAGCCTCGGTGGAAGGTCAACGGACACTAAGGAACGACAGCCCTCGAAGGTTGATTCGTCTATAAGCCCCATATTTGAAGAAAGCTTTACTCCTTCAAGAGAAAAGCAGGAGGCAAAGGCGTTAAACTCCACGAGAATAACGCTGTCGGGTATCTCTACGTGCTTTAAGTTGAAGCAAAAGGCAAAGGCTCCCGCACCTATCATTTCACACTCCTCGGGTAGCTTCAGCTTTGAGAGAGCGGCGCAGCCCTCGAAGGCGCCGCCGCCTATTCTCTTTACGCTGTCGGGAATAATAGCCTCGGTAAGAGAGGGGCAAAAAGCAAACGCCTCGTCAAGAATTTCCGAAAGTCCCGAATTCATTCTCACCGCACGCAGATTCTTACACTCCGAAAAGGCAGATGCAGAAACCTTCTTAAGCGTTGAGGGAAAATTGATTTCCTCAAGGCAGGAAAAATTCCTGAATGCGTTTTCCGCAATTTCCTCTATTCCATCGGGGATATTTACGATACGGTTTTCAGGCGTATCTTCAAAGCTGCCGGAAAAGACGACCCTTTTCAGTATCTGTTCCTTTATTTCCTCTTCCCTCTCGGGATTAAACTTAAATTTCATTAAAATTCCTCGTTTTTTAAAGCTTTAGTCGGATTTTGCCGCTTATTTAAGCTTTGCAAGAGCCTCAGTAAGAGCTTTTTTGGTTTCCTTATACTTTTCAAGCTTCGCCCTCTCGCCTTCTACGACTGCGGCAGGAGCTTTGGCTACGAAGCCCTCGTTGGAAAGCTTCTTTTCAAGACGGAAAATTTCCTCGTCGTTCTTCTTCATTTCCCCTTCAAGTCTTATTCTTTCCTTCTCGAAATCTATTACCTCAGCAAGGGGAATGTATAGGTTACCCGCATCGGTTGCGATGGAAACCGCATCTCCGTCGGTATAGTTATCGGCAAGGATAACCTCGGAGGCAGAGGCAAGTTTTTCAAGGAATTTACTTGCATTTCTGAAGCTGTCCTCATATTTGGTAACAACGTAGAGCTTAGCCTTCTTTGAGGGAGCGATATTCATTTCGGCTCTGCGAGCGCGGATAGCGGTAATGCAACCGATAATTCTCTCCAAATCAACAACCTCTGCAGGGAAGACGAGCTTCTCATCATAGGTAGGATAGGAGGAAACCATAATAGACTCGCACTCGTGAGGAAGAGCCTGATAAATTTCCTCGGTAATGAAGGGCATGAAGGGATGGAGGAGCTTAAGAATACCCGTGAGAGTGTAAACCAGAACACGCATAGCTACCTTTGCTTCCTCGGAGCCTGTCATAAATATACGGCTCTTTGCCATTTCAATATACCAATCGCAGAAGGTATCCCAGGTGAAGGAATATATTTCCGCAAGAGCAACTCCTACCTCGTAGTTCTCCATATTTTCCGTAACGCTCTTTACAAGAGCATTAAACTTGGATAGCACCCATTTATCCTCTATTGCAAGCTCACTCGCCTCGGGAAGAGAGAGAAGCTCCTCGTCGTTATCCGACAAATTCATAAGAACGAATCTTGAAGCGTTCCAGAGCTTGTTCGCAAAGTTTCTTGCGGACTCTATCTTCTCGTCGGAGAATCGCATATCGTTTCCGGGGGCATTACCCGTTGCAAGTGCGAAGCGGAGCGCATCTGCGCCATACTCCTCGATTACCTTCAAGGGGTCAATACCGTTGCCAAGTGATTTGGACATTTTCCTGCCCTTTGCATCTCTTACAAGACCGTGTATAAGAACGGTTGAGAAGGGCTTCTCGCCCATATGCTCAAGTCCCGAGAATATCATTCTCGACACCCAGAAGGTTATGATATCATAACCCGTTACGAGGGTTGAGGTGGGATAGTAACGCTTGAGGTCCTCTGTGCTATCGGGCCAGCCGAGAGTGGAGAAGGGCCAGAGCGCCGAGGAGAACCATGTATCAAGAACGTCCTCCTCCTGCCTTACCTTGCCTCCGCACTTCGGGCAAGTGTCAATATCGGTTTTAGAAACCTCCATATGACCGCACCCGTCGCAATAGAAGGCGGGAATTCTGTGTCCCCACCAGAGCTGACGGGAGATGCACCAGTCAAGGATATTATTCATCCAGTT
>CAJGCM010000064.1 GCA_904501765.1 uncultured Clostridia bacterium | reverse complement strand
TATCTTAGACACAACTCTTATGTTCAACTCCCAGTGGCACTGTAACTATGCGGGAGCTAACAAGAGAACCTACGAGCTTCTTTTTGATATAAAGCGCTATCTCACTATGAAAAAGGACAGCTTTATGTCAATCTCGGAGCGAGAGAAATACGACACTAAAGATTTCTCCGACAGCTTTGATTAAATTTAACTAAATTTTTACTTTGACCAAAATTACGAAAGGAGCGCAAGGGTGAACACTGTTATTTTTACGGATACTCTATCCCTCATTCTGATTATAGCGATAGCGGCGCTTTATGCGCTCTTAATATGCTCACGGCTGTTTTTACCAAAGGTAAAGATTATTTTAACAGTAGGAGCAGCGCTGACCCTTTCGGCTCATTTAGGACTGTTTGCTGCGGTTTTGTTGGCGAAGGCGCCTTACGAGGAAATTCTCCTTCTGACTGTTGCCTCCGCAGCTCTCGCACTCACTGTGACGAGGATTGGGGGTGAAGGATAGCTTGGTTTTCAATTCTCTTGAATTCCTTATTTTCTTCCCAGCAGTTCTTATTTTATACGGAATTTTACCGCAAAAAATACGGTGGGTGATGCTTCTTTTAGCCAGCTATTATTTTTACGCAAGCTGGCAGCCGGACCTGCTTTATCTTATACTTTTCACCACCCTTACATCATACCTCTGCGCATTGGGCATAGAAAAAGCGAAAAGCAAGGCGGTAAAGAGGCTTTATCTTACGGTAGGGCTCGTTGTTTCCCTCTCGGTGCTTATATTCTTTAAATACTTTAATTTCATTTCCGAAAACATAAGCGGAGCTTTGAGCTTTTTCGGCGTGAGGACCGAGAGTCTTGCGCTTGAACTTATACTCCCTGTCGGAATTTCATTTTACACCTTCCAGACTCTCTCCTACGTTATAGACGTTTACCGAGGCACACTCCCTGCGGAAAAGCATTTCGGATATTACGCACTTTACGTATCCTACTTCCCACAGCTGGTCGCAGGTCCTATTGAGCGTCCCGAAAATCTTTTGCCTCAGCTGAAGAGGAAAAACCCCTATACCGCAGAAAACGTCACGGAGGGACTTAAGATTATGGCTGTCGGCTATTTCAAGAAAATAGTCGTCGCCGACCAGATTGCGAAATTCGTAGATGCGGTTTACAACAACGCAGGCGGTGATGAGGTGCTTTTCAACGGCTTCACCGTTACCGTTGCCACTGTTCTTTTTGCCTTCCAGATTTATTGCGATTTCTCAGGCTACACCGATATTGCTATAGGTGTTGGCAGAATTATGGGAATTAAGCTTATGCAGAACTTCAATATGCCGTACACCGCAGAAAATATAAAAGATTTCTGGAAGAGATGGCACATTTCCTTAACCTCCTGGTTTACCGATTACCTATATATTCCCCTTGGTGGCTCAAGATGTAAAAGATGGCGCCATTACCTTAATATTTTTATAGTTTTCTTAGTTTCGGGAATATGGCACGGAGCGGCTTGGACCTTTATTATCTGGGGCGCTATACACGGAGTGTATCAGATTATCGGGCATCTTATAAAGACGCCTAAAGCAAAGCTTCTTGAGGGGCTCGGGGTAAAGGAGGACAACGTCTTCGTAAGGATTTTCAATATAGGCGTGACCTTTATTCTCGTTTGTCTTGCCTGGGTTGCCTTCAGAGCCAACAGCCTCGGAGATATGGCTATGCTTTACGACGAAATATTTACAGGCTGGGGCGGCGTTGATTTCGGATTGTCCCTCGAGAAAATGGGGCTTGGACTCGTTCCACTTCTTACGACGGTTTTATCCGTTTACGTTATGCATCAGCTTGACGTGCAGATTAACGGCGGCAAGGAAATTGACCGCTCCCGATTAGGGCTTAAGCCCGAGCGAGCACTTATGCATACCGCAGTTTGCTGGTGCGTTTGTATCGGTTGGATAATACTCCTGGCTCAGGGGACGGAAAGCTCGTTTATTTATTTCCAGTTCTAACGTTACCCACCATACTTTACGAATGCGGGAATGGGACTTTTACATTGAATTTTGTTACGAAAGCGAGGTGAAAATATGGATAACGAAAATAAGAGCGTCTGCGGCGACTCTGCGGAAAACACGGAGATTGGCGGCTCCGCTCAAAAAAGCTCCGATACCCCCAAGGTAAGAGGTGGCAGATGGTTTTTAAAATGCGCCATCATTATGCTATCCGTATTTTTGCTTCCCGCTTTAACTGTTCTTACGGTTATTTTCCTTCTAAATCCCGTTTATAACGAAACCTTTGTCGGAGAGCTTTATGAAAAATACAGTCTGCTGACGGAAACCGAGGAGCCGAAAATCGTCATTGTTGGCGGAAGCTCCGTGGCTTTTGGAATTGACAGCGCTCTTATTGAACAAGAGATGGGGATGAAGGTTGTCAATTTCGGACTATACGCAGACCTTGGAACTAAGGTTATGCTTGATTTGTCCCGCTCTGGGATAAACGAGGGTGATATTATAATTCTCGCACCTGAGCTTAACGGGCAGACGCTCTCGCTCTATTTCAACGGAAAGACTGCCTGGCAGGCACTGGACGGAAGCTTTGAGATGCTTGAATATATTGACAGCGAAAACTACGGTGCGCTAATAGGCGGCGCTCTCTCTTTCGCTCAGGATAAGCTTGGCTATGCTATAACCGGAACACTTCCCGAAAACGACGGAGCTTACAAAAAGGAAAACTTCAACGAATACGGTGACAATATATACCCAAGACCGTACAACGTTATGAGCGGTACGGCGGGAGATGTGAATTTTGATTTTATCACCGATTTCAACGACGGCTACGACACCGATTACGAGAATTTTATAAATTACGTAAACGATTATATTCATTACGCAACCGTTAAGGGCGCTAAGGTTTATTACAGCTTTTGTCCCATAAGCGGCGCCGCTCTGTCAAAAGACGTAACCGAAGATAAAATTGACGCTTATTATGAAAACTTAAGGGAGTCACTTGACTGTCCTGTTATCAGCAACATATATGATTATATTTTAGACGACGGATATTTCTTCGATACGGAATTCCATCTTAACGATGCGGGCGTCGTTATGAGAAGTGTATCGCTTATCAACGACTTACGCAGACTTGACGGAAATCACACAGTTGCCATTCCCTACGACAAGCTCCCCCCACCACCCGGTCATAATCCCGAGGGCTCTGAGGCGGATGGCGAGGAGGGCGCAGAATATTTCACCTTTGAGTCCTACGCCTACGCCGACAAGACATATTACAGAGTAACCGGGCTTTCTGCGGCGGGTCTTGCTATGGAGGAGCTTACAATACCGAACAAATATCAAGGCTGCGCTGTTAAGCAAATAGCCGCAAATGCTTTTTCGGGATCAAGCGAGCTTAAACGGCTGTTTGTTGGAACTAATATAAGCTTCATTTCAGCAGAGGCCTTTTCGGGCGCCTCCTCTCTTACCGAGGTATATCTGCCCGACGGAAAGCGACCTGCCGATATATCCGTTCCGAACTCTATGGCAAACGCTCTCGCTACCAAGGGCTGCAATCCCGATTTAAAAATATTCGTTGATGCAGACAAATTCGAGGGATATATTGCCGACTATAACTGGGGCGATTACTCCGATTTTCTCGCAAAAAAAGACTCATAAGCACAGTAAAAATACAAATATTTTATATAAGGGACTTGACAAGTGACTATTACTGTGTTAGAATTGATTATCCTTTACGGAGGACTAAAAGATAGAGGCGCACTTCACAATCAGTACCCCGAAAAAAGGCCGCCAAGGGCTTCGTGGGAAAGGTGTGGGTGCCGAAGCGGACGTTAATTGGCAGGGCGTTCAGCTGGCAGTGCGGAGAATATCCGTTCTGCTGTCGCATATTGCGAAGAGCTATCATTCAAGAATGGATTATACTTTTTTCTTGGGATAGCTGTATTATGCGGCTATCCCTTTTATATTAAGTCAATTTTACACATAATTATTTCAAAGGAGCATTTCAAAATGAAAAAGACTGTATTTGTTGGTGCGGCTACCGCTATTATTACCCCTCTTACAAAAGACGGCATTGATTTCGAGAGTTTTGGCAGACTCATAGATTTTCAAATAAACGAAGGCATTGCGGCGATAGTGGTTACAGGAACTACGGGTGAGGCTTCCACGCTTACCGACGAGGAGCATAAGGCCGCTATAAAATTCTGTGTTGACAGGGTAGGTGGCAAAGTTCCCGTAATAGCAGGAACGGGCTCCAACGACACATCTTATTCCATAGAGCTTACAAAATACGCCTGTGAGGTGGGAGTTGATGCCGTTCTTCTTGTTACTCCCTACTACAATAAGGCGACACAGAAAGGGCTTATAGAGTCATTCAGCGCAGTTGCGGATGCGGCAAGCAAGCCTTGCATTCTTTATAACGTTCCCAGCCGTACAGGCTGTAACATCTTACCCGCAACGGTTGCAAAATTAGCGGAGCATCCCAACATCGTCGCTATAAAAGAGGCATCGGGTAACATATCCCAGATTGCCGAGCTTGCGGCTCTTTGCGGAGATAAAATCGACATTTATTCGGGAAACGACGACCAGATTGTTCCTATTCTTTCTTTGGGAGGCGTCGGAGTTATATCCGTGCTTTCAAACATAATGCCGAAGGCTACGCAACAGATGTGCGACGATTTCCTTCAGGGCAGAGTTGCCGAGGCAAGAGAGGCTCAATTAAAACTTCTCCCCCTTGTTAACGCTCTGTTCTGCGAGGTTAACCCCATTCCCGCCAAGGCGGCTTGCGCAGCTATGGGATTTGGCGAAAACTACCTTCGCCTTCCCCTGACCAAAATGGAAGAGGCGAATGAAGCAAAGCTTCTTTCTCTCATGAAAGAGCAAAAGCTTATTTGATTTAAAATTGAAGGAAAACAGGAAGAACGTTATGAATATATTATTAAACGGATATTGCGGCTATATGGGGCGTGAGGTCGTTAAGCTTTGCCATAGCGGATTCAGGTGTGCGCATATTGCGCTTGGCGTTGACGTAAACGCCAAGGGCGACGAGGCTGACACCGTGCTCTGCCGTTTTGAAGATATCGGCGCAGCCGCAGGGATTGACTGCATTATAGATTTCTCTCACCACAGCTGTACGGAGAGTCTTATGGATTTTGCCGTTTCTAACAATATCCCCACCGTTGTTGCCACTACGGGACACACTGAGGAAGAGCTGCTCGTTATAGAAGAGGCGGCAAAGCATATCCCTGTATTTCATTCGGGTAACATGTCCCTCGGTATTGCTTTGCTGATAGAATTGGCAAAAAAGACCGCAGAGGCTATGCCGGAGGCTGATATCGAAATTATAGAAAGACATCACAACAGGAAAATTGACGCTCCCAGCGGCACAGCTCTTATGATTGCGAACGCTATTTGCGAGGTAAAGGAGGGAGCGACCCTCAACATGGGCAGAGCAGGTCACGGAAAAAGAACTCCCGAGGAAATAGGTATTCATTCAGTGAGAATGGGAAATATAGTTGGTATTCACGAGGTTATCGTGGGTACTAACAATCAGACGATAACCTTAAAGCATGAGGCGCACGACAGGGCGCTCTTTGCGGAAGGCGCTATTGCGGCAGCAAGTTTCCTTCTTGGCTGCGACGTAGGACTTTACGACATGAACAGTCTGATTACCGGGGGAGCAAAAAAGACGGAAGAGGCTACCTCGATTTAAAGCTTTCGTTTCTTAAAAACAAGGAGAAAAATATGAAAATCGCTATATACGGATACGGAAACCTGGGTCGCGGCGTTGAATGCGCCGCAAGGTATCACAAGGATGTGGAGCTTATTGGAATTTTCACACGCAGAGCTCCCGACACTCTTAAGACCGTAACAGGTGCTCCGGTTTATTCTGCGAACGACGTGCTTAAGTTCAAGGACAAAATAGACGTACTCATTCTCTGTGGAGGAAGTGCTACGGATTTGCCACATATAACCCCCGAGCTGGCAAGGAATTTCAACGTGCTTGACAGCTTTGATACACACGCAAAAATTCCTGAGCATTTTGCCGCAGTTGACGAGGCTGCTAAAAGCACCTCTCACACCGCTCTAATTTCAGCGGGCTGGGACCCCGGTCTTTTCTCGGTGGCAAGGCTTTACGCATCGGCTGTTTTACCCGAGGGCGAAAACTACACCTTCTGGGGAACGGGAATAAGTCAGGGACATTCCGATGCTATCAGAAGAATAGAGGGAGTTGTTGACGCAAGGCAATACACGGTGCCCATAGAGGAGGCGCTGGCAGAGGTGCGCTCGGGAAAATCCCCCGCCCTCTCTACCGCAGAAAAGCACAAGAGAGTGTGCTTCGTGGTTGCAAAAGACGGCGCAGATTTGGTACGTATTGAAAAAGAGATAAAGGAAATGCCAAATTATTTTGCCGATTACGACACCACCGTGACCTTTATCACAGCGGAGGAGCTTCGTGAGAAGCACTCCGGCATGCCTCACGGCGGCTCGGTTATAAGAAACGGAAAAACAGGCTTTGACGGTGAAAATACTCACACCGTGGAATTCAGCCTTAAATTAGACTCAAACCCCGAATTTACCGCAAGTGTTCTTGTGGCTTACGCAAGGGCGGTTTATAAGATGGCGGCGAGAGGTCGTATAGGCGCCCTTACCGTGTTCGACGTAGCCCCTGCCGATATCAGCGAGATGTCGGGTGAGGAAATCAGGGCGCATATGCTCTGATAATAAAAAAGAGCCTTTCAGCTCTTATGAGGAGTTATTACCTTGATTACTACTATTGAAAAAAATGAAATGATTTGCGAGAATTTAAAGAGAGATATGAGCGGTGAGCTTTGCTTTGCAAATATGCCCCTTACTCCTCTTGCAAAAAAATACGGCACTCCTCTTTATCTTTACGACGAGGAGCGCATCAGACAAAGATGCAGAACCTATCTTGCAGCCGTCAGGGAAACCTTCGGTGAGGACGCTCAGGTGCTTTACGCATCAAAGGCCGCCTCATTTAAGAGGATTTATGAGATAATGAAGGAAGAAGGTATGGGAACCGACGTCGTTTCAAGGGGCGAGATTTACACTGCGGGTTTGGCGGACTTTCCTCTTGAGAGAGCATATTTCCATTCCAACAATAAAACCGACGAGGATATTGCTTATGCGATAAAGGCGGGGGTAGGATATTTCGTCGTCGACAATTCCGAGGAGCTTTTTGCCATTGACGAAATTGCGGGAAGACAAAGAAAAAGACAAAAGATACTTTTAAGAATTACCCCGGGTATAGACCCTCATACCTATGCGGCGGTTGCTACGGGAAAGGTGGACTCCAAGTTTGGCTCCGCTATTGAAACAGGTCAGGCTGAGGAGATTACCGCTCTGGCGCTCTCCCTTCCCTCTGTTGAGCTTTGCGGCTTCCATTGCCACGTAGGCTCTCAGATTTTTGACTCTGAGGTATATTTAGCCACTACCCGTGTAATGCTTAAGTTTACAAAAGACATATATGACTCCCTTGGTTTTATGGCGAAGGAGCTTGATATCGGTGGCGGCTGGGGCGTAAGGTACGTTAAAGAGCAGCCCACGATAGATATTGCCGAAAACATAAAAAAGGTCGGCGCCGCTATGAAGGCTTACGCCTGCGAATTGAGAATTGAGCTGCCGAAAATTTCCTTTGAGCCGGGGCGGAGCATCGTTGCCGATGCAGGGCTTACCTTATACACGGTTGGCACTGTCAAGAGAATTCCCGGCTACAAGTCCTACGTTTCGGTTGACGGCGGTATGACCGACAATCCGAGGTTCGCCCTCTACGGCTCACCTTACACAATACTGCCTGTTGCAGGTGACGTTCCCGAGGACTACGAGCTTTGCTCTGTGGTCGGAAGGTGCTGTGAGAGCGGAGATATTCTTCAGGAAAACGTACCGATGCCGAGGGACATAAAGCGTGGCGACCTTCTCGCCTGTCTTACAACGGGCGCATATCACTACTCTATGGCGTCGAATTACAACAAAATTCCAAGGCCGCCTGTAGTTATGCTCGCCGACGGAGAGTCCTACGTTGCCGTCAAGAGAGAAAGCCCCGAACATCTTGCGGCGCTGGACGTGTAATCGGCATATTCGGCTGATGCGCCCCTTTTTAGCAAATACCGACTGAAAAAATAAATAGCGGTTGCCATTTTCCCAGATTGGTCGGCAACCGCTATTTATTTTTCACGACGAAGGTTTTTAGTTGAATTCAGGTGTCTTACACAGCAAGGAGCTTTATTCCTCTTTCGAAAGAGTGATGCCGTTTATTGATACATCTCCCATTACCTTTATTAAAACGTATCTTTCCCCGTTTACTGTCCTTGTGGATATTAAATCCTTATATTCGGGGTCTACTTTTATAGATACCTCAGGGGTTTTCACTTCGAATTTATTTGTTGAAATCAGGTTTTTCGGAACTATTTCCGCTCCGACACCAAAGCTTTCGTCAAAGGCTTTACCAAGCTCTTCGAGCTTCTCTTCCCCTACGCCATAGTCCTCAAGAATATTTTTCACAACACCTCGGCTTAAAATGACGGGCTCCTCGTCCTTTGACTCCTTTGCCGCCTTTTGCAGCTCTTCTACCCTATTGTGAAGAGCTTTTACAACCTCAAGGCTGCAATCTCCTCCCAACGTATCCGACAGACACTGACTAAAGGCTTCCTTCTGAGCTTTAGGCGGCATATAAGCTTCTCTTTTAAATAGGTTCATTAAAAGGTCGGGATAATTTTCCGCCATACCTCTTGCGTAATACAGCGCCCCATATATATTGGTTTTTCTGTCGTCAAAGGTCGGAAACATAAATCCTGCCTCAGGCGAGGATAGAACGGATATGGCGCTCATAGGATGGAACAAATTGTCCGACTCCTTAAAGGATACGGTTTCGTTAAGGCTCTTAATTGGGCAGATAGCGCACAGGATATAAGAAAAGGTTTCCCCGCTGTCGGCACGCTCTCCGTCTTTTGAATATGAAAAGACATCGTACAAATCATTTGCCAGGAGTATAAGATAATTTCCTTCAAAATTCAGAGAGTCTGCAACCCTCCTATAGAATTTATCCAGCACACCCTCGTCACTGAGTCTTGTACGGCGCAGCTCCATCAGAAGCTTATGCTCTTCACTCCCGCTTACCTCAGCTGTGCTGAAGGAAATCTCAGTCAGATTAACTCCTATTGTCCCACTGAGTGTTTTTCTCATAGCCGAAAGCAGCTTTTCTGACACGAGGCTATCTGCTGCGCCTAAGGGCTGATTTATTTTTGACACCACTGCCTTGTTACCGTTAACAAGGCATCCTACGATTTTGGGAATATTACTTTTTTCAGGTCTTATTCGTCTTTTTATTTCTCTTAATTCTTTAGCAGTCATTTTTCTTTTGGCCTTTCTTGCCCTTCAGTTCTTGACATTTATTTTTAAAATAGGCAGCTCAAAACGAGCTGCCTGTTTGCTTCAGTGACGGATATTACGCCCTGCACTTTTTGAAAAATCAGTTGTGATAAAGCTTTTTGGTTTGGTATTTCGGCTCGCAGGAGAGGTTAAGCCCCAGCTTACGGAAGGTTGACGAATCAACCTGTGAGAGGATAACGGTGGAATGTACCTCGGCGTACCTTAAGCCGTCTATTGCCTCCATAGCGCGCTTTGAATCCTCGTCGGTTACTGCGGAAATTGCGAGAGCTATCAGCACCTCGTCGGTATGAAGCCGGGGATTGTGGTTACCGAGATTCTCCGTTTTGAGGGTCTGTATAGGCTTTAAAATATCCTTCGAGATTATGTCCTTATCCTTGTCTATTCCAGCCAACGCCTTGAGTGCGTTTAGGAGAGCCGCAGAGGAGGCGCCGAGGAGGGACGAGGTTTTTCCCGTCACAATCCTTCCGTCGTTAAGCTCTATTGCCACTGCGGGAGCTTCGGTTTCCTCAGCCTTTGCTACAGCGGCTGATACGCATTTTCTCGACACATCCGCATCTATGGAAAGCTGACGCATAAGAAGCTCTATTTTATGAATTTCTACCTGGCTGCCGTTGCCCTTTCTCACGTTGCAGAGAGCATTGTAATATCTTCTTACAATTTCCTGCTCTGCGGCTGCGCAAACAGCCTCGTCGTCATATATCGCAAAGCCTGCCATATTTACGCCCATATCCGTGGGGGACTTGTAGGGGCATTCTCCGAGAATGCTCATAAGCATAGAGCGAAGCACGGGAAACACCTCAACGTCACGGTTATAGTTAACGGTGGTAACACCGTATGCCTCAAGATGGAAGGGGTCTATCATATTTACGTCCGCAAGGTCAGCCGTCGCAGCCTCGTAGGCAAGATTTACCGGGTGCGAGAGAGGAAGGTTCCATATAGGGAAGGTTTCAAATTTTGCGTAGCCCGATTTTATTCCCTTCTTGCTGTCGTGGTATATCTGGGAGAGGCAGGTCGCCATCTTTCCCGAGCCGGGACCGGGGGCGGTTACCACCACTAAGGGTCTTGTGGTTTCTGCATATTCATTCTTGCCGAAGCCGTCCTCCGACATAATAAGAGGAATATTGTAAGGATAGCTGTCGATACCGTAATGCTTATAAACCTTGATGCCAAGCTCCTCAAGCTTTTTCTTGAATGCCTCCGCTACGGGGTTGTCCTTATATCTCGTCATTACAACCGAGCCTACGTAAAGCCCGTAACCGCGGAAGGCGTCTATAAGACGAAGCACGTCAAGGTCATAGGTTATGCCAAGGTCGCCTCTTATTTTGTTTTTCTCAATATCGGCGGTATTTATAGCTATTATGATTTCAGCTCTGTCCTTAAGCTCGATAAGCATTTTTATCTTACTGTCTGGAGCAAAGCCGGGGAGAACTCTTGATGCGTGAAAATCGTCAAAAAGCTTTCCGCCAAATTCAAGATACAGCTTTCCGCCAAAGAAGTCTATTCGCTCCTTGATTTTTTCGGATTGGAGCTTCAAATATTTGTCGTTGTCAAAACCTTGTTTAAACATCCCTACCAC
This sequence comes from uncultured Clostridia bacterium, assembly GCA_904501765.1. Classification (GTDB taxonomy): domain Bacteria; phylum Bacillota; class Clostridia; order Oscillospirales; family CAG-272; genus UBA1740. Next base: position 662 of record CAJGCM010000064.1, on the reverse strand, counting down.
ACTTCCAAAAACATTATGCATCAATTTTACCACAAAGCAAAATATTTTTCAAGCATCTTGGGCGCTTTTGAGTATGAAATTTTTAACGAATATCAGACTCTTATTTTAGTGTTTTTATATAAATTTTTATTTATTAACAATTTTCACTTGTTTTATAGGAGCTTTCGTGTTAGAATTATTAGACAGACAAAAGGATTACCTACGTGGCTGACGCAAACAATCAAAAATCGCTAAGCTGCGCTTTATTTAAGTTCCCCGAAAAACCCGAGAAAGGACGGTTTTTTTATGAATTACGGATATTACAATCCAGACGGATGGAGCAATTTCACAATAGATAACGAAAAGGAAGCCAGGGGGCGTTTTTCAAGATTCTTCCTTGCGGTTTTCATTTTTATGATTACAGCCTACGCCGTGTCCTACGGAATACAGTTCGGCGTGATTTTAATATATGGAAAGGATGCGTATAGCGCTCTTGCCAACACCTGGTGGTTTTCTTGGCTCATTCAGATAATATCTATGTACGTTATCGCCTTCCCGATTTTCTTGCTCATAACGAGGGGAATGAAGAGCGTGTTCAGGGCAAAGTCAAAGCTTAAATTCACGGAATTTTTGCAGATATTCTTAGTCAGCCAGGCGGGAATGATGGCGGGAAACCTTTTGGG
>CAJGCM010000063.1 GCA_904501765.1 uncultured Clostridia bacterium | reverse complement strand
GCAGTCTGCCCTACCGAAGCTCATAAAATTGCAGACGGCATTCATACCTTTGACAGAGGTCTTTGTATCGGCTGCGGAAGGTGTGCCGAGGTCTGTCTTGGCGAGGCGCTGACTCTTTACGGAAAAGAGATTGAATCGGAAGAGCTTGTGAAAATACTGCTTGAGGACCGAGAGTTTTATGAGAACTCGGGCGGTGGCGTTACTCTCTCCGGCGGAGAGTGCTTAATGCAGGCTGATTTTTGCCGCGAGGTTTTGGAGATGCTGAAGGCGGAGGAGATAAACTGCGCCATTGACACCTGCGGGTTCGTAAATAAAACCGAGCTTGACAAGGTTATTCCATACACTGACGTATTCCTTTATGACATAAAGGCTATAAATGCCGATACTCACAAAAAATGTACGGGAGCTGACAACTCACCGATTATTGATAATATCCGCTACTTATCCGAACGAGGAGCAAGGATTGAGGTGAGAATCCCCTTCGTTCCCGACTATAACGAAAAGGAAATTACCGACATTGCAAAACTGCTTTCGGAAATAAAAACCTTAGTGAAGGTAAGAGTGCTTCCCTATCACAACTACGCAGGGTCGAAATACGCATCCCTGGGTATGAAGAACGAAAGCCCAAAGAGGATTCCCACAGAGGAAGAGCTTGAAGGAGCTAAATCCATACTCCGGGAATATGGCATTACAGTGCAGGATTAAGAACGATAATAAAAGATAAATTATATTCACTGATGTTCACTGCGCAAACACACTCAAAGCAAAAAGTCATTACGAGATTTTTTCGTAATGACTTTTTGCTTTGCCCTCACCAATGCTTATTTTTTTCTTTTAAATCCATAAACAAGGCGCAGACATTGCAAAAAGCTTTGTCTGCGCCTTGTTTTTCACTATAATTGTTTGTTTTTTTATGTTTTTCTCAAAACGCTACCAATCATACTGTAAGAAAAATCGGTTAAAATTAAGCTTTTCTAAAAAGCCGAATTAAACGTTAAGCTGACGGAGAGTATTCTTTGCGCCCTCGGGCTTATACATAAATACGTATTCACTCTCTCTGCCATCCTCTGCTGCGAGAGTGAGAGTTACCTTATCCGTATCAGCCACGTTAGGAAGGACGAACCTTACGGTGGGACCCTGCTTGTTATTGTTTGCATTAGCAGAGGCATTCCAGGTGAGAAGGTCAAACCTCTCTTCGCCAACCGAGGCAGTTACAGTAACGCTGCCCTTAACCGCTTCAGGTGAATCGTTAAGGAGCCAAAGCTCAGCTTCAAAGGTTTCGCCTGCATTCCAATCGAATTTTCCGATTTTTGCGCTGAAAAGAGTAGGACGAAGAGCCTTCTGCACATAGTAGTAGACAGGTCTTACTCTCGTGGGATAACCGATAAGGTTATTTCCTGCGCAGGTCTTCCAAGGCTCGTTGAAGCACCAGTTAACCGACATACTGCAACGAGGCCACTGGCGGCGCATTTCCTCAAAGGCGCCTCTATACCCCTCGCACTGCGCCCAGGTGGATTTATTTACCATTTCTTCAATAGAGGAAGGCTCACCGAAATAACGACGGAATACGTCGAGCGACACCCATCTATGCTCGCCCCAGGCGTCAAAGCCGTGGTGCGCAATCCAGGCATCGGTTCTCTTTATGGGGAACAGCTCCTCTGCGGGGATTATTTCCTTCAAGGTTTCAACGCTCGCCATAGCGGGTACGCCGAACTCGGTGTATGCCGTAGCAGAGGCGTTCTGGAACTGCTGGAATGCGTCGCCGCCCTGGTCCTCTGCCCAGAAGGTGTATCCGCCGTGGGACATACCGTAAAGAGGCGAGGTGTAAAGGAAGGGGCGCTTATAATCAAGCTCAAAGCAAAGCTTGTTTAGAAGACGGAGAGGATGGGACTGGTCGTCCATTCCCGACCAGTTGTTGAACAGCTCATTACCGCCGCACCAGAATGCGAGGGCGGGGTGATGGCGGAATTTAATAATTGCCGCAGATGCTTCGCTCTCGAGAACCTCCATATAATTGCCGACGTCCATATAGTTATTACAAGCTAAGAAGAATTCCTGCCATATCATAATTCCCATTCTGTCGCAGATGTCGTAGAAGCTCTCCTTAGGCATTCCTGCGCCGCCCCACATACGGAATATGTTCATATGGCAATCCTTAGCGAGGGTTATAAGCTCCTCATAGCGCTCTGAGGTAATCTCACCCCAGAACAGCTCGGGATTAACCCAGTTTGAGCCTTTTGCTCTTATACGCCTGCCGTTAAGCTCTATGGTAATGGGAGCCTCATATCTTCCTTTAGGGAACGTGTGAGGTCCATCGCAGCCTATATTCTGAAGAAGTCTTAAGCGTCTGAAGCCGACACGCCCCTCGACTTCTTCCTTCTCATTGCGGATTTTCCATGTATAGAGATAGGGTTTTCCCTGCCCGTTACACCACCAGAGGTTGGGGTTGTGAATTTTAAAGCTCTTGTCTGTACCACGGTAAACCTCGGTACCCATTTCGTCAAGTAATATTATTTCACAGGGCAATTTACAGTCATAAGAAACCTTAACCGCACCCTCGGCAAGGTCGTCACTCAAATCGGTAAGAACCTCTGCTCCGGATATATAGGAATCGTCTCTCGTTTCAATATACGTATCGTCCCAGATTCCGGATATAAGAAGACGGGGATTCCAGTCCCAGCCGTAGTATACAGGGGGATTGCAAGACTCGTTTGCCTCGTCACGGGTGCCTGCTTCTCCTCTTTTGCTTTTCGGATGAGGATAGATATGTACTGTAATCTCGTCTTCTCCCATAAGCTTGTCGGTTAAATCCAACTCAAAGCCACGGAACATTCCCTCGTAGGAATATATCTTATCTCCGTTAAGCAAAACGTCGTATTTATAGTTGATACCACGGCTGACGAAGAACACTCGCTCACCGTCATTTTTTCTGTATTCAAGCTTCGTGCGATACTCCCAATGGTCGTCTTCTATATCTAAAAACTGCTTATAGTTGTCCGCATACTGCCAATCGGCAAAATTATTTACTACCGCATAGTCCTTCTGAATATTTCCGGGCACGGTAGCGCAAAACCAAGCGTCACGTCCTGCGGTACAGTTTCTTCCCTTCCAGCTCTGGTAAAATTTCATGTTTATTATCCTTTTCATTTTTTTAGACTCCGAGGTCTTATGCACATTTTATCACAGCACCAACACTTTGTCAATCGGGATTTTAAATATTTATCCGCTTATATTTTAAATTGACATTTTTTATTTTTTCTATTGTAATTTGCAGAAAAATTTGGTATCATTATTAGTAGAACATCAATGAGGAGGACGTGCTGTTGAAAAAAATCAATGACGATACTAAAAATACTGCCGAGCAGGATAAGGACGTAGCTTCCGAAATCGAAAAGAACAATAGTGAAGAGCGTGACTCTTCTAAAGATACAAAAGACAACGTTAAAAACGCACCGGCAGAGATGAAAGGATTTGTCAGGGCTGTACCGCTGATTCTCTGGGCGCTGGCTATTTTCCTCGCTGTGTGCTTTATAACCGAAAATACGGGCGCTTTCGGAAAATTCATTACCGAATTTTTCAAGGGTCTGTTTTCTTACGTTGCATACGTTATTCCCGTGCTGATTGCGATACACGCAATTTTCCTTAAGTCCGACCTTAAGGAAAGGCGGCTCGCCTCACGCATTATTTTCTCGATTATTACCCTGATAACCCTCTCGCAGCTGGCTTATATAATTCCCAATTTCAGCGCAGAGCATATATTTGACGGTGGCTTATTCTACCAAAACGGTATATCAGGCGTCGGCGGAGGATTTGTCGGCGGTGCTATTGCCGTCGGACTTATTCACGTATTCGGTATGCCCGGGCTCATTATAATTCTTTGTCTTACCGTCGCTCTTTACGCCACCTTCTTCTTTGCGGGTAAAGGAAAAGGAATCTCAAAGTTCTTCCTTAGAATTCTTGCCGCTATCGTTAATTTTGGCGCAAGACTTGAAAAGAAAAACGAGGAGAAAAAGGCTGAAAAGCAAAGACTGCGTGAAGAAAAGCAAAAGAAGAAGGAGCAGAAGAAAAACGAGGGACGTGACTCCGAATTTGCTAACGACGATTTCTTTTACGCCGATAACGGCGTTAGCCGACTTGAGATTCCCGAGCTTGGAATAATCGAAACAAAAGACGGTGCTGCCGCAGAGGCGGGTTATATACTGCGCGACAGTGTTGATAAAAAACGAAATACCACTGAAAGCGAAACATTCGACGAGCCTGTACGCACCAATAATAACCTCTCCGATACGCCTACCTTCGAAAGATGCGACACTATGGAGGATTCCTACCGCTCCGACGATATAATATTTGAAGCCCGTGAGCCGCTGAGCCGCACCGGAGCAGCAAATTCCTACGGAATTGACGAATCGGCAGAGTCTGTTTTTGCCAACGATTTCGACCCCTTCGATCTTACGTCTAATGAGAAAAGAGCTTCTAAAAAATCCAGCCGCTCTAAATCCTTCGATACAACCCCCTCTTTTACGGAAGACATATCCAACCTCACGCCCGAGCGTGCCGAGCAGCTTCGCCGTATGGCTGAATTTGAAGAAAGACGCCGTGAGGCTTTGAAGAGAAAAGCCGACAAAGAGGCTGCGCAAAGAGCTGCTATGGAAAACGAAGAAAGAGAAAGAGAGTGCGCCGAGCAAAACGCAAGAGTTGCGGCTATGCTTGAAGCGGAGCGCCTTGCCGAGGCGGCAAGAGCGGCCGAGGCTATGCGCAGAGAGGAAGAAGAGCGCGAGGCGGAAGCTGAAAAACTTGCAGAGGCAGAAAGACTTGCCGAGGCGGTACGCAGAGCAGAGATAGAAAGAATTGCCGAGGCGAGAGGCGAGAATGCAGACTATTACTCCTATACAGAAGATACACATAAGAGCAGCTATGAAAAAGCGGGCGAGGACCTCTATGCCGAGATACGCAAGAAGATAGAGGCGGAAATGGCCGAAGAGGTAAGGCAGGCTGAAGAAGAAAAGCGTCTTGCCGAGCAAAGGCGCCTTAAGGAAGAGGAAGATGCACGCATCAAGGAAGAAGAAAGGCGGCGCATCGAAGCCGAGATAAGAGAGCAAATTCAGGCTGAATGGGCTGCAAAAAACAAGGATACGGAAAGAGTTGTTTCCGGAGCAACCTTTACCTCATATTTCCCGGGAGAGGCGGATAGCGACGAGGCTGAGGACGGCTTTATCGACACCACCGTCGAAAAAGACGAGAATGACCTTTCCTTCCCTGTTTACGAGGAGAGCGGGGATATTTACAGCAGTTCCGAGGAAAAGCTCACGGTAAACCGCTCTATGCTTGAGAGTGATTTAAGAGGTGGAGCTGCCTCAAGGTTTGGGCTTGATTTCTCCGACGAGGACGAGGAGGAAGAGGACGAAGACGACGGTGAGCTTTACTACGAGGAGGAAGATGTGCGAAAAACCGAAATTCCTCTTGCTGAGCAAAACCCGAAAATTAACGAATTTAAGGAAATGTTCGATATATTCAAGAAAAACGACGACGTAACGGAATCCTTAAGCGGGGATGATGACTCGCTTTACGATACAGAAGAGGAAGAATATAACGAGGAAGGTGATTTTGAAGAAGAGAATGATACGCCTCCCTTTGACATTTCCACCGCCAAAACTATGCCCGAGGGCAAGAAAAAGGAAGAAAAGAAGCTTCCCGATTACACCTCTTACAGGTTCCCGCCTATTGATTTGCTGAAAAAAGGAACTGCGGAAAATACCGAGCAGATAAACGAGGAGGCTCAGCTTGGAGCCGAAAAGCTTATCAGCACACTTGATTCCTTTAATATTGCTGCAACAGTCAGAGGAATTGAGCGAGGCCCCCGAATTACAAGATACTCAATAGTTCCTGCAAAGGGCATCAGAGTTAACCAGATAGAAAAGCTCTCAGACGATTTGGCAATGGTTCTTGCAGCAGAATCCATAAGAATCGAGGCGCCAATTCCCGGAAAGAGCGCTGTCGGTATCGAGGTTCCCAACTCCACCCCCTCTATCGTTTCTCTCCGCGACCTTCTTGAGGCAGAGGAGTTTACGTCAAATCCTTCGAAAACTACCGTTTGTATCGGTAAGAGCGTCGAGGGCTCTTTGGTTTACGGTGACATATCTACTATGCCTCACCTGCTTATTGCAGGTGCAACCGGTATGGGTAAATCGGTATGTATGAACTCACTTATTACAAGCATTCTTTATAAGGCTCGTCCTGACGAGGTTAAGTTTATTATGATTGACCCCAAGAAGGTTGAGTTTGCTCCTTATAACGGTATTCCCCACCTTCTTGTTCCTGTTGTTACCGAGCCGAAGCAGGCGGCGGGCGCTCTTATGTGGGCGGTTGACGAAATGAACAAGAGATACGATATAATCGAGAAGCTCTGCGTCAGGGGTATTGACTCTTACAACGAAAAGGTAAGCGAAAATCCCGAGCTTGGCGCTCCTATGCCTAAGATAGTTATATTTATCGACGAGCTTAACGACCTTATGATTCAGGTGAGAGATCCTGTCGAGAACCTGATAATGCTTATTGCTCAGAAGGCAAGAGCTGCGGGCATACATCTTGTTATCGGTACGCAAAGACCCTCGGTTAACGTTATTACAGGTGTTATCAAGGCAAATATTCCGTCAAGAATCGCTTGTAAGGTTTCCTCCGGAGTTGACTCTCGTACCATACTCGAAACGATAGGAGCCGAAAAGCTGATTGGTAAAGGCGATATGCTCTTTGCTCCCGGTGGAAAGCCTAACCCCAAACGTGTTCAAGGCGCTTTCGTTTCCGAAAACGAAACTGCTTCAATAGTAGATTTCGTTAAGAAGCAGGCAAAAGGTGAGCTTTACGACGAGGAGGCTATGGCGGATATGAAGCGAGCCGCTCAGAAATGCGGTAACAAGAGCAAGGGTGGCGATGACGAGGGTGACGACGAAGGCTCAAGCGACGTAGGATACCTTCACGACAGAAAATTCTTAAATGCTACCGAGCTTGCAATAAGAAACGGCAACGTTGCTACCTCCTTCCTACAGAGAAAGCTTGGAATAGGATATTCAAAAGCCGCCAAGTACATTGATATTATGGAAGACTTAGGCATCGTAGGCGAGAAAAACGGCTCTAAGCCAAGAGACGTTCTTATAAGTATGACCGAATGGAACGAAAAGCTCTCCCGCCTTACCAGCGACGACGATTATTACTAAACCATATTAAGGGGTTAATTATTACGCCAATTTCAAGCGCTTTGATTGCGCCTTTAGGCCAAGATGCCCCGGGGAGATTTTATGAAACACAAAATTGCTTTACTTCTTGCAAACGGTTTTGAAGAAATAGAGGCTCTCACCCCACTCGACGTTTTACGCCGCGTAGGCTGTGAGGTTGTCACCGTCGGTATAGGCGGCAGAGAAATTGTTGGCGCTCACGGCATTACTGTTATTGCCGACAAGTCTGATGCGGAGGCTTCTGCCTCCGAATTCACAGACGTAATTCTCCCCGGTGGTATGCCCGGGGCAAAAAACCTCGACGAATCGGATTTTTGCGATAAAATTCTCGCTAATGTAAGCATACTTGACGGCGGTATTGCCGCTATATGCGCAGCTCCCTTTATCCTCGGTAAAAGAGGCTTACTGTCAGGAAAGCGGGCAGTATGCTATCCTGGTTTCGAAGGATATCTTGACGGAGCAGTAGTGATTGATGCCCCTGTTGTAAGCGACGGAAAAACCGTTACTGCAAAGGGAATGGGCTGCGCTCTCGCCTTTTCAAAAGAAATACTTCGTATTTTTCTCAGTATGAATGAAGAAGACGTTGAGTCCCTCAGCAAAACAATTATGGAATTTTAAAAGAAAGGTCATTGATATGGCTTATATACCAAAGCACACGCATATAGCTTACAGATGCCCCGAATGCGGAGATTTAATTTACGGACTGGTGGCGGAGGTTGCTCTACGCTCGGGAATGCTCCGCTTAAAATGCTCCTGCCAAAAAAGCTCCCTTGATATAACGAAGGCAGAAAGCAACAAATACAGAATTTCAGCCCCCTGCGTTTTTTGTAGGCAAAATCATAATTTTTTAGTGTCCGACAGTATATTCTTCGGCAAGGATTTATTCCTTCTGAATTGTCCTTATACTGGAATGGATATAGGCTACATCGGTGATAAAGAGAAGATTGACGAGGCTGCCGCCGAGGGAGCTAAGGCTCTTTCCAAGCTTATTTCCGATATGGGGGGCGAGGAGCTTCGCGACATTCAGCCCCAGGACCTTGACGAGGACGAAATACTCCCCGACGCAGGTGTTTACGACTGCTTGAGATTTTTAATCAAGGATTTAGAGGCCGAGGGCGCTATTGACTGCCCCTGCCACAGCGGTACATACGATTTAAGATATACCCCCGACGGGATTGAAGCATTTTGCCCCGATTGCGGCGCAACCTACCTCTTTCACTGCCAATCCCCCGCCGCTACAGAGGAATATCTTTCTATGTCCTCGTTGTATTTGAAATAATTTCAAGCGAGCCCGTAATACTGCAGCACTCCCCTATATATTCCGTCGGCAAAAAGGTTTGGAGAATATGCAAGAAGCTCTGCGTCGGATGGGTTTGTTATAAAGCCCATTTCCACAACCACTGCGGGCATTTCTGTTTTTCTCAATACGTATAGCCCCGGGCGCTCCACTATTCCTCGATTTTTAAGGCCTGTGATAAGAGTCATTTGGCTGAGTATATCCTCTGCCACTCCGACGGCTACGTTTGCATTCATACTGTAAACTAAGCATTCGGAGCCGTTTGCTGCAGGGTTTACAGATGCATTCGTATGAAGTGAAAGGAACAAATCTGCCCCGTAGGAATTGGCCTCTCGCACTCTTTCGGAAAGACTTGTCGCATTGGAGAAGCCTAATATAGTTTCCGCTGTGGGACGTGAGAGCCTTGTTTCAAAATTGGGGTTTGATTCAAAGAGCCTGTTAAGCAGCACGCCTATGCGATAGGTTATATCCTGCTCAAAAAAGCCCTGCCCCTCGGCTCCCGTATTGAAATCCCTGGGATTATGCCCTTGGTCTATGTATATCTTTATTGCCAAAACTTTTTCTCCTTATATTGTATTTACTACTCATTATACGCAAAATCGGAGTTTTTTGTAACTATGAATGAAATGAAAAGGCTTTTAAGCTTTGTCAGACGAGCGGTCGACGACTACTCAATGATAGAAGAAAACGATAAAATTGCCGTAGGGCTTTCCGGTGGCAAGGATTCTCTTACCCTTCTTGAAACTCTGGCTGCCATGAGAAGATTTTATCCAAAAAAATACGACGTTGTAGCAATAACCGTTGATATGGGCTTCCCTGATGCGGACTTTTCCGCCCTACGTGATTTCTGCGAAAAAATAGACGTTAAATTTATAATTGCAAAAACCGATATTGCAAAGATAATTTTCGACGTGCGCCGCGAGAGCAACCCCTGCTCACTTTGCGCAAAAATGAGAAGAGGTGCGCTACATCTTGCCGCAGTAGAAGAAGGCTGCAACAAGGTTGCTTTAGGGCATCATTTTGACGACGTTGTCGAAACCTTTATGCTCAATTTATTCTTCGAGGGAAGACTTGGTTGCTTCTCTCCTGTAACCTACCTTTCAAACAGGAAAATCACCGTTATAAGACCGCTTATTTATGCTGAAGAACGTGACGTTTCCTACTTTGCTAAAAAAAGAGCGCTTCCCATTTCAAAAAATCCCTGCCCTGAGGACCACAACACGGAAAGAGAAAAAATGAAAACGAGGCTTCTTTCCTTAGAAAGAGAAAACCACGGGCTGAGGCACAGGATTTTCCACGCTATTTGCAGGGGAGGTCTTGATGGCTTCAAGCTTTCCGGCAGATTTCCCGATGCGGGAAAAATTGAGGAATAAGGACTTTTGCTCCCCGACAAAAAACTAATTTAAAAGAAAACAATATTTTACAGTGTAAATAAAAAGGCGAGAAAACAGACGAATTTACCGTTTGTTCTCTCGCTTTTTATCTTTACAGTCTGCAACTCAAAGAAACAGTGTCGACTCATTTCTTTGAAAATACACAGAATCAAAATCAAGCTGTTTTATTTTTCGAATTTATACCTTGGTGGAAGGACAATTCGCTCGCCGTCTACCTTTATATAAAGAGTTATATCCGTAGGATTTTCAACAGAGCTTTCATTTATAATAAGCTCTCCCAAAGCATCCTCATAATCGAATATATCGTCTACGGAGGCGTAGTAGTAGCTCTCGGGACGATTGCCGTATTTTTCGCCAAGCTCTTTTAGCTTCCACCAGGTGTTAGCGTTTTCATAATCGTGAGAATGAAGCCCGAAGCAGAAGAACTTTAGTTCACCGTCGTCGGGATAGCTTTCGTAAAGCTCCGCCACCTCGAGCAAATCCGCATCGGTTGCATTATATGACCAAGCCATGCGGTCGGCGGGGAGAGCGAAGCCCGTTGTGTCCTTAAGCGCACCAACACGTCTTATAGAGCGGAAGCCATAATCCTTCAAGAATTTATGTATCCTCGGGTCCTTCTGCTCGGTGAAGGGCCATACGTAGCTTTTTACAGCGCCTGCGCCAAACACCTCACCAAGCTCCTCCTGCGCTAATTTCACAAGGGAACAATAGGTGTCAGCGGTGCAGAATGTGCGCCACCCCCTGCCTATGTGCTTGTAATACTCCCCCTCAAGCTCCTTTTTATAGAGAAGCTTTTCGTCTGCGGTTTCGGGGCTAAATTCCTCGTCGGAAACGGTATAGCTCTCATCTGGATCTAATGCAAAGGGATGTCTTTTGCAATGGTTTGCTATCCCATAGCCTCGGTAAAGCTCACGCAGGAACTGCGGCTCTGCTCGCTTTGCATCACACAGATTAAACGTTCCGAGTATTCCGTAAGGCTTCAAAATGTTTATAAATTTCGTATCAAGGACTATATTTCCATCATCATTGGTAAAGGTGAAGGACTTTCTCACCCAACCGGGAAAATAATTTTTATCAACCTTCATTTAAAGCTCCTGTAAATTTAGTTTTTAGGAATTGAATTGCTGGAATTATAATAGACGACCTGCCCCGCATTAACCGAATGAGTCAGCCACACGTTACCGCCTATCACACAGCCATCACCTATTTTTGTGTTTCCTCCAAGTATTGTGGCGTTTGCGTATATGATAACGTTATTTCCGATATCGGGGTGGCGCTTGATGCCCTTTACGGGATTTCCACCGTCATCAAGCTCAAAGCTCTTTGCGCCAAGGGTAACTCCTTGATAAATCTTTACGTTGTTTCCAATAGTGGTGGTTTCTCCGATAACTATACCCGTACCGTGATCTATGAAGAAATAGTCCCCTATAGTTGCTCCTGCGTGAATATCTATTCCTGTTTTGCTGTGCCCATATTCGGTCATAAGCCTTGGAATCAAGGGAATCTTCCTTATGTAAAGTTCGTGCGCTATTCTGTAAATTGAAATAGCGTAAAAGCCTGGATAAGAAAGTGCTATCTCCTCTGGGCAGGTTGCAGCAGGGTCACCGTTATAAAGAGCCGTTATATCCTTCATGAGCTTCCCTTGAATTTTCGGCAGCTCCTCCACTATATCGTGCGCCAGTTCTTCAGATCTCACCTCAGCGTCTCCGTTTGCGCCAAGAGCTATAAAAACCTCTCCCTTTATATCGGAATAAACCTTTTTTAGTAGTCCTTCG
>CAJGCM010000062.1 GCA_904501765.1 uncultured Clostridia bacterium | reverse complement strand
CTTCGCATAGTTATGATTGGGCAACGCCCAAGTTTGAGGTTAGATGGGTAAATCATATCATAACATTTGCGCAGCAAATTCATAACGGCGAGAGGAGCGAGCCTCATAACTCTAAACTGAAAACTGGCAAAAAGAGAGAACGTTTCGGCTGCAAACCGATTTGTTCTCTCTTTCTTATAACAATGTTTCTTATTGTACGTGGGACTTCGCTTCGAAAAAAGTTACCAACTGTTTTTTGTTCCCTCACTTGGCGTCTGGTAGATTGCTCGTGGGCAGAAAAATTAAAGCTCGCTGATTTCTTTAAGCTTTGATTTTGCGCCTTCGAGCTTTTCCTTGCCACCGATTATGCAGAACGCCCCCTCTCGGCATACGTCGTCTATGAGGTCAGCTGCCGCTATGAGGGCAGTTTTGTCGGTGGAGAGCATTTGCTCTCTTTTTTTGACTCTGTCGCAGTGGCTTTCTCCTCGAAGGGCTAAAAGCATACCTAAAGCGCCTGTGGTTTTTGGCGTCAGAAGAGGGTCGCTCTCTCCCACAGCGCCTATGATAAAGCCTGTAAGGTCCTCACCTGAATTTGCCAAAGCTCTTAAATAATCGGAGCTGCCGCCGTAAAGCTCTAAGGAACGGGCGGCATTCGGGTCACGGTAGGAATAGAAGCCAACGAGCCCTGAGCGGCGGCATACCAGCCCTGAGCCGTAAGCGCCTCCTTCAACCCTTATTTTGTTCCAAAGGTATCCGTAGGAAAGAATAGAGCGGACAACCGAAAGTGTTCCCGAAAATTCCTGTTCCCGAGCCTCGTTAACCGTGCCGCAGAGAGCCGCAAAGGAAACACCCGCAGGAATTACGAAGCCCTCGTTTCTTTTGCCTAAAGGCTTGATTTTACATTCGGAAGGAGCTTCGCCCGTTATCGGGAATATTCGTATAAATTTTTTCGGCAGCTCAGGACAGCTTTTGCCCGAGTAGCTGACGGTAAGTCTTTCTCTTGTGAAAATGCGGCGATACAGGCTTTGGAGGTCCTCGAGAAATTCTTCACGCTTTTCTTCAAAGCTCGAGTCAAGCGCCTTTAAGGCTCTGTAAAACTCAATTCCCTCGGTATATTCGGAAATTGCAGCCTCGCAGCTCGTATAGGCTGCGGCTCTTCCTATGGCAGAGGAGTGACCCGAGGCGCATATTCCCTCGTAGGCGGAAGACTTAATTTGCTTCAAGAGCTTTGAAATTGTTTCTCCGTCGGATAGGTCTGAAAGCATTGTTATTTCCTTAATAAGCTCCACGGCAACCTCACACTTCGAATCGAGGAAGCTTGAGGAAAGCTTAAAATATGGGGTGGGTATTCCACTGTGGCTTACCGAGAAGGTGGAAAATGAAACCGAGCCTAAGTTGCTTTTCAGTCTGTTTTGTAAAGCTATCGCAGAGTTGTTTTTTGTCCTTATATTGGTGAGGATATCGGTTATAACCGAGGCAAAGAACAGCTCCTTTTCTGTAAGGTCGCTTATGTCAAAGAGAAGTGAAAGATAGGTGATGCCTCTGGATTCTGTGGGGGTAAAAATAACTCTGACCCCCTCCTCCGTGCTGTCTTCCACAGGGATTTCCTCCGGCTCGGGGTTTATATCCTCTAAAGTAAGATAGGGCAGGGTTGCGAGTGCCTCCTCACTGTCGGGGGCAGTCTGGTGAGAGGTGAGATTTTCGCATAAAGCCCTTATCTCCAAAAGCCCCTCGTCACCCATTTTATCCTTTGCAAAGGCGAGGGCTGCCGACTCCTCCTCCGCATTTTTTCTGCCAAGCTCCTTTGAAGGGAGCATAAGAAGGGTAGCGCTGTGAGGAGAATTTATCAGGGTATCTTCAAGGAGCCTTTCGTAGTAATCCGTGTCAAGAGCCGCCTTAAGAGTGGCAACAGTTTCCTCAAAGCGAAGACCTATAATCGGGTCCTCGTCATAAAGCCATGTGCCGAGGGCGGCTATGGAGTAGGAAATTCCCGCAGGATAGTAACCGCCGTCCTGCTCTCTTACCTTGAATTCGAGGCTGTTAAAGGCGGCTGTAAGCGCCTCCTTGTCAATCCCCTTCGCCACGATGTCCTGCAGGGTGTGGAATACCAAATCACGGACACGCTCCCAGTCGTTTTCATTAAGGTTCTTTAATTCAAGCAGCAGACAATTTTCACGAATCCCGTCGTAGGGAATAAACGTCACGTCCTCGCAAAGCCCTGAGTCGAGGAGCACTTTTTTGAAGGGGGCTTCATTTGAGCCTGCAATGGCGTCGGTTATAACCGAAAGAGCGACGCTCTTTTCTATTTCGTGACAGGCGTGGGAATAGAAGCCAAAAACGAGTCTTGCCTTTCCGGAAGCATCCTCTCCCTCGGGAATTTCATAGTCCACCTTGGCAAATCTGCCGGTTTCCTTTTTTATATCCTCTATGTGGGCGTGTACATCTTTCGCATCGTAGTCGCAAAGGTAGGAATCAAGGAGCGAAAGGGTTTCTTCAAGCTCTATTTTACCGTCAAGGAAAATTCTTGCGTTTGACGGGTGGTAGTATTTTTCGTGCGCCGCCTTGAACTCCTCAAAGGTGAGGGTTGGGATAACCTTGGGGCTTCCTCCCGAATCCTTGGCGTAGCAGCTACCCTTATAAAGAAGCTTCGACATTTCCGACATCTCCACCTCGTCGGCAGAGGAATATGCGCCCTTCATTTCGTTGAATACGACGCCCTTGTAGGAAAGCTCTCCGGACTCCTCCACCTCGTAATGCCACCCCTCCTGGTAAAACACGTTGGGGTCCGATATGGCTCTCGGGTAAAGAACCGCATCCATATAAACGTCAACCAGGTTTAGAAAGTCCTTTTGGTTTCTTGAAGATACGGGGTACATTGTTTTATCGGGGAAGGTGAAGGCGTTAAGGAAGGTTTTTAATGAGCTTTTGAGAAGCTCTACGAAGGGCTCCTTTACAGGGTATTTACGGGAGCCGCACAGCACCGAATGCTCAAGAATGTGGAAAACGCCCGTGCTGTCCTCGGGTATGGTCTTAAAGGCTATGGCGAAGGTTTTGTTGCTGTCCTCTCTTTCAAGGTAGGCAAGGCTTGCTCCGCTTTTTATATGGCGCCCCTCGTGAAGGGTTGCAGATATTTCGGGAATACCCCTTGAGCGTACAAATTCAAATCCGTTTATAATTTTCTTTTCCATTTAAACTTACCTTTCGTTTGAGTGAGTGTGGGAGGTGAGGCTCCTTAAAAATTCTGCGGTAATATAGCGATAGCGCTTCTCGTCGACCAGATAGCTTATTGCGTGGTCTGCGCCACCGAAGGTGTGGAAGGTGACCTTCTCTGATGCCTCTGCTACCTGCTTTCCCATTTCATAGGGAACGAAGCTGTCAGCATCCCCGTGTATAAGTAATATAGGTAGTTTCGCTTTTTTTGCAGCGGCGGTGACGTCCGCCTTGTTCGGGTCAAAGCCGCCGAATATAATAGCTCCGAGTCTGACGAAGGGGTATAGTATATTTGCGGGGAGCTTCATGCCCTGAATAACCTTTTTGATTATGTCCTTAGCCGAGGAATATGGGCAGTCGGCAAGTACTCCCTTGACGCACCTCGGCAAATCCTTCTCGGCGGCGGCGAGAATAACCGTTGCCGCTCCCATAGAAAGTCCTTGTAAAAACACCTCTATATCAGCACCGAAGCGCTCCGTAAGATATTTTACCCAGCATATGCAGTCCCTCTTCTCCTTATGACCGAAGGTGATGCATCTGCCGCCGCTCTCTCCGTGGGCTCTGTGGTCTATCATTATAACGTTGTACCCCTCGTCAAGCCCCACGGTGCCTATACCCGAAAAATCTCTCATGGGCGTACTTTTGTATCCGTGACACTGTATAATGAAGGGCCCTCCGTCTTTGCCTCGGTAAAATCTTGCGTAAAGCCCTGTTCCGTCCTCCGCCACCGTTTCGACCTGCTCGTATGGAAGGGGCAAAATGCCTTCAAGGAGCTGAAGGCTCCGCTCTCTGTATGGCTTTACTGACTCTCGGTCTATCCCGGCGTAGGGGTCGGATTTTTCTTTTTTGGGATTTCTGTAAAAGGTTTTTCTGTACGTTATGTAGCAAAGGGCGAGAATCAAAAGAGAAACGAAAATGAATATCAGCGGAATTGTAATATATATTTTCATATTTTTTATCCCCTGCTATACGGTGTGCTTTGCTCGTTCTTTGATTTGAGGGCGGCGGTAAGCAGAACGAGTATCTGCAAGGGTACGCCTAAGATAAAGAGCATCCATATATTGTGTTCGAGAAGCTCTATGTAAATGGTTAAAAGAGCTGTCCAGCACAAAGCGGAGGCGGCTATAATGTTAAACAGCTTACTTTGGAAGAAAAAGGCGTTGCATACAAGGCATAAAATGGCGGAAAGCGGAAGCGCCCATATAAAGAACTGCCATTTGTTTGTGCCGAGTATAATGTTATTGTAAATATAGGCGGTAATGAAGCTTAGCCAAAGGGAAGCAAGAGCGATAAGAAGAATTATAATCTTGTTTACTATATCGGTCTTGATAACGTAAGGATTGTTTTTCTTAGGCTGCTCCTTTTGAAGGAGGTATTCAAATTTGACGCCGTACAGGTCGCATATTTTGCAAAGGGTTTCAATGTCAGGCAAGGTTTCTGCGTGCTCCCAGCGTGAAATTGCCTTATCCGAATAATTAAGCTCCCGAGCTAAGTCCTGCTGAGTATATTTTTTCGCCCGCCTCAGCTCCACAAGATTTTTTGCTATAATTTCCTTAATGCTTTCCATAAAGAACCCTCCATATTTCCGAAAGCCCGCCCGTTTGCTTTAAATTGTCACCGCCTGCGGTTGGTTTTTGTTATATATGTAAATGAAAGTTTACAAAATGCCAATGCTCTGCTTAAATTTTATCATAAATAATATATAAAGTCAATGCTCGTTTTGAATTTCTCACTTTTGTGGAGAGGCATCGGACAGCATGGTTCACCCGGGTGAGAGAATTCCATTTTTAGTGGAATTGGCAAATATTGCATTTTTTATTTCGTTGTGGTACAATAAAACCGATATAATGTGCTCGGGCTTTTAAGTAGAGCTTGTGGGGAGGAGGATATTTTGATAAACGAGAAAAAGGACAAAAAATCCAAATACCCTAAACGCACTGTCGTCTACCGTGACTTTAGCGAGGATTTTGACGGAGGCAATCTTAAAGAAAAGAAGATAGACAAAAGCTACAAATACGAGAGGAAAAGCATTTTTTCAAAGATTTTCGCCCTCGCCCTTTACAGAGTTATACTGCCACCTATTGCCTTCATTTACACAAAATTCTTCTCAAGGGACAGGTATATAGGAAAAAAGAATTTCAGAAAATATACTAAATCGGGTGTTTTCGTCTACGGCAACCATACGCAGGCTGCGGCAGACGCCTTTACTCCGAATATGCTGACCTTCCCGAGATATTGCCACGTGGTTATAAGCTCGAAGAATTTTTCTCTTCCCGTGCTTGGACCAATTCTCCCCCTTGCGGGAGGAATACCCTTGCCGACGGAGCTTTCGGCTGTGCGTAATTTTACCTCGGCAATAAAGGCGAGGTGTGAGAGGGGAAACACCGTCGTAATATATCCCGAGGCGCATTTATGGCCCTATTGTCCCTTCGTAAGGCCCTTTTCCTCGGGCAGCTTTGACTATCCCGTGAAGCTTGGAAAGCCTGTTTTCGTTATGACGAGAGTGTATAAAAAGCGTATGATGGGCATAGGCTCCGACGTTTATATAGACGGTCCTATATATCCCGACACGGATATTCCCGTAAGAGAAGCCGCCTGGGCGCTTGCCGAGAGGGTTCGCTCGGTTATGGAGGGAAGACTTGCGCTGTCTGACGTGAGGGTAATAGAATACGTAAAAGCGGAGGAATGTGATACCTCTTCCGCAGGCGCGTCAGCCGAGGCGGCAAGTGACGGCGAGTAGATTTGTACTATTATAAACGAGAGCGGCTTTGCGCTATGAAATGATAAATATCGGAGAGGAGAGGCTTGTGAATAATAATACCTCAATGAAAATATTGATGTGCGGAAATGAAAACGTTTTCCGTGGCGTTTTGCTCACGGTGCTTTCCGTTATCGAATATACAGACAGACCCATAGAGCTTTACATAGGCACCATGGATCTTACCGACGTGGACGAGAGGTACAGACCCATAACCGAAGACATGACGGAGCTTCTTCGGTCGGTGATAAAGGAGAAAAATCCTATATCCGAGGTGCATCTTATAGATTTTGGGGAGAGCTTCGGGCGTGAGCTTATTCACAGTAAAAACCTGACGTCCTCCTATACTCCTTACGCCATGATAAGGCTCTTTGCCGACGAGCTTTATCCCAGTGTTGGGGATAAGCTTCTTTATTTTGACACCGACGTTATGGCGAGGGGAAATATAGAGGAGCTTTACGATACAGACCTCGGGGATTACCATCTTGCGGGGGTTCGTGATTATTTCGGCAAAATCTTCTTCGGGCCGAGGTATCTGAATTCGGGCGTGTTCCTTTTTAATATGAAGGCTATGGTTGACGATGGCGTGTTTAAAAAATGTCGGGTCCTGTGCAACGATAAAAAAATGCTGCTCTTCGACCAGCACGCACTGAACAAGTACGCAAAGCGTAAGCTTATACTTAACAGGCGCTACAACGAGCAGCGTAAGACCTCGGATAAAACCCTTATCAGGCACTTCGCTATGACTATAAGATGGCTGCCATATTTCCGCACGGAAAACATAAAGCCCTGGGACAGGGAGCTTGTAAGAGGGAAGCTGAAGGATTACAGCTATGAAGAAATCTATAAAAAATACGATAGGATAAAAGAGGCTGCAGACGAGAAGGCAACTATGTAATTTGCCAAAGGGTAAATCGGCAAAATGCCGTGGCAGCATAAACGTTAAGCCGACCTGTGACGAGAGGCGCTTTGCGGCTTACGAATTATAAAGGATAACAATTATGGCGAACAGTAAAAATATTATTCCCGTGTTTTTTGCGGCAGACGAAAACTATCTGCCTTATCTTTCGGTAACGCTTTTGTCGTTGTCGGAGTATGCGGAGGAGGAAAACCTTTACGACGTACACATACTCTCCCTCGGAATTTCGGACGAGAGCCTTAATTTGACGAGAAAAGCGGTAAAACCGAACGTAAAAATCAGCGTTCATTCCATGGAAGAAAAAATAGCTCCTATAAGGGAGTATTTGAAGGTGAGGCTTCGTGATTACTATTCCGAGTCGATATATTACAGGCTTTTCATACCGTCAATGTTCCCAGACTTAAAAAAGGCGGTGTATCTTGATTGCGACATAGTTCTTTGCGACGACGTAGCAAAGCTTTATAACTTATGCAATCTCGACTCCGACCTGCTTTGCGCCGTAACCGACGAGAGCGTCGTAATACAGCCCGTCTTCCGCAAGTACGTCGAGCGTCATATCGGAGTCGGTGACCCGGCAGAGTATTTTAATTCCGGTGTTCTCGTTATGAATCTTGAGGGCTTCAGACGTGAGAGGGTAGAGGAGAAGTTCACCTACCTTATTAAAAAATACAATTTCAATACGGTAGCGCCGGACCAGGATTATCTTAATTTCCTTTGTCGGGGAAGAGTGAGATATCTTCCCGAGGGCTGGAACAAGCAGGCGATTGTCGGAAGAGATATGGCCGAGGAGAGCTTACATCTCGTTCACTTCAATATGTTTAATAAGCCCTGGCACTACGAAAACGTACCCTATGAGGATAAATTCTGGCATTTCGCAAGGAAAACTCCATTTTATGCTCAGCTTGTCCGAGGGCTTTCGGGCTATCCCGAGGAAAGGCGGCTTGAGGATATGAGGAGAGGGGAAAAGCTTATCCGCACAGCGGAGGAGATATACCTCGCCGAGGACGATGGAATAGCCGAGGCTCTGAGGTATGAATATTTTAACGAGATATCCTTTGCTTGATTTTTAAGGAGAGCTGCTTTGAATAATACACCGAAGCTTTCGGAGGAAAGACTCCGAGTAATTGAAAATATTGAAAAGGCAATAGCCGAGGGGGACACCTTCCGCAAGGTGGAGCTTTCAGACCCCGTGATTGGCGAGGAGGACGTTAAAAGAGTTATTCTGCCCTTTGACAATCTGCGCAGAGGACCGATTGCGAGAGTGAAGGCTCTTATCGCAAGATGGCTTGCTGAGGCTATGACGAAAAAATTTAATAAGGACACCGAAATCGTGGGGCTTGAAAATGCGCTATCCGTCAAGGGCGGCGCTATAATAACGGCTAATCACTACGGTATCACAGATTCCACTCCGCCGAGAATTTTGGCGAAGGCTTGCGGGAAGGGTAAAAAATTTCATATAATAGTACAGCAGACCAACGTTTTTATGAAGGGACTTTTCGGGTTCCTTATGAAAAACTGCAATACAATGCCCGTATCCCCCTCTCCCTCTTATATGGCGAGAAATTTTACTCCCGCATTGAAGAGGCTGCTTTCGGAAGAGAGCTTCGTGCTCATATATCCTGAGCAGGAAATGTGGTTTAACTATAAACGTCCCCGCCCATACCGTGACGGCGCCTTTCGCTTCGCTTCAACTAACGGAGTTCCAATTATCCCTACCTTCACAGAAATGAGAGAGTGCGCAGGGGAATATGATGAAAACGGATTTTTGCGTGTGAAACACATACTTCATATTATGCCGCCGATTTACCCCGACCCGAAGCTTTCTCACAGAGAGAATACCGAGGCTATGAGACAGAGGGAATACGAGGCAAGAAGGGCGCTTTACGAATCCCTTTACGGAGAATCTCCCGATGCGCCATTTGACCCTCGGCGCCATATAGCGGGATATCCCGAGGAGGCAGAACGGCAACGAGAAATTTTAAACCTTCAGGTCACAAAATCAACGTAAGCCTTCAAGCTGCGAGGAATATTTTTATTCACGAAAGAAAAATAATATAAACTTTCAAGTAGCAAAATGAATAGATAACCCCGATGCCGTGTATAATTTCGGCATCGGGGCTTTTTTAGAGTTGTTTTGGTCAAATTTCCTTTACAGGCTCGATATCGGTATTTGCGCAGGAGGGCTCAAGCTTAAATCCGCCCTCGCCCGCCTCGCCGTGAGCGGGGAGGGAGTCGTTTTGCTTATAGGTATTGTTTTTGAATATAAGACCGTCAACGTTCTTTGCTGCGAGGAACCTCTTCTCGTGAAGCTCGAAATAGTTATCCTCTATTACAATACCGCTGTGGTAGAGGGTGTCCATATCCTTAAGGTGAGGGGATACGGCGATAACAGAGCCTCCGGCATAAGCTGAATTGACAAATCGGTTGCCCTTGACTGTAACGTCTCGCACACCGCCCGCCTCAAACCAGCTGTTGCTGTCGCCGGTAAAATGAATGGCTGTGTTCATATTGTAGAAGGTATTGTTCGTAATAACCGTCTTTTTCCAGGTGGAAGGCAGGAAGCCTCGGGGACGGTTGTAGCCGCTTTCACAGTTGTTTATATAAAGCTCCGGCATCCGTGTAAAGTTTTCAAGGGTGAAGCCATCCTTTATTTCGGGAAGCTCCTCTTCGAATTCCACTCTTACGAAGGTGGAAGATATAAGGGTCGATGCCTTGACGGTCAGACGTGCAATCGGTGTCATGGGCAGGTTATCCACAAGGTTTACAACGTCGCCTACTCGAATTACGTTGACTCCCTGCTGCTGATGGTGACCAAAGGTGGCGAGAAGAGTATGGGAGTCTATGACCTCTGCTATCTTCAGATAGTTTCCGTGGCAGTTAAGAGCATCGTCAAGCATATTCGTAAATATGCAGCCCTCAAGACGCACCGCGCCTGTGCAGTTTATGAAATGAGTGGCATCGGCGTTTACCGAAAGATAGCGACCCTTTGCCTTGTTGGGTATCATTTTTACACCGCTCAGGGTGATGTTTTCGCAAAGCTGACCGACTATTCCCATTCCTGCTGAGGAGTACATCGTTACGTTTTCAATAACCGTATCGGAGGAATCGTTAAGGAGCATACCGGGGCATCTTCTGCCGGGGCCGCAGGTACAGATAAGCTTGTTACCAACGTTGTGAATATGTCCGAAATGTCCGTCAAAACGGATTTTATTGGATGCCAGCTGCTTTGGCTTTACATAGCGGTACATACGCTCAAGGAACCAGCCGTCGCTTTCGTCAAACATATAAAGATGGTATGCCGGAATAGAGGATGATGGGGCTGTGGTATCCTTGTCGAATTCCATAACCATAACTCTTCCGGTCTTTACCTTGAAGCCGTTGCCCTTGTTGGTGAAAATTACTCTTTCATCCTCAACTGTCGCATCAAACTGGCTTTCGTCAAATTCAAGCTCCAGAAAATCCTCTGCCGCAGCTGTGATATCCGCCTGGAAAAAGTATGGGTGGGGATAGTCTATTGAAAGATTCTTGATTTTTACACCCGAACTGCCGTCAACTACAAAGGGGAGAACCTCACCCTCAAAAAGAAGCTCCGCACCCTCGCCGTCTATTACCGTGTCGGTCATTCCGATGAGAGGGAAGATTATGTTCTTTCTGCTGTAATCGTTGTTGGATATATAATATTCTTTCTGATATGCGTATTTACCCGAGAAATTTAAAGTGCCGCCTCCCAGCTTCAGAGTTGAGCCGGGGTGAGTTTTGCACTGATATAGTGCCTCCTGCAAAGCAAGAGTTGCATCCTCTCCCCTGAAAAGATGCTTGTAATCGGAAAGATGTACCGTCATAATATCACTCCTTGATTTGTATTTCTCAAAACGGCGGCGCATCGGTGGTTCGAGCTCCGCCGCGAGGTTAGTATAACACAGTTTTCGGCGGTAAGTCAAGCCACAACTTTCTCAAATTACACAATATGTAAAAAATTCCCGATTTACATTGACAAATAAAAGATTTTATGTTAAAATATATGAAAGAAAAAAGGCGTATTTTTAAAACACAATTTACTGCCCGAGGAGGAAATGAATGGATATTGCTATTATAGCTGACGACAATAAAAAAGAACTAATGGCTCAATTCTGTCTTGCGTATTGCGGAATTCTTGGCCGTCACCATCTGTGCGCAACCTATTCTACGGGCAAGTATATATCCGAGCATACCGGGCTTGAAATAGAAACTCTTATGATGGGTAACGTTGGCGGTATGGAGCAGATAGCTTCGAAGATTTCCTTTGACGAGGTGGATTTGGTATTTTATTTCAGGAGTACCGACCCTTCAAAGGAGGTTCACGACTACGAGAATACGCTTCTCCGTCTTTGTGACGTTTATAACGTTCCCCTTGCGACAAATATTGCCACTGCCGAGGCTCTTGTCACAGCCCTTGAATCTGGAAGCCTTAACTGGCGTGAATTCGTTAACCCGAGAAGCGAATACAATATGAAGAAAAAGCAGTCCCTCGGGTAAAAGCTTTGATTTCTCTTCGGTTGCCCATCGGCTCTTTGCAAGGTGGGTAACCTTTTATTTACTCTTGCCTAACTAATCGGAGATAATTATGGAAAACGAAAAGGTCAGGATAAGGATAAGCTCCTACATAAAGAATTTAGACGGCGGTATGGAATCGGATGCCGAGGTAAGCGAATCGACGCCCCTTGCAAGTATTCGTGAAAAGGACGGCTGCATTTTCCTCTCCTACGAGGAAAACAGCGAGGGCGGCGCAGTGCTCTGCGACATAAAAGTGTCGGAGGAAAAGGTGACTGTGCTGAGGCGTGGCGCAATAG
>CAJGCM010000061.1 GCA_904501765.1 uncultured Clostridia bacterium | reverse complement strand
GTAGAACTCCCCATATTTTCCGTTTCTTATGACAACCTCAGAACCGCATCTTTCACACTTAAAGCCGGCAAGTTCCGCCGCCTTCGGCTCTCTTGGCTTCTGAGGCTTGCCCTCTTTATCCACAGCAACAGTGCTTTTACAGGTAGGATAATCGGGGCAGGCGAGGAATCTTCCGAATCTGCCATTTTTATAAACCATAGGCTTTCCGCATTTAGGGCATTCGTATTCGCTCTCCTCGGCAGGAATTTTTATATCCTTTTTATCGGAAGCATCAGCCTTTTCAAGCTCATCGGCAAACTTTTTATAAAAATCACCGATAACACCTTCTATGGTATTCTTATTCTGCTCTATTGAGTCAAGCTCGTTTTCCATAAAGGCTGTAAATTCATAATCGACAACCTCAGGAAAATGCTTTTCCATAAACTCGGTAGTTATTTCTCCAAGCTTTGTTCCTACAAGGGATTTGCCCTCGCGCTTAACGTAGTTTCTTGATAAAATAATAGAAATGATGGGAGCATAGGTAGAGGGTCTTCCAATGCCGTTTTCTTCGAGGAACTTAATGAGGGTTGCCTCGGTATACCTTGCGGGAGGCTCGGTGAAATGCTGCTTTTTATCAATAAAATTCACCGAAAGCTTTTGATTTTCTTCTACTCTCGGTAAAGAGTTCATTGTCATATTGTCCGCATCCTCGGTTCCTTCCTCGAAGGAATCGTAAACGGTCATATATCCCGCCTTTTTAATTATGCTTCCGCCTGTTTTAAATATATAACCGGAATTCTCAACATCGACAGCGACCGTATCAATCACAGCTGCAGCCATCTGGCTTGCAATGAATCTTTCCCACACAAGCTTATAAAGCTTATACTGGTCGGAGGTGAGCATTTTTCTCACGAGAGAGGGTTGAAGCTCTACGTTTGACGGACGTATTGCCTCGTGTGAGTCCTGAGAATCGACTCTCGCCTTATAAACTCTCGGTGATTCCGGGATATACTCTTCCCCGAAATTATTCTGTATAAACGACTTTGCAGCATCGGAGGCAATGTTTGAAATTCTGGTGGAGTCGGTACGCATATAGGTAATAAGACCCTGAACACCGCCGAGCTCGTGACCAAGATTCAATCCATCGTAAAGCTCTTGCGCAACCTTCATAGTCTTCTGCGACTGGAAGCCGAGTTTTCTCGACGCCTCCTGTTGAAGCGTAGAAGTAGTAAAAGGAGGTGCGGGAAGTTTTTTCTTCGTTGTATGTTTAACCGAACGAACAACAAATTCTCCTTCCGCAATTGCTTTTTCTATTTTATGCGCATCTGCTTCGCAAGTAAGCTTCGTTCTCCTGCTGCCTTTGCCATGAAATCTGCATACAACAGCACTTCCGTCAGCAGAGGTAAGATTTGCATCAACAGTCCAATACTCCTCGGATACAAATTTTGCAATTTCACGTTCACGCTCGGTTATAATACGGGCGGCAACGGACTGAACTCTACCTCCGGAAAGACCGCTTCCTACGTTTTTCCAAAGAACCTGGCTTAAATTAAATCCGACCAATCTGTCAAGAATACGTCTTGCCTGTTGTGAATTTACCAAATCTATGTTTATTCGCCGAGGGGCTTTTATAGCCTCCTTAACGGCGCTTTTTGTGATCTCGTTAAAGGTTACCCTACAAGCCTTGTCTTCGGGAATGCCAAGCTCGTGGGCAATATGCCAGGATATCGCCTCACCTTCTCTATCAGGGTCGGTTGCGAGGAATATTTTGGAAGCTCCCTTTGCTTCCCGTTTAAGCTCCTTAATTACGTCGCCTTTTCCTCTTATGCTGATGTAGTGAGGAATAAACCCGCCGTCTACGTCAATGCCGAGAGAGCTTTTAGGTAAATCTCTTATATGCCCCTTGGATGCGATAACCTTGTAGCTCGAACCAAGATAATTTTTAATTGTGGTTGCTTTTGCTGGTGACTCAACTATTACTAAATTTGCCATAAATCAAGCGGCTTTACCGCTCCTTTCATTTTCTGTTGCGCATAACCTTCTCGCCGGGAAGCATAACTATAAATTTTCCCATCTCAAGCTTCAGCAGCGTACGCATAACCTGCCTCATATCAAAGCCTTCCTCAGCAAGGTCTTCGATAGAACAAGCTCCATCATAAGGAATTTTCTTATAAACCCTCAAGGCGTCTTTGTCAAAATCAAGCTCGGATTCGCGATAGGAAGCCGTTTCTTCTCGGTCGGCGGGAATAGGTTTAGCTATTGTATCGTCAGGCTTCTGCGCCTTTTCTGCCGAATAATTCTTACCGCCTCTTTTTCTGCCACTCGGCTTAAATATATCGTCGGAAGGGGTGACGCAGGAAATTTCCAACTCACGCAAAACCTCTGTCATATTAACCCTATTCGGCTCGAATATAGAAAAAGGATTGATTTTACCCGGATATACGAATTCGAAGTCTTTTATAATATCGGTGGCGTCGGTTATCAGCTTTGCCCCGTTTTTAATAAGCAAATTGGTAACCTCACTGGTTTTGTTATCAACGTTCCCCGGAAGCGCATAAATTGCTTTCCCTTGAAGCCTTGCGCATCTTGCTGTTATAATAGCGCCGCTATTGATTCTTCCCTCAATGACGACAGTAGCAGCTGATATTCCGCTTATAAGACGGTTTCTTCTTGGAAAGTTATATTTTTCAGGCTTTGTTCCGGGCGAATATTCGGTCATAACGCAACCGCCCTTAACAATTTCTCTTGCAAGTCTTAAATGCTCCGGAGGATAACAAACATCAATACCGCTTCCGAGAAAAGCAACCGTACTGCCACCTGCCGAAATTGCACCGGCCATAGCAACACCGTCAACACCGGTAGCCATACCCGAAACCACAATTGCGCCCGAACGAGCTAAATCTATCGCTAAAGAAAATGCGTTTTTTCTACCGTAATCGGTAAGCCGTCTTGTACCAACGACTGATACAAAGCACTGACTGTTGAAATCGGGAAGCTCGCCTCTGTAATAAAGGAGAACAGGAGGATTGTCGATTTTTCGCAAGGCTGCGGGAAAATCGGGGTCGGAATAGGTAAGAATACCTACCGATTTCGTTAAACAAAAATCATAAATTTCTTTAGCTGTATCAAGGGATTTGTTTGTAATAGAATTATAGTCTTGGGATTTAGAGCCTATGCATGAAATTATCTCCCCCGCCTCCGCTTTGTAAACGGCATCGGGAGATTTGAACTTTTCTATAAGCTTTTTGAAGCTTGTGCCACCCGGAGTAACCGAAAGCGACAGCCAAATCCACAAAACCATATCATTCATATTTTTATCCCTCAAGCTTACTCTGCTCCCACATAAAAACTGCCGCCGCCACAGAAGCGTTCAAGGACTCAGTTGCGGTTGAAATAGGAATATACACGCTACCGTTGCAAAGGGAGGAAAGCTCCCCGGGAATACCGTGTCCTTCATTTCCGATTATAATAATGTCGTCCTTACGAATATTCGCATCGGCAACAGACATAGCTTTTTCTGTTAGCTCCGCAGCGAACACTCTTCTTCCTACCAGTTTAATTTGGTTTACAGTTTCTGAAAGGTCAGAAACCCTTGTCACTTTAACTCTGAAAAGGCTTCCCATAGCGCCTCTCAAGGTCTTAGGATTATATACGTCAGCGCAATCGTCTGATACTATAATATGACCTACACCAAAGGCAACAGAGCTTCTTATAACGGCGCCCATGTTTCCGGGATCTCTTACAGAGCACAAAATTATGGCGCGCTCAGCTGGTTTTTTCAAAAACTCTTCCTTATATATTATATCCAACCTGCGGAAAAAGTCAAGATGTTTTACAACACTTATTACGCCCTGGGGAGCAATTTCGGTAGAAATTTTCTCAAAAACAGTAGGTTTTACCACAAATACCTCACACTGCTTAAGTTTGCCTTCTTTTTGGTATTCAGAGAGCTTTTGAATTACTGCCTCGTTTTTTCCTTCTAATATAAAAATATGAGTAATTTCAAGACCGCAAGAAATAGCCTCATAGGTAAGTTTTTCTCCTTCGACAATGAAAGCTCCGCTGCTCTCTCTCCCCTTTTTATCTTTAAGCGATGCTGCCCATTTTATGGTAGGATTATTTCTGCTTGACAGTATGTCGTTATGCAAAATCATAAAATATCTCCCTTTTGAAAAAAATCCCGGCATGCCACTTGGACAAAACCGGGATTTGTCTTTTCTTTATTAAAGAGCAGCCTTTGCCTTTTCGCAAATTGCCGCAAATGCTTCCTTATCGGAAACTGCAAGCTCAGCGAGCATCTTACGGTTAAGATTGATGCCGCAAACCTTAAGGCCGTGCATAAGCTTGGAATAGTTCATACCGCAAACCTTAGCCTGAGCGGAAATTCTTGTAATCCAGAGAGAACGAAAATCTCTCTTCTTCATCTTACGACCTGCGAAAGCATAGTTACCGCTCTTAAGAACGGCCTGCTTAGCCATCTTGAAATGCTTGGATTTTGCACCCCAGTAGCCTTTAGCTGCCTTGAGTACGCTCTTTCTTCTCTTGCGCGTCATAATAGCGCCCTTAACTCTTGCCATTTTATATCTTCCTCCAAATTTTCTTCTTTTACCCTATTACTTGTTGATAAGGGTTCTGTATGTCGGTGCAAAGGACTCGCTGAGAATAGCGCCTTTACGAAGGCCTCTCTTGCGCTTAGCCGTCTTCAAACCGAGGTTGTGACGATGATTGTTGTGAGACATTTTTACTTTGCCGCTACCTGTAAGAGAAAATCTCTTGGCAGATGCTTTGTGTGTCTTAATCTTTCCCATTTTTAATTCTCCTTTTTATCGGGTATAACCCATTATTTAACTAAATTATTTCTTTTCGGGCTTAGCAGGTGCGATAGTGATTGACATATAACGACCGTCAAGCGAGGGCTTTTTTTCAGCAACACCAACCCCTGCCAGCGCTGCTTCAAACTTAGCGATTACCTCTCTTCCAAGCTCGGTATGAGTCATTTCTCTTCCCTTAAAGCGGACTACAGCCTTAACCTTATTACCCTCTGCAAGAAAACGCTTTGCCTGATTTACTCTGGTTTCAAAATCATGCTGCTCGATACGGCAAGAAAGCTGAACCTCCTTAACCTTAACGATTACCTGCTTTTTCTTTGCTTCCTTCTCGCGCTTGTCACGCTCAAAGCAGAACTTACCATAATCAATAGCTCTGCAAACGGGGGGAGTCGCATTAGGAACAATCAAAACAAGATCAACGCCGTTGTTTTCGGCATAGATTCTTGCATCTTCGATTTTCATAATGCCAACCTGCTCGTTGGAAGCTCCGAGGACACGAACCTCAGGGCACTTAATCTCCTCATTTATAAGAAGATCTCTTTCGTCTCTGGTACTAATAGCCATTACCTCCGAAAATAAAAAATGCATACAGAAAATTCCGTACGCAAACCCAAAACACCCTATTCGGGCATTATAAGTATTAACCATACGCACCCCTGTGGTATGGTGAGAACGGAAATTCTGCTTTGTTGTGTAAGCTTTTTGCTTCTCGTAGATTGTAACACAAAAATCTTCGATTGTCAATAGTTATTTTGAATTTTTTTCGCCTTTTCCCTAACTTTTCAAAATGCAAAGCAAAAGCAGGTGTTTCTTACCTACTTTACCACATAAAATATATAAATTTTTATTAAAAGGTATAGATTTTTATTTTTTTATATGGTATAATATACTGGATTTGTATTGTCTTGTTGACAAAACTCATAAAAGAAGGAAACACTTATGTCAGAGAATCCCACTAAAATTAATGAATTAACACTTCCGCTGATACCATTAAGAGGTGTTGTCGGCTTTCCGGGAGTTCAGTTAAATATTGAAATTGTAAGAACGCCCTCCCTTAAGGCGTTCACTGCTGCGACTACCCTACACGATATGCAAATACTTTTGGTTACTCAAAAGGATATAACCGTAGAAGTCCCCACGGCTGAAGACTTATATTCCATAGGCGTGTTTGCTAAAATCCGCCACGTGGTGAAGAATACCCAAAACAATCTTTCTGTTGTTTTTGAAGGAATTTCAAGGGTAAAAATAAAGGAAATCAGAGAAACCGCGGGCTTCTCCGTTGCTTTGGCAGAGGTTATAGAGGAGCCAAAATTTGCTCTTACGCAAAAGAACGAGGCGCTCGTTCATGAGATAAAGAAATCCTTGGTCGGTCTTTCGGAAATACACCCCTCGTATACAGACGAAATGCTAATCGGCGCAGAGGCTATCAGCGACCCTGGCAAATTTGCCGATTTCGTTGCTTCCTCCGCGATAATAGATTACAATAACAAGCAAACCGTCCTCGAAGCTCTCACGGCAAAATCAAGGCTCGAGAAGCTTCTCATTGCTATTGAAGAGGAAAGAATGCTCCTTGAATGTGAGCATAACATTCAGCTTCAAATAAGAGAAAAAATTGACAGGAATCAGAAGGATTATTTCCTTCGCGAGCAAGTTAAGGCTATTCAAGCGGAGCTTGGCGAGGACGAGGATGACGAAATCCGTGAATACGAGGCTCGCATAGCTGATAAGAAGCTTTCGGACGAAATCCGCGAAAAGCTTATGAAAGAGCTGAACAAGCTCTCTAAAACGCCCTTTGGAGCGGCTGAAAGCACGGTTCTTCGCACTTATCTCGATACCTGCCTTGACTTCCCATTCGGTGAAAGAAGCAAGGAAGAAACAACCGTTGCCGAGGCGAGAGACATTCTTAACAGCGACCACGACGGGCTTGATAAGGTTAAAGAAAGAATTCTTGAATTCGTTGCGGTCAAACAGTTCTCACCCGATGTTAAAAATCAGATTATATGCCTTGTCGGTCCTCCCGGTGTCGGAAAAACCTCGGTTGCATCCTCTATAGCAAGAGCCTTGAAGCGTAAATACGCAAGAGTTTCTCTCGGCGGTATGCACGACGAGGCTGAAATCAGAGGTCACAGAAAAACATACGTTGGTGCTATGCCCGGAAGAATAGTTACTGCAATTATAAATTCCGGAGTCGAAAACCCGGTTATCGTTCTTGACGAAATAGATAAAATGGCAAACGATTTCAGAGGTGACCCCACCTCTGCGCTTCTTGAGGTGTTGGACCCGGAGCAGAACAAGAGCTTCCGCGATAACTTTATGGAAATACCCATTGACCTCTCGGACTGTCTTTTTATTGCAACGGCTAACAGCTACGACAGAATTCCCGCCCCTCTGCTTGACAGAATGGAAATCATTGAGCTTTCTACATATACCGATACGGAGAAGCTCGCAATTGCAAAAAACCACCTTGTTCCAAAGCAGCTTAAAAGGAACGGAATGAATCGCCGCATTTTTAGGATAACTGACGGCGCTATACTCAAGCTTATTAAGGAATACACCAGAGAATCGGGCGTTAGAAACCTCGAGCGAGAAATTGCATCTCTAATAAGGAAGGTTGCTAAAAAAATCGCCGAGAGCGACGTGAAATCTATAACCGTCAACGAAAAAAATCTCTCCTCTATCCTCGGCAAGGCTAAGGTAATTCCCGAAAGACTTGAGGCAACAGACCCCATTGGAATCGTCAACGGACTTGCGTATACCCAGAGTGGCGGCGACCTTCTCAAGGTTGAGGTGTCAGTTATGGACGGAGGCGGAAAAATTGAGCTTACAGGCTCTCTTGGCGACGTTATGAAGGAATCGGCGAAAATCGCTCATTCATACGTACGAACCATAGCGAAAAAATACGGAATTCCCACCGATTTTTATAAGGATAAGGATATTCATATCCATTTCCCCGAGGGTGCAATTCCTAAAGACGGCCCCTCCGCAGGCGTTACTATGGTTACAGCTATCGTAAGCGCTCTCGGTAATATACCGGTAAAACGCGATTTAGCTATGACAGGAGAGATAACCCTCCGCGGTAAAGTTCTCCCAATCGGCGGATTAAAGGAAAAAACTCTTGCCGCCTACAGATGCGGCATCAAGACCGTTCTTATTCCCGAGGATAATATGCGTGACCTTGACGAGATTGATACGGAGGCTCGTACGAATCTTACCTTCATTCCCTGCCGCACCGCCGATGACGTGCTTTCAGCTGCTTTGGTTAAAATATAATTTTGGTAGAAGATTATTATGAAATTTAACGTCAATAATTCAGGTATATCAATGACCGTAGGCGCAAGCTCGCAGTTTCCTAAAGACCCAAGACCGGAAATTGCGCTGTCCGGGCGCTCTAACGTAGGAAAAAGCTCTCTTATTAACACGCTTCTCGGAAGAAAATCCTTAGCGCGAGTATCCTCCTCTCCCGGAAAAACCATCACAATTAACTACTACGGCATTGATAACAAATTTTATCTTGTAGACCTCCCGGGCTACGGTTATGCGAAAAGGTCGCAAAAATCAAAAAAATCCTGGAGCTCTCTTACGGAGGATTATTTTCTAAAGAATCCCTCGGCTGACGCAATAAAGCTTGTTATACAGCTGATTGATATAAGGACAGGTCCCACAGAAGACGACGTTTTAATGATAAATTTCCTTATATCCAACGATATTCCGTTTACGGTTGTTGCCACAAAAACAGATAAGCTTTCTAAGGCACAGCTGGCAGAGGCTCTCTCAGAGCTTGATAAAAATTATTTTGGCGAGGCAGGGATTGAGGTAATCCCCTTCTCGTCCGTAAGTCGTGACGGAAAAGATTTGCTCTGGAGTGTGATTTCGGACGCTCTGAATTAAGCGCTCGCCCTGAAAAGGAACAAAAAATGAATGCAGATTCCATCGTTTATTACATTCTGACAGCTTTAGCTGTTCTTATCACTCTCACAGTTCACGAGTTTTCACACGGATATGCAGCGTATAAGCTTGGAGATACCTCTGCGAAGGATTCGGGCAGACTTACTCTTAACCCTATAAAGCACATAGACCCTATAGGCGCTCTTTGTATGCTTCTTTTTCATTTCGGTTGGGCAAAGCCCGTACCTGTTGACTTAAGAAATTTTAAAAAACCAAAGCGAGATTTTGCTATTACAGCCCTTGCAGGTCCCTTATCAAATTTAATTTTTTCAGTAATTTCTGCATTTTTGTATCTACTTACCTTCAAGCTTTTCAGCGGTGTGACTACGGATTCACCCTTTATCTTCGCCCTGATGCAGAATACGGTCAATTTCCTTTATATTCTCCATGCGGTGAATATAGGACTTGCAATTTTCAATCTTTTCCCTATACCGCCCCTTGATGGCTCAAGGCTGCTCGCTGTGATTCTTCCCGAAAGGCTCTATTACAAGCTTCTTGATAACGAGCGAAAGATATATTTTGCTCTGTTGGGCTGGCTTCTCCTTGGCGACATTGTTAAGGGGGCGCTCCTTTCGGTTCCCTTTATAGCCGCAAATCCAATTTTGTCCTTTATCGCAGGTATATTTTCTCTTTCCGATATGATAGGCTTTGCGATAGACGGGCTTTCAGGACTAATTTTACAGCTATTTTCACTAATTCCCTTTCTTCAGATATAACGAGGTAATCTATGATAGAACAATTGACTTACAGACTGGACCAGTTTGAAGGTCCTCTCGACCTTTTACTTACCTTAATCAGCAAAAACAAGGTAAGTATAACAGACATTCCAATAGCTATGATATGCGACCAGTATATGCAGTATATCGAAGAAGCTCAGCGAATGGACCTCGAGATAGCCAGTGAATTCATCGTTATGGCAAGCGAGCTTATGCTTATAAAAAGCAAAATGATTCTTCCCCACGAGGAGGGCACAGAGAACGACCCAAGACGTGAAATTGCCGACGCTCTTTTACTTTATCAGCAGGCAAAATTGGCGGCTACCAAGCTTCGTCCTCTTTACGACGAATTTTCTTCAAGATTTGTAAAGGGTACAGACGACGTTCCTCCCGAAAAAGGACTTCCTCTGAATCTTGACCCGAATCTTATGATTAAAGCCCTCAATTCAGTGCTTCGCCGTATGCGAATTTCCGAGGCGGAAAGAAAGCCCCAGGACCTTGTTAACCCTCTTATCAAGCATAAGGTGGTTTCGGTAGAAGAAAAAATCGAAGAAATCTGTCAAACTCTCGAAGAGCAGGAGGAGGCGTCGCTCTTCTTCTTGCTTAAAGACTCCGACTCAAGAGCGGAGCTTGTGGCAAGATTTATGGGAATTTTAGAGCTCATAAAGCTCGGGAGAATAACTATTACAACAGTACATTTTGTCGAGGACGTGGCGGAATACGAGGAGTGCGGCTTGGAGATGAAATTCCGGCTTAACCCCGATTACGTACCCACTACAGATGAGCAAAGCGAATTTGATTCGCACCCCGAAAACGACACAGACAACGTGGAGGCTTAACTTATGAATGAAGAAATATTAAATTCGCAAGAGGAAGCAACCCCCGAATTATCCTCACAGGAAGAAGTAAACTCTGAAATCGCCGAAGAAACCTCGGCCATAAACACCTCAGGCGGAGAAAAGGTGAAAGAAGAGTCAGGCGAAGCTGTCGAAAGAGCAATAGTTTTCGAAGAAGCTCTTGAAGCTATACTTTTTGCGGCAGGTCACCCCGTATCATACGCAACGTTAGCAAGAGTATTCGATATGACTCCTTCA
Organism: uncultured Clostridia bacterium; assembly: GCA_904501765.1. GTDB lineage: Bacteria > Bacillota > Clostridia > Oscillospirales > CAG-272 > UBA1740. The sequence goes on along the minus strand of CAJGCM010000061.1, from coordinate 1,184 downwards.
AAAATCAAGGATAAAATATTTGACTATGCGATAAAATATAACGGCAAGAGTGACCTTGCCCGCGGCGTAATTCTGCTTACATACTCCGAATCCTGTCAGCTTTGCACGAAAGAACTTTATCTGCCCGAAATCAGAGATGCGCTCGGAATCAGAAAAAGCGGCTCTCTCTCCACCGCAGCTATGGAAACTCTTGCGGTTGTGGCATATAACCAGCCTGTTACAAGAGTCTTTGTTGATACAATCCGTAAGGTTGACTCCTCGTATGCTATGAACAGCCTCATAGACCGAGGTCTTATTGAGTGTGTCGGAAGGCTTGACGTTCCCGGTCGTCCTATGCAATACGGCACAACAGCCGATTTCCTTCGTTGCTTCGGTATGAAGAGCATTGAGGAGCTTCCTGCAGCCTCCGAGGACCTTATGAATATGTTTGAGAAAACCAACCAGGAGCTTACGGTTACAAGAGATGAGGCTCAGCTTACGATAACTGACGTTGACGGTGAGGTTGTTCCCGAAGGCAAAGTGACGGACACACCCGATGCGCCTCTTGCGCAGGAAGAAAACACACCCGAGCTAGTGCCCGAGGAAATATCGGCTCCCCTCGAAGAAAGCAATGACCCATCTGCGGAGGACGATATAATAGATATTGATTAAGGTGTAATATGGAAATAATCCTCTTCCCCCTATCCTCTCTGCTTATCTTTCTTGTATTTACCGAAATTATAACTGTCAGGTTTAAAGGCTCTCTACAAAAAGAGATAGACGTAAACTTTATGATAGTAGGTATTCGATTTATAAGACGGCGTGAGGGCGGCGGGACGAGTAAAGGAAAAGGGCAAAAGAAAAAAATTCCCTTTTTCAAAAAATTTGTCGCTACAAACAAGTCACTGTTATACCTCATAAAAAGAAGCGAGGTCGAAATAGAGCGGTTTGACGTCTACCAGAGGTCTGTCGACCCCGCCGCCGACGTGCTTAAAAGAGGCGTTTTATCTTCTTCTATCAGCTCTTTTCTTTGTATTGCCGAAAAAACGGCAAAAAAACTTAACGTAAATAATATAAATTTGTACCTGACCGACAATAATAAAACCGTGACGGAATACGACGTGAAGCTCACCTTTTCTCTTCTCACAGGGCTGGCGGCTGCGTCAATCTTCCTATATAACCTTATATTTACGAAAGCGGGTAAT
>CAJGCM010000060.1 GCA_904501765.1 uncultured Clostridia bacterium | reverse complement strand
CGCTCCGAGATTGACATAAAGCTGTCCTTTTTCATAGTGAGATAGCGCTTTATATCAAAAAGAAGCTCGTAGGTTCTCTTGTTAGCTCCCGCATAGTTACAGTGCCACTGGGAGTTGAACATAAGAGTTGTGTCTAAGATATAGGTTCCCACGTTTGATATAACAGGGCAGTTAAGCTTGGTTGCGTAATGCGCAGTAAAGCTATCTGCCTTAGTTCTCCAGCTCGGGTCTGTATATAAATCGTCCTTCGTGGCAAAGCTGAAAAGCATGGTTGCGCCATATGAGGTTACGTATTTTGCCGCGCGGTTGAAATTATCCGCACGCTCGTCGTTAATAAAGTACTTAGAGAGGTCACGTTTGCCGGTGTCGGTATATATCTTTTCGTATCTGTCGCCGAGAATATCTCCGTATTCGTTAAGATGGGTGTCAAGCTGATAATTTTTTATCGACATAGCCATAGCGGCAAAGCTTAAATCTTTTGAGTTAGAGGCAGTCTGATGCTCCTGCCATGCGCCGAAGAAATTAGTGTAATTTGACATATCCACCTCTCGGAATATATCGTAGCATTGGTCGTTCCCTCGGAATAGCTTCCAGTGCATCACGTTGCTTCCGTTAACGTCGCCGATATCCCATTCGGGGGCGCATATTACAATATCGCCGTTTGACAAATATTTTGACATAGCTTCAAGATAGAAGGTTGCTTGAGTGTTTGCGTTCGTGCCGTAGTTCACTATTTCGTATTCGCCCTCCAGCGCCTCTTCAAGAAGGCGGGAATTAAGCCCGTACATAGTAGAAGAGCCGGAAAGCACGATAAGTTTTTTTACCCCTTTGGCGCTAAGCGAACGAACTCTTTGGTATTTCATTGAGAAGGAACCCTCCTCGGATCCCGAATACACAGAGCCTCGCTGTCCGTCAAGGACAACCGTCTTGAGCCCTGCGGGAAAGCTGCTGTTGGATACATATTGAAGAGAATCAAAGAATACTAACTCCTCAAGCGACGTGCAAAAGGAGGTGAAAGCTCCGTCCTCAATTCGAACGACGGTTTTTGGAATAACAACCTTTTTGATTGACGAGCTTCCAAAAGCTCCAGAGGCTATACCGATAACCCTCTTTCCGCCTATTATCTCGGGAATTACGACTGTACTGTCAGACCCGGTGTAGTCGCTGATTACACATCCCGAGAGGGAGGTCTTTTCTCTTGACCCTTGGGTGAATATATCACTGTACGTAGCGTCCTTAACCTTGAAGCGCTCTTCTTTTGTATTTGATGCCCATACAAGATATAAATCAAGAACTCCGCTCTTCGGAATCTCGCATATTCCGCCAAGGTTTGAAAAGCCTCTTATGTTTTTTGCGCTGATAGAGCCGGAGTAATTGATAATAGGCTCAGTGCTGTATCCGACAAGTGTATATCCGTCACGCCTAAAGGAAACGTTCGGGTCGTTTTCTCTTACAGTCATAGGCATAGGGAAGAGCCTTTCAAAGCTGTCCGTCACTGTGTAAACCTTTTTCTCCGAGCCAACTATGTATCCACCGTTTACGTGATAGTTTATAGTGTAATGACCGGCTTCTGTGAAATTGGCGTAAATCGCAGTGCTTCTGTCGGTGGGGGTAAAGGCGTATTCCTGCTCTCGGCTGATAACTGTGCCACCCTCGGATTCGTATGCTCCCTTTGACCAGCCCGAGAAATAAAAGCCCTCGGGAGCGGTAGCCTTTATCTTTACGTCGGATGCTCCCATCAGCATAGGCGCCCCTTGAATATATTCGAGTTTAGCCCCGCTAAGCTTATTGTAAAGGTTTACGAATAAAAGCTCGGATTTAGGAAAAAGCTTAACCTCTATCGTAGAAGGTCCCTTTACGTTTTTTAACGTCAGAATATAGCTTCCGTCAAGCCCCCTTGCGGGAGTTATATCCTCGCTGTTGCCAACGTATACGTAATCGTCGGATATTTTAAACCTGAATTCGGCCCTTCCGCCGCCCGCAACCTTCTTTGAGCTATCTCCCATGACCTGAAGCCCCGCCGTATCGGCAAGAATTACCGTGTGTTCCTTACCGTAATCTATATCCTCTCTCGGGAAAAGACCGAGGTCTATGGCTATGCGGTCAATATCAATACAGGAGGTTAAGGAGATAAGTGAAACAAAAAGGAGCGCAAACAGGCAAATGGCTATTTTTTTAAGCTTAACCGTCATTTCTTCGCTCCTTTCATAATTTTGTTATTTTAAGTGGTGTTATTTCACAAATTCAGTATATCATATTGCTCTCTTTTCGTCAATTCTCCTATAAGGAGAATATTTGCACCCGAAATTGTGAGAATTTACTAAATTGAGAATAACGTGTTCTTGCAAGGGGCGAGGAAAAACGCCAAAGCGGCAAAACGCCGAAAAAAAGAGAAGGCTACAGACAAAGGTCTGACCTTCTCTTCTTTGTTCTCGACAGCGAGCTTTATCCTCGTAAGCCGAGGTTGAATTTTTCAGATTTTTAAATATCTCTCCGAGTATTCGGCGTATTTTTCCTTGTAAAAATCATTTCCGCCACGTACCGTTTTTAAGTACTGGTGCATATTCATATTATGGTTATTCAAGTCTAAAATGCAGCCTGCAACGTTTGAGCAGTGGTCAGAAACACGCTCCATATTTGTGATAAGGTCACTCCAGACGAAGCCGGCTTCTATACTGCAGTTTCCACCGCGGAGCCTTTCTATATGTTGGCTACGCAAGAACTCCTTCATTTTGTCGATAACCTCTTCCAAGGGCTCGACACAGTTAGCCTTATTAACGTCCTCTTCAAGGAAGGCTATGTTTGATATTGAAACTATTTCCACTGTTGCATCGCAAAGAGCGTCAAGCTCACAGGTAGCAGCTTCGGTGAAGGAAATACCCTTCGAGCGAAGCTCCTCGGCGGATTCGAGAATATTAACCGCATGGTCACCAATTCTTTCGAAATCCCCGATTGCCTTAAGCAGCATAGAAGCCTTCGCACTCTCAGTATCGGTAAGCTGATGGGAGCTTAATTTTACCAAATAGCTGCCGATAACGTCCTCATAATGGTCGGTTTTATCCTCAATCTCTCTAATTTTGTCAGCCGTTACCGAATCGTAATTTTTGAGCATTGCTATACTGCTCTTCAAGGATTCTGCGCTGAGCCTTGCCATCTCTCTTGTAAGCTCAAGGCTTCTTTCGAGAGCAACCGCAGGGGTTGCAAGGAGTCTTTCGTCAAGCTCGGATACCTCCTCGGGAATCCTGGCATCGGGAACAAGCTTATAAGCCAACTTTTCAAGCAGTCCCGCAAGAGGAAGAAGCAGTATGGTACAAGCCAGGTTGAATATAGAGTGAGCGGTAGCTATGCCCGCCTGAGTTGCGGCGGAGTCAAAGAGTGAGGGGGAGAATATTGCGTCAACCAGGCAGAAGCCGGATAGCCATACTATCGTACCTATAATGTTGAAGGATAGGTGAACGAGAGCCGCTCTTTTTGCGTTCTTATTAGTGCCGAAGGAGGCAAGAATTGCAGTGATACAAGTGCCTATGTTCTGCCCCATAATGATTGGAATTGCTGCGCCGAAGGAAACCTGACCAGTAACGGCAAGAGCCTGAAGAATACCAACAGAAGCTGAGCTTGACTGAATAATTGCGGTAAGCACAGCTCCGACGATAACACCGAGAATAGGATTTTCGAAAAGAATGAACATCTGCTGGAACTCAGGCACGTCTGCAAGACCTGAAACTGCGCCTGTCATAGTATCCATACCGAACATAAGAACGGCAAAGCCTAAAAGTATCGTTCCGACGTCCTTCTTTTTGTTGCTTTTTGCAAACATCAGGAGTCCCGTACCCACGAGAGCTAATAGGGGAGTGAAAGATGTGGGCTTCAGAAGCTGAAGGAAAATACTGTCGCCGGAAATTCCGTTAAGGCTGAGAATCCAAGCTGTAACGGTAGTACCTATATTAGCGCCCATAATTACGTGTATCGCCTGCTTCAGTGTCATAAGTCCCGAGTTGACGAAGCCGACAACCATAACGGTAGTTGCGGAGGAACTTTGAATTATAGCGGTAACTCCAAGACCTGTAAGAAGTCCCGCAAATTTGTTGGTCGTAAGCTTTCCGAGCATTATTTCAAGCTTACTGCCTGCGCTGCGCTCGAGAGCTTGACCCATAACATTCATACCGTACATAAATAAGCACAGTCCGCCAATAAGGGTCAGTATGTCAAAAATATCCATATTATTCTCCTTGATAAAACATTTAAAACCCATAAGTGATGGGAGCATATAGGCTTAGCCCATTGTATTTTAGCACAAGGAGCGGTAAAGATTCAACTAAGGAAATTCTGCCGAAAACGCCGAAAACAAAAAGAGGAGCCGCTTATACCGAAGCTCGGAGAGAGATACTCAACCGAAATTTTCAGTATTGGAAGCAGCTCCGCTATAACGTGGAGGGATAAAAATCAATTAGCGTCCTCGCGAAGTCGGTATCCTATGCCAAGCTCGTTTACTATAAAGCTCTCCTCGCCCGGCATAGTTCCGAATTTCTTTCTGATATTAGCCATATTTACCTGAAGTCGCTTGATGTTGCCCTCGTCGGGATATTCACGCCATATTGATTTGATTATTGCAGAATAAGTCATTACCTTACCTACGTTCTCAGACAGGAATGACAGAATATTGTATTCAATTTGCGTAAGGCTTATCTCTTTACCTTTAACGAAAACTCTCCTTGAATCATATCTGATTTCCAAGGGGCCGTTTGAGAAAACAGCAACCGTAGAACCCCCTCCGCTGATTTTGCGGTGATCTCTCAGAGATGAGCGCACCCTGGCGAGAAGCTCCGCTGTTCCGAAAGGCTTCGTCACGTAATCGTTTGCTCCGAGGTCGAGCATTTTCACCTTTTCGTCCTCGTCGCTCCTTGCCGAAAGCACTATTATGGGCGTAAGGTCACGCTCTCTTATTTTTTTGAGAAGAAGGCTGCCGTCTTTATCGGGAAGACCGAGGTCGAGTATAACCAAATCCGGCACGTGAGAAAAATACATAAGCTCGGCGCCCGAGCAGCAATCTGCCTCCAGAGCGCGGTATCCGTTTGCTTCCAGCAGAGCCGAAAGCAGGCTTCTGATGTTTGCCTCGTCCTCAACTATGAGTATTTTATATTTATTGTTCGACATTTCCTGAAATCTCCATACTAAGTGAGAAGCGGAAAAGCGCTCCGCCCTCTTTTTTGTTCTCCGCCGTAATCTCTCCGCCGTGGGCCTTTATGATTGATGAGCAGAGAGAAAGTCCGATTCCTGCATTTCTTTTTTTGTTGTCCGCATTGCGTTCGCTCGGTATAATTCGCCCCGAGAAAAGGTGCGGTAGCTTTTCGGGAGCAATACCGACCCCGTCGTCGGAAATTTCAAAAATTGCTCGTCCGTCTAAAGCATATACCCGCATAACTATTTCCGTCATACCCTCTGCGTGATGCACCGCATTGTCTAAAATGTTGGTAAGCACCTGTTCGCAAAGAAGCGCATCCATAGGAACGATTATAACCTCCTCGGGGAGGTGTAAGCTGATTTTTGTATCGGAATATCTTTTTTTGAATTTTATAAGAACAGTGTCTATAAGCTCGTCAACGGGAGTAGGAGTTTTGATAAGCTTTATGTTACCGTCGTTAAGCTTGGTAACCGAAAGCAGGTTTTCCACTATTCGCACAAGCCATTCGGAGTCCTCCTTTATGCCGCAAAGCATCTTCTTTTTCTGCTCCTCGGTAAAGCTGTCGTAATTTTCTAAAATTGCAGCGCTTGAGCCGTAAATAGTGGTCAGCGGTGTTCTGAGGTCGTGGGATATTGCTCTGAGCAGGTCTGCCCGCATTTTTTCCCTGCCGCTCTCCGCCTTGAAGGCCTCCCAGTTTTTTAGTCTGACCGTTACGGCAGAGGTAGTTACGGAAACGATAAACATAATCAAAGCAGAAAGCAGATTTTCGGGTATTGTAAAGTTGAAAGCAAAGAAGGGGAATGTAAATGCGTAATTTATGCCAAGCACCGCAATAAAAGTAGCTATTATTCCGTAAACGTATCCGTCTGTGAATATAGAAATGATAAACACAGCAAAAACGAACACCGTCGTTATATGCTCATTCATAGTAAGCGCTTCGTTCAGAATAACGCTTATTCCGAAGAACGCCGCTAATATCAATAGCATCAAGGAAATGTTTTTTATTATTCTTTTGAAATCTAACTTAACTGTCAAAGCAATCCTCCGTAAATGAAATTTTTACGTCTGTTTGAATGAGAAACGTAAACGCTTAAGCAAAACGAATAGCGCACATAAAAATTATACAACAAAATCGGTTAAGATGCGGTAAAAAACCGCTACCACGTAAATTATAGCATTTTTTTGTCGTTTTTTCAATAACGAAAAGGCAAACAATGCAAGTCTTCTCAAAATCTAAAGCAAATCTTCTAAGTAGCTATTGACTTTTTTTAATGTTTTTGTTATAATACCTACCGTTGCAGGAATAAATTATTTCGGGATGTAGCGCAGTTGGGGACGTTTTCGAGCGCCTCGACGGAGGGATAAGCGAGAAAAAAGGAGTGGCAGCAACTTGGCGATTGGCGAGTGGATAACACGAAGGCAGAGCCTTAGTTGCAACAGGAAGCGCGCCTGCTTTGGGCAAAAAGCCTGACCGCCTCCGGTGGAGGATTAAGGGAAGGCGATTTGGAGCAGCGGTCGAAATTTTGCGAGTTTTTACGAGCTTAAAAATTTCGGGAACCGCAATCCGGCGGCGAAGCCGAGGATGTCGCAGGGGTATCTTGCTCAGTTAATTTTTAATTTCATAAATTGTTTCGGGATGTAGCGCAGTTGGGGACGTTTTCGAGCGCCTCGACGGAGGGATAAGCGAGAAAAAAGGAGTGGCAGCAACTTGGCGATTGACGAGTGGATAACACGAAGGCAGAGCCTTAGTTGCAACAGGAAGCGCGCCTGCTTTGCAGCACTAAAGTCGGAAGACAAACAAAACTAAAATTTAATAATCGGGATGTAGCGCAGTTGGTAGCGCGCCTGCTTTGGGAGCAGGATGTCGCAGGTTCAAATCCTGTCATTCCGACCAAAAAGCCAATCTGGACCCTTGCGGTTTGGATTGGCTTTTTCGATTGGTGTGTCGATTAGGTTCTGTTTGCGAAGCAAAGCAGGTTCACATACAGCGACCGAAGGAGTGAAAGTTCACTTTCAAGGCGCAGGGAGCGTGCATCTTCGCTATGGCGAATGCTGCATTCGACCAAGAAAAGCGCACTTTTTCAACGATATCCGTTTCCTGGCGGGACGGGTGATATACCGCAGATATGATATCTGCTGCGCAGATAATATACGCTCTGCGTATGAAGAGATGTAATGTTAAAAGGGCTGACCAAGCGGTCAGCCCCGAATTTTTTGCTTTTATCTTTATTCAACCTCAACTACTCCGTCTGCCTTAACGGTGATTTTCATTCCGTCCTTGACGTATTCGAGGAATTCCTCACCCAGCCCGTCAACAACAGGCATCGTAACGCCGTCTACCCAAACGTCCGCAAGAACAGCTCCCGCCGCCGCAAGGGAATCGATATGGTTGGCAAAAAGCATACAAGCAGGGTTTCTTTCCATAGCGCAGGCGCAGTAAAGAACAAGTCCGCCTGTAGTTGAGCCGATAGTCTGCGGCAGGCAGAGCGCCTTACCAATCAGCGGCTTACCGTAAAGCTCCTTATTGCTCTGGTCGCCGCATTTAACCTCTTTATCGCCAAACTGAAGCGCCATCTGGAAGGAAGCAAGCGTGTTGAAGCCTTCCTTTGTAACAACTGCCTCGGCTGTTACCTCGCCGGGAGTTACCACTCTTCCTTTAAACTGTTTCATTAAAGCTTACCTCCTGTAATGGTAGTGAGAATTTCCGCATCGGTGTAATATCTTGCGCTCGTGTAAGTGCGGAGCTTGTTAGACGAGGTAATTACGGGCATCTTTTTGCAAAGCGGATTGTTCATATACATCAAGGGGCATATATAAGAGGTAATAACGCCGGTTGCCTTGAGTCTTGCCGCGTATTCGGTTTTCTCAAAGGCTTCAAGAACACCGGGAGCGGCGGTGAATACGGTTTTTATGGTTACCTTCTTCTTGCCGTTCTTTTTCAGCTCCTCTTCAAGCTTCACTGTCCATTCCTTAAGCTGCTCAAGGGAGAGGTGAGGACAACCAACAAAGCAAAGCTTTGGCTTTGCATCGGGCTTTTTCCAGATAACGGGATAGTCATTCTTTACTCGCTCAAGCTCTGCGTCGTCAATGACGTATTCCTTTGCGCCCTCTGCGATAAGGCTCTCTCCAAGCTCAAGCGCCTCGGGTGTAAGATTTGCAATATGATAAAGTCCGACAGCGCCGTTTGAAGCCGTAGCTGCGCCAAAGTCCTTAAGGTATGCGCAGGCAGCGTCGTTAAGCTCGTTTCCGAGCCACTTGTCAAGCCCTACAACGTAAGGAACGTCTTCCATAACCTTCATACCAATAGCGGAGCCGATAAGCTGCGCCTCAGGCTTGCAGGTGGTTTGAATTTTAACGACCCAGGTAGCCTTTCTGCCCTCGTCGGTGAGAAGCCCAAAATAGGGAACGTAGCCAACGATAGAGCCCATAATATCTATAATGCCGGAGTTTCTGTTGCACCTTGCGCCAAGAACGGAGTTTGCATAAACGACTGCGCTTGATTCCGCCCAGGAAAGAACGTCGCCCTTGTTCGGCTTGTTTCCGACCTCGTCCATATAGCAGGTACAGGTGAAAGCGTTTTTGTCCATAAGTCCCAGCTTTTCAAGCTGATTTTCATAAAAGCTCTGCTTGGTATACATAAATTTGTTAAAAACAAAGTTTTGCAGAATGTTTGCGGGAACGTTCTTGTCGAGAGGGCGGGGGTCAACGGAGAATTTTTGCCCCGAGGATACGCCCGCATCAAGAAGCTTCTGCATAAGGTCGTAAACGGGGGACATTACCTTAAGTCCGAAGGAGGTCACGAGGTGATTGTATTTTGAGGTGATGGGCACGAGCTTCTCCGCTTCAAATGCGTCACCGTACATTACGAGGGTTTTCATAACCTTCGCAAGAGTTTCGCCACGTTCGCCATCAAGAATGGCTTGTTGTTCTTTTGTAAGTATCATTTTTATTTCTCCTTCTCAGATTATCACAGTTTCATACAGGTGCTCCAAGCGCCCCAGATAACGGTGCGGAGGTTGCCAACCTTTGCGGCATCTCCGATAACGTGTATACGTTTGCCCTTGGAAAGGACGGGTGCAGGATTATAGCCTACCGAGAGAATAACCGAATCAACTTTAACCTCAAAGCTCTTGCCCTCACGGTCCCGAAGCAGAACAGAGCCGTCGTTGATTTCCGAAAGTGAGGTTTCAAGATATACCGGAACCTTGTTGGTTTTGAAGAAATCACGCAGGTAGCTTGTGTTTGCAAGGCAGACGCCCTTTGTGGTGATAAGGTCGTCCTGCATCTCTACTATAACAGGCTTTTTGCCGTTAAGGTAAAGGTCGTATGCTATTTCGCAGCCCGTAAGTCCGCCGCCTATAACCGCAACGTTCTCGCCGACAGCCTTATTGCCGAGAAGGTAATCCACAGCCTCAATAGCCGTATCAGCGCCCTTAACGGGTATTTTCTTCGCGACAGCGCCGGTTGCTACGATAATTTCGTCAGCATCAAGAGCCTTAACGTCGGTGACTTCGGTGTTCAGCTTAACGTCGATTGGGTATTTTGAAACTTCACGGATATACCAGGCAATAAGCGCTCTGTCCTTTTCCTTGAAGGATGGAGCGGCAGCCGCAATAAATACGCCGCCGAGCTTATCGGTCTTTTCGTACAGAGTAACCTTGTGTCCACGCTTTGCGCAGAGAATAGCTGCCTCCATACCGCCGATACCGCCGCCGATAATGGCAATCTTTTTTGATTTCTTTGCAGGCTCAACGTAGTATTTTTTGGACTGCATTGTTTCGGGGTTTAAAGCGCAGCGGGCAAGTCCCATAGTGTCCGAAAGGTCCTGAGTGTTTGCGTGTCCCTTTGAGGACGAGAAATTAAAGCAACCGCTATGGCAGCATATACAGGGCTTGATATCCTCAAGCCTGTCTTCGATAAGCTTAGTCACCCACTCGGGGTCAACGAGGAACTGACGGGCAACTCCCACAGCATCTATTCTTCCATCTGCAACAGCCGCAGCGCCTGTTTCCATATCCATTCTTCCGGCGCAAACAACGGGAATATCCACGAATTTCTTAATGTGCGCTACGTCCTCAAGGTTGCAGTTCTCAGGCATATACATCGGCGGATGCGCCCAATACCAGGAGTCATAGGTTCCGTTGTCGGCGTTGAGCATATCGTATCCTGCGTCCTGAAGATATTTTGCAGCCTTCTCGGATTCTGCCATATTCCGTCCAACCTCAACGTAATCCTCGCCGGGCATAGCGCCCTCGCAGAAGCCCTTCATTTTTGACTCTACCGAGTAGCGGAGTGATACGGGATAATCCTCACCGCACTCTTCCTTAATAGCCTTTACAACCTCTGCTGCGAAGCGGTAGCGGTTTTCGAAGCTTCCGCCGTATTCGTCGGTACGCTTGTTGAAGAATTCGATAGCAAACTGGTCAAGCAAATATCCCTCGTGAACGGCATGTACCTCAACTCCGTCAACGCCCGCCTCCTTGCAAAGCTTTGCAGTTTTAGCAAAGGCCTCTATAATCTCGTGAATCTGCTTTACGGTCATTTCGGGGCAGATAATATCGTGGGCCCAGCGGGAGGGCTGAGGGGAAGGCGATGCAAGCTCGTGACTTGTATCAAGAATAGGCTTGATAAGAGCGCGGGTAAATCCGTTTTTATGTAAGGGAGCTACAAGCTCCGTAATAGCCCAGGAGCGTCCCATACCTGCGGTCAGCTGTATAAAGAGCTTTGCGCCGGTCTTATGGATTTCTTCCATAAATACCTTCAGGTCCTCAAACATTTTTTTGTTCTGCCAGAGCCACTTGCCCCAGAAGGTATCGCGGAGCGGAGCAATTCCGGGAATAATAAGTCCCACGTTGTTTTTCGCTCTCTCAAGGAAAAGCTTTGCAGCCTCCTTATCGAAGTGGCAGCCCGTAAGCTCAAACCAGCCGAAAAGCGACGTACCGCCCATAGGGCACATTACGATTCGGTTCTTGATTTCAACGTTACCAATCTTCCAAGGCGTAAACAGAGCCTCGTATTTTTCGTCCGTCTTGTTCATAACGATAGGTCCTTTCGATATGTGTAATTTAATTATTTGTTATTCCGTTTAACTTGTTGACAATTCAACAAGTGCTATAATAGTATATCACAAATTCCCCGAATTGTCAACCGACGGCAATGGGGAGTGAGGTGTAGATTCGCTTTTGTAAAAGAGGTGAAGGGAAGAGCTTTCGGATATTTCTTGAAAAACGGAGCTATTGTTTTCGCCGATTTATAAACGGTAGTAAGATTTTTCGATTTCGTTCTGTCAAAGGCTCTGTAACGGTGAGAAATTTATCGCTTTTAAGAGCTGCTCATTTTTACGTATAAGCCGCTCTCGTTTATGGAAAGCAGTATAAGGAACGGCGGCAGGAAATTATCACTAAATATTTCTTTCAAAGCCTGTCGTATTTTGTTGACTTTGCGGTTTTTATGTGCTATAATGTGTGAGGTAGGCGGAAAACCCGCCCGAATATAGGAGGAAGTCTTATGACAAACAATCTCGTTTACGGCGTTCACGACAAACCCAAATTCCCGCAGATGCTGCTCTTTGCATTCCAGCAGGTTCTTGCAATTCTCGCAGCGACAAT
>CAJGCM010000059.1 GCA_904501765.1 uncultured Clostridia bacterium | reverse complement strand
GGTTCCACTGATCTCGAACCCTCATATCAGCCCGGTGTTAACGGAACTAACACTCTCGACGGAAACGACGGTCATACCATTGACCTTGCCGTTGGTACAAGACTCTCTGCAAACAATCATGCCGTGTTTGACCTTCCCGCAAACACCAAGATTATTGAGGATATGTTCGGCGACCTTGAATGTCCTTACGTTGTAGTTGCAGACGATTACGTAAGTCCCTACCTCGCAAAGGGCGCAAGCGCGGGCGGACGTCCCGGTGGCTACTACACCTCGGGTAATGAAATCGGCGGCAGAACAGGGGTTTGGCAGTGGATGCTCCCCAAGGCTGGCGACGATAGCTATACAGTGCATGACCAGACAGTTACTTTAAATGACGACGGCACAGTAACCTTTAGCAGCTCCTCTTATTTCTCGGCTCTCGGCGGAAACCTCTTCTTCGGCGGTGAGTATAAGGTTGCTGTTTATCATATGGATATTATGCCCGCATCCTCTTCCGCAACATCAATTCCTATAAAGATGCATTATACCGGCTGTAACGCAGACGGCGGCACAGCAGGATACTTCTATCAGGACCTCATCCTGAACGCTGACGGCACCTCTAACAAGGGTACAATGAAGCTCGGCGTATGGAACTCTGTTACGGTTGTTGTTGACCTCACTCAGCAGGCAACGACCAACCTTTGGGCGTTCGTTAACGGCGAGCAGGTTGATGCGATAAAGGTTGAAACTGTCGGTATCAAGGAAATGAGACCCGAGATGGCAGCCGGTACATATCCCCAGGGCGCTTCTATCGCTGTTTCTAACAGCACGAAGGCAGCTTTCAAGGATTACGGAAAGTTCGAAGCCTTCGACGTTAACAATTATAAAGATATTCTCAAGTACGAAAACTTCTATTCAGAATACAGCACAAACGCTCTGAGATTCGGTCCTATGGTTGGTAACACTCCCTATGCGACCATTGAAGAGGCTCTCGTAGCAGCTAAGGCTGCAGGCGGCCACGTTGGTATCTGGAGCGACTTTACAGAAACTGAACCCGTTTTAACGGAAGGCAAGGTTTATACTAACGGATACACCCTTACGAAGAAGGGCGATTACGTTAAGAACCTGCTCATAAAGGATATAGCGGAGAGCTACTATCCCGAGGGAGTTGAGTTCTACGCTACGAAGGACGTAACATACACCTGGAATACCATCAATGGCACAACCTCTATTATATTCCAGCAGGGCGGTACTCCTTTCATTGACGACAGAATCAATACTACCACCAAGGGTAAGATCTTCTTCGAAACAGGAATTCTTTACTTCAACGACCTTACCTGGTCTCACGTAAATCCTGCCGATTACGACAGCTTCGAGGCATACAGCGCAGCTCTTGAGGGCGCAACTGTTTACGAGGCTGATGGCGTTCCCGCAGCAGTAGAGGGCGACCTTAACTTCTACCCTGTATATTCTGAGGCGGATTACGTTATTACATCCGGTAAGAATATATTCTATCACGATGTAGTAGCTGACTTTGGCGCAGAGATAACTGCCGCTTTGAAGAATGACGGAATCGGTCAATATGCTAAGATTGACGTTATCCTTTATAACGACGTTGTTGCGAAGACCAGATGGTACGGCATCGGAGACAACTACATCAGAACCGATACATACTTCGACCTTAACGGTTTTACTCTGTCAGTAGAAAATACCTCTATTCTTGCTTCCAGCGCATCCAACCTCAGATTCTTCTCGACCGTTCCCGGTGGTACGATTATTCAAATAAGAACCTCAACGACCGAAGGCGGTGATTATCCATATGCCAAAGACAGTTTGTTCCAGACAGCAGGCGGCGGCGGATGCCTTTACTTCGGTTCACCTGACGGCGCTGATTGCTCATACAGCGATAACCTTACCGTTATGGCTACCAATATGCTTGACGTTTGGACTACAAAGCCCGGCGAGAAGATTTTCGTCAACGGCGGTACCTACGTTAAGATCGGAACAGGCGGCGGCGGATGGTTCAACCTTAACCAAAGTAGCGTTGCTTTCGTTTGCAACCCCAAGAACGCAACCTTCGTTAACGCAAGCGGCGTTTACAACTACGGTCCCGCTAATATGATGTTCCATCTGAACGGCGGCTCCAAGATGAACTTCACCAACTGCGACATTATAGGCAACGATGCTACAAGAGGTAGTATGTTCAGCGCTAATAATGGTTCCACAACTGAAGCTTATACACTTACAGATTGCCGCGTTGCAGGAATAATTAATATTTCCGGCGATGCGACCGATACGATTGCTGTTGCAGGTAACACGGTAGCTTACAATATGAGCGGCGTTAATGCAAGCGATGAGAACACCGCTGTTGCATATACAAAGGGCGAATTCTCCGCAGAAACCGTAACCTATAAGTTCGTAAGACCTGTTATCAAAGGCGGCGTAGCAGACTACTCCAAGTACGTTTACTACACCAACGACCCTGACTTCACAGCAGAGGACGCATACAAGATAATTCTTATTCCCGATATGAATACCGCTGTCGTTGCTAAGAGTGACGTAACAGAGTACACATGGGTTAACCTTGCAGGTGATGCCGCTAACGTAATGAACGTTAAGAACGGCGAGAACGTTCTTGATTTCGCTCAGTTCGTAAGCATCGAAAATCTTGCCGGTGCGACACTTAACGTTGCTCACACAGGTGAATGGACAGTTGAAGGAACAACAGTTATTCCTACTACCAGCGTAACCGTAGTAGAAGGCTTCGGCGCATTCTACAACCTTTCTCTTTACATGAACTTTGATATCAACTTCTACGTACCCGCAGAGTTCTACGCAGGACTTGACCAGGCTACAAAGGACCTCCTTTCTGAGGAAACAGTTAATATCGACGGTACTGACTACTACTATATGGAAGCTGTAGAGGTTGACGCAAACCAGGTATTCACGACAACAACCTTCACAGTAACTCTTGTAGAGGGCGGATACACCAAGACTCTTAAATACACAGTAAGCGTTAAGGGCTACCTTAATCAGCTTCTTAACACAGAGGCGCTTGATAATGCGAACTACGAGCTTGCATACGTAATTACAGATTACCTTGCAGACGCATACGCATACTTCACCGTTAAGGACGCTGCTGATGGCGCTAATATTCTTGCTTCTATGATAGCTGACAAGGCTTCTTACGCTCCCGCATCTAACGTTACGACTCTTCCCGCGGCAACGACAGCTATGGGCGACGCATCCGGCTCTATCGCAATCTACGTAGACCTTACATCCTCTCCCAAGTTCGTTATTACAGCTCTTGAGGACGGCGTAAAGGTTTCTATGAAGGGCGCAGGTGAGAAGACTCTCGCTAAGGACGAGGTGTACGAAATCTCCAAGAGAGTATTCGACTTCGACAACGTAATAACCGTAACCAAGGCAGACGGTAAGACAGGTACTTACGACCTTGTAGCTTACCTCAATACAATCGCAAGTGATGCAGCTCTCGCTGACCTTGCAGTATCCTTCTATAACTACGTAACTTACGCAGAAGCATTCAGACCCGCAGGAACCTAATATAAGATACCCTAAAGGGACGAATATAAAGGGTTTTGACAGGCTTGATAAGCTTTGCCGTGTTATGAAAAAAGCTTTAAAATAAAAACTCCGAGGGGCGCCCTGCCGACCACGGGACACCCTTCGGAAATCTAAAATAAAATTCGATAATCGACTGAAACCTAAACTGCAAAAAAACAAACCAAACATAGCGGTTGGAAATTTTTCTTACCCTATAAAATAAAAAGACAGGCGATGGGGCGTGTATCACTCAAGTGCGGAGTGATTCGGCTTCTTCGCCTGTTTTTTGTCTTCTCACTGGCCTTCTCCTGTGGGAGAAGGGGGACCGCCCTGCGGTGAATGAGGAGTAAGCAATAGCTTAAATCAAGTCTTTGTCTGTTAACCAAGGCTTAAACACATAAAATTTGGGGAACATTTTGCTGTCGCAACGTCAAAAACGTTCCACAAATTTCAAGAGTTTATTTAAGCTTTCAAAAACATTTTTTCTTCCTTACATAAATATATCAAACCTACAGGACTCTGAATACGGCAATAAAAAACGAGGAAACAAGCCCCGCTAACTCCAAACCCTGCGAAGCAGGATATCACCGCGGCAGCGATATCACCCGCCGTGTGGGACGGATATCATTGCTTGTTTTCCTCGTGGGAAAACAAGCCCCTCTCCCTCGCCCCGTGTCGGTTTTTTGTATAGAATACACAAAAACGTCTACCCAATTTCTATCAAAGCTTTTTTGTTAGTTGTCGGTTTTAGATTGACAAAAGCTTCGCTTTGCTTTAAAATATTTGTACATAGGTATTTTTATATATATTTATATATGTATCTTGTAGTAACTATTGGAAAGGAATTTATGATGTTATGAAAAACACATTAAAAATTCTCATACTTATTTTGTCGGTTGCTCTTGTTATCGGCGCCCTTGTTATGGCTGTCGGCGCTGAGGAGCAGAAGGACGGATACGTTTCCCTTAAGATTGGCGACGTAACCTTCCCCGATATGACACTTGACGAGGCGCTCGCCAAAATAGTTGCCGTAAACCACACGGTAATTAAAGACGGTGAAGAAAACGTCTACACCGAGGTGATTGGAGACGAAACCATCACCATCTCAAATCCTAAGCAGATTTACGCATATATCACCCTGCTTGGAAACGTTAAGCAGACCGTTAAGTACGAAAACAAAGACTTCGACTATAACGGTGACGGTGTGGCCGAGAGCAACGGTAGAACATCTCTCTACATCTATCCTAACGGATACGAGTATGATATAGCTACCACCAATGCTTTCAATACTCAGCGTTCCAGCAAGAACGTTCGCTTTGAAGGCGAGGGCTCCATCAAGCTCAGCGCTGCCGAAAAGCACTTCTACTCCAACTCCGGCTCTTCCTTCTACTTTATCGGAAAGGGCAGAGGTATCAGAATTTATTCTGATTTACTTATCAAGGACTTTACGAATTACTCCGGCTCCGGCGGATTGTATGAGTTCAGAAATTGCGATTTTGACATTAACACTACCTTAGATACAAACAATAGCGGTCAGATATTTAAAGTTGAGACCAACACCCCATCCGGCGCATACCTTAATATGTATGACTGTACGATGGATATCGGTATAGGTCTTGACCTTACTCAGGAGGACATTGATGCAAAAAGGTACTCCATGTCCGGTTATTTCTTATTCAACATAGCTAACGTAGGTCACGTTTACATTGAGAACACCTACATTACCACCGACGGTTCAGGCTTGACATGTACAGGTACCGGTGCCGCTGCGTCCTCTGCTTGCCCCACAGGAAATGGCGTTTCCTTCAAGATGGTAAATTCCAAGCTCGTTTGCGCACCTGACCATCCTGTAACTGTTGCAAGCGGTAAGGCCTTTGGCAAGAACGATATAGCATACACTAATCTTATAACCGGCACCGGAAAAAGCACCGGTGATATTGTGTTCAAGGATTCTTATGCATCTGCAACTTTCAGAATTATTGAGGGTTCAGGTAATGATAAAAACGGCTATATGACCGAAGAGCAGAGCAAGATTGCGAGAATTCTCACCTTTGATAATTCCACAGTAGAGGTTGAAAGATCTCCCTTCGATGCAATGGGTATGCAGTGGGCCAAATCCGGTCAGGGTCTTTTCGCACATGTTAGCTATGCTAACTTTATCAACGGCTCCAGAATTATTCTTAACGGCACAGGTCTTTCCACAGGTGGTGGGTCCGATAAATGGACAAAGAATGATTCCTATCAGCCCGGCGCTAACGGAACTAATACCACAACCGGAACAGACGCTCATACAATCGACCTTGCCGAGGGAACAAGACTTTCAAAGATTGACGTGGGTAATGTAGACCTTCCCGCAGGTTGCACTCTCGTAGAGGATAAAACAGGCGACCTTGAGTGTCCTTACGTTGTTAAGAAAAGCACCGACAAGGTTCTTTCCGGTAATATAAACAGCTATTCTATCACCAGAGGCATTGGCTTCTATGAGAATAACGTGAGCTTTGCAGGAAGAAACGGTGTTCATATCTGGACGCTTCCTACCTCCACCGATACAGGATATTCGAATAACGTTTCCGCAACCTTCGCTGACGGTAAAATTGCCATTGCAAACTCCTCTTATCCCAATATCAACGGAGAAGATTTTGAGATAGGTGGAAATTCTCCCTATTCGGTAATCGTTTATCAGTTTGATTTCATGACCTTTGACAATACTATTCCTCTTAAGATTACCTTTAACGGAACAGCTTCCGCAACCAGGCAGATTGAGCTGTTCAAAATTACAGAGAACGGCGAGAGCAATAAGGGTGCAGGCGTTGCTCCGGGTAAGTGGAACACTTATATGACGGTGCTTGATACCGCTACGAGAAATACCTTCACCTACCTGAACGGTGAGCTTGTTTTAGAGAGAGCCTTTGACTCTGACGTTAAGTCCGTTAAGGAGATGCGTATTGAGCTTGGCATTGGCACTTATCCCGAGGGAGGTAAGATCGCTTTCTCCAACATCAGAAAGGTAGCTATGGATAAGGGCGATTATCTGGATAGCACTAATGGGGTAACGGTGGATAATGCAAAGCTTTATCTTGAGCATTTCGCATATCCTGAGGCAAATAGCAACGTGGTAAGCCCCATTATGGTAGGTAACACCGCCTACGATTCTCTTAACGAGGCTCTTACAGCTGCTCAGGCGAATAACTCTCACGTTACTCTTTATCAGGACTACAAGATAGCGGAAGTCGTTACCGCTTGGGGCTGGGTAAATACCAACGGCTTCAAGATGGATAAGGTAACCAGTGAGCTTGAAACAGAGGCTTACGAGGGAGGTATCCGTTTCATTAAGCCCACCTATATAGATCTTCATTTCTACACCGGTGTTGCGGATGACCCTGCCGCCGATACCGACAATATAAAGACTTACACGTATATTAAGAACGGCAAGTTCTCTATACCGAATGACATAAAGGTTGAAAATATCGTCCTCGACGATGGTTTGCTTTACGCATCGGGTTGGCTTAAGGGTGAGTATATCAATCCTGGGGCTTACAGCACTGCGGCAGCTTATCTTGAGGCTGTTAAGGGCAAGACTCCTATTGATGCTGCCACAGAGGCGGTGCTTGAGGAGGCAACCTACTATCCCGTATATTCTTACGCCGCTTATACCGTAACGGTAGGCAATTCTTTAAGCTATTACGGCTCGAACGTTGAGCTGGCAGACGCCATTAACGAGAATCTCACAGATTCCGTGAAGGTTAAGCTTTACACTGACCTGGAGGCTTCTAAGTCTCAGGCGGCAGGTCCTATAAATAACACATATTTAAGAAAAGCAGTTAGTATAGACCTTAACGGAAACAGATTTACTTATCAGTCGAACTCCCCCTTTATGTACGGTGCGTCCGGCGGCGATATGGCTGTTTACTCTTCGAAGGCAGGCGGCGAGCTTGTTCACATAGGCACGTCCAAAACCGACGTCAGCAGCGCTGTTAAGGTTACCAACGCTATGTTCTCTATGACTCAGACTGCGACTCTTACGATAGGTGAGGTTGGCGCAGCTTCGGCAGACAATCTTACAGTTTATTCCGCAAATCTCCTTAACCAGGCGGCAGGCTCTACGGCTACCGATGCCGTACAGATAAACGGCGGTACTTACGTTAAGCTTGGAGCTTCCAAAGAAGCCATGTTTAACTTCGGAAAGAAAAACTATGAGCTTGAGATTAAAAACGCAATCTTCGTTGATGCGTCTGCAGTTTCCCAAGGTGAGTCCGAAGGCGCAGACAAGATATTCGCCCTTAAGGAAAACGTGACTCTTAATCTTACCGAATGTAACGTTATCGCAAACGGCGGCAAGGCGCAGTTTATGTCCCTTTCCGACGGTGACGTTGTAAATCTTACAGGCTGTAAGATTGCGGGTACTCTCGCATCAAGCGTCGGTGAGATTATTCTTGACAATGCGACATCGGCTTATATGACCGTAGGTGACAACGTTAAGGCAAAGGACGAAAGTAAGATTCTTACAAACGCAAATACCAAGTGGAGCGACGAAACGGTTACTTACAGGGTTGTAAGACCTGTTGTAGGCTCTGTGGGAGCAGACCTTTCGAGTTACGTTTACGTAACTAACGACCCCGAATTTGAAGCAAAGGATGCTTACAAGATTATATTAATTCCCGATATGAACATAATGCCTGTGGCAAAGGCTGAATGCACCGAGTACTCCTGGTGCGACCTTTCCTCCGAGGTATTTATGAAGACCTACGTTCGTACGGGTGACGATCCTCTTGATTTTGCGCATCTCATAACACCTCTCGTTCCTACCGAGGCGATGGAAACGCTCGTTCTCGGAGCAACCGAGCGTTGGACTCTCTGGGGTGAAACAACACTTATCCCCGGTAAGCAGGTAGTTGGAACAGTTTCTGATTTTAAGGGTTACGTTGACCTTACTCTCGGCTCCTCTATCGGAATTTACTTCTACGTTGCAGAGGAGAATTACAGTGTTCTTGACGCAGACACCAAGGCGATGTTCTCCGAAAATGCGATAACAATCGGCGGAGCAGACTACCGTATGGCAAAGAACGTTAAGTACGTTAAGGCTAACGAGGCGTTCAGCGATGCGGTTTACGAGATAACTCTTAAGGAAAAAGGATACAGCTACAAGCTTACCTATTCCATAAGCCTTTACGATTATATAGCAAAGACCTTCGCAACAGAGGGACTTGATGCGTCGGCTTATAAGCTTGCGTACTATCTCGGCGAATATCTTGCTGACGTATACGGCGCCTTTGATACCGAGGATAACGAGGACGGCGCAGCTATTATTGCAGCGCTGGTTGCAAGTAATTCCTCCTATGCTGAGAGCGGTGATATAATTCTTCCCGAGTATGCGACAAATATGGGCTCTGCTGCGGGTAAGATTGATATTAAGGTTGACCTGTCAGCCTCTCCCACCTACGTTATCACCTCAAGCGTTGACGGTAAGGTTAACTGGTGCGGCGCTGAGGTTCAGCTGTTAGCCGGAGTGGCTGTGCGGCTGTCAGCCGAGGCTTGTGACTTCGATAACGTTATGACCTTCAGCCTCTCCGATGGCTCTATCGGCTCTTATTGCTACGGTGATTACGTCGAGGGCGTTGCGGGTGATGCGTCGGCCTCTGAGGTTGCAAAATCATTCTACAATTATATTACCTTTGCTGAAGGATACCGCAAATAATAATTCATAGCTTAAAAAAGCAATCATAAAAAAAGGCAAGGCAGGATTAATTTCTGCCTTGCTTTATAGATGCGGTATGTTTATCATTTAAATTTAACTAAAATAGGTGCAGCATGAAAAGTATATTTGAAATAGATCCTAACTTTACAACCGACATGAATATAGACCTTTCCGGGCTTGATATATACGATGCGGAACAGACGCCATTCAAGCTCCACGGCTTATTCCGCGAGGGTGACAGATTCCGCCGTATTCCTGAGGAACTGGCAAAGGAGGTAAGCCCCGGAGTTTTGAGCTTGCACGCAAACTGCTCAGGAGGCAGAATCCGCTTTAAGACCGATGCGGAGGAGATTGCTATAATCGTAAGCAGCGGCATTTTCTATCAAGGCTCAAATTCCAGCGTTCTCGGTATGGCAGGCCTTGATTTGTATGCAGACGGTGTATGCAGAATGATATTCACACCCCCTATGAATTTAAAGGATGGATATTCCTCAAGGTGCAATTTTGACGACGGCAGTCTTATGAGGAATATAACCATAAATATGCCATCTTACGGCGATATAAAGAAGCTTTACATAGGGCTTTCACAGGGGGCAAAGCTTCTTCCGCCCGATGATTATGAGATAACGAAGCCCATCGTTTATTACGGCTCCTCTATAACTCAGGGCGGCACCGCTTCAAGACCGGGTAACATTTATCAGAACGTAGTTTTGAGAAGCTTCGAGGCGGACTATATAAATTTAGGCTTTTCAGGTAGCGCCAAGGGCGAGGACAATATAGGAGATTACATAGCGGGGCTTGATATGTCGCTGTTCGTTATGGATTACGACCACAATGCGCCATCAGTCGAGCATCTTAAAAATACTCACGAGCGCTTCTTCAAGCGTTTCAGAGAAAAGCAGCCAACTACTCCTGTGCTTATGCTATCGCGCCCCGAGTACGTTCAGTCAAAGAATGCGCTTGAGAGGATTGATGTAATAGAGAGTACCTATAAAAACGCTATTGCGAGAGGGGATAAAAACGTCTACTTCATTTGCGGCAAGGAGCTTATGAAATACGCAGGAGGCGATGGTATGGCTGATACCTGGCATCCTAACGATTTAGGCTTCCATTCGATGGGAAGGGTAATTTCGGAGTTCCTTACCGATAATAAGGAGCGCATTTTCGGGGGTAAGTAAGGATTTATTTCTATTTCAAAAAACAAAGCTACGTTTATTAAAAAGTCGCCTTCCTGTAAAAGTGAGGCGACTTTTTAATATTGGGGTTGATTTTGCGAGAAATCAAGGCTGTATTTTCTGATTTTCGGCGTGAATTTTCTCCTCCCATAAAAGGGGATAGTTGACTATTTCCCCTTTATCCGCATCCTCAAGGAGCATACTGACGGCGTATATTTTGCTGTTTGAGTAGGTTTTGTAATAGTACACGCCCGTGTCAAGATTCATACAGCAGGAATACTGAGTTCTTACGGCTTTATCTCCGATTCTTACGCAGCCTTCAACCTGTTCAACAGCAGAGAGAATATGAAAGAATTGGTTAACCGACCCGGGCTCTGTGTCGGGGGTTAGAGCATTAAGCTTTGTAAAGACTGCTCTTACAAATCTTGATTCAGAGGTGCTATCGCCGGGGAGCCCGAGGGCGCCAGTGCCTCTGCTGTTCGGCGAAAGATTTAACCTTTCGGAGAGTCCTCCTTTTGCTTCTTTAGGAGAAAGATGGAGATATTTTTTCAGATTCTCTATATGGTGAGGAAAAGGGGGATTATTGGTCAGGACTCCTATTCGGTTTTCCCAAACGGCAATTCCGTCCTCCATCGGCTCTGCTACGACAGAGCTGTTTTTGTCAGCTATGAGAAAATGAAGCTCAGATAGAGGCAAATCCTTTTTATATGGGGTGGCGACGAGGTTTATATTTTTAATAAGTGTCACCGCCTCCTCGGTGGTTTTTGCGGAGGATAGAATTTTCGGGATAAGCTCGTAGGGAGCTAAATTCAGCTTGTCCTCGCATACGTCGCCGTAGTATGCGTTTCCTGGGAAATTAAGCGCTGCCACGGCAAGCCCGTATTCGTTTACTCCGTCGTAGAAAAGGGGATAGCCGTCGCATATTTTTGCCATACCTATCATTGCGTAGTGGTGTGTTTGTAGCTTCTCGTGCTTGTAGGGCAGAGGGAATGCTCTCGGAACGAAGGCGACGCATTCCCCATAGCCCTCCTCGTGGTCAAGATTTCTGCCGAAATAGTACCCTGCGGCAGAAAAGGTGATAGCCGTGCACATATTTATTATCTCCTTGTTGGTAATTTACTTTTATTATGCGCATATTTGACGGCTATATTCGACTTGGTATAATTCTCCTTCGGAAAATGGGCAAAAGAAAAAACGAGAAAGGTCGCTTGGGTTCGGTTCAGCGCCAAGCTCTTTGCTCGTTTTTTACTATATAATGTTGAAAATTTTATCTGTTTCCAAGCTGCCAGAAGGCAACCGCCCCTGCGGCGGCAACGTTCAGCGAATCAACGCCGTTTGACATAGGGATTTTTACCGTATAGTCGCATTTTTTTATGGTTTC
>CAJGCM010000058.1 GCA_904501765.1 uncultured Clostridia bacterium | reverse complement strand
TAATACCTTAAGAAAGCATATAAAGGTTGAGCCTATGATTTTCTACTATCTTTGCGACAAGCTTGGCATGGTTGTTTTCCAGGATATGGTTAACTGCGGCTCTTATTCCTTCCTTTTCGATACCGCCTTCCCCACCGTAGGAATAAACTACGGATTCTCAAACATCAGAAATCGTGACAGAAAAGCGAGGGAAAACTTCCGCTCTAATATGCTAAAGACGGCAGAGCTGCTTTATAACTGCCCGTCGGTATGCCTTTACACCGTATTCAACGAGGGTTGGGGACAGTTCAATCCCGACGAGGAATATAGGCGACTCAAGGAATTTGACGGAAGCCGAATTATAGACACAACCTCGGGTTGGTTTAAAGGAAAAATGAGTGACGTTGACTCACGGCATATATATTTCAGAGCTCCTGAAATAAAGAAGCCTGACGGTAAGCCCTTCTTCCTCTCGGAATTCGGAGGATTTTCTCTCCGTGTTGAGGGTCACGTTTTCAGCCGGCAGAATTACGGCTACTCTACTCTTACGGACTCGGAGCATTTTCTCCGAGAGCTTAAGAAGCTTTATTCCGAGCAGCTGACGCCTCTTATAAAGATGGGCTTATCGGCTCTTATCTATACTCAGGTGTCCGACGTTGAGGACGAAACCAACGGTTTTATGACCTATGACAGACGGGTATGCAAAATTGAGCCCGGTGATATGAAGAAAATCAACGAGGAACTTTACGGCGAGTTCAACAACTGCATATAACCTTTTCCCAAAGGGTGTTATTCACTGCCCTTTGGGATTTTTTATCTGTTTTTGTAAAAATCGGAATTTACCCGGTGGGAATTGCATAGGATGTGACAAAAGGATTTTTGCGGAGGAGAATTTAATGGAAGACTACAATATTTACGACACGATTGCAAGGCGATACGGCGGAGATATTTATATTGGCGTTGTGGGTCCTGTGCGTACGGGAAAATCTACCTTTATCAGGAAATTTATTGACGCTGTGGTTATCCCAAATATTGAGGGAGAGCTTGACCGCGCGAGGACTACTGACGAAATTCCTCAAAGCGGCTCGGGAAAGACTATCACCACCACGGAACCTAAGTTTACTCCTGCGGAGGCGGTTTCCATAACGCTTGGTGATACACGCCTTAACGCTAAAGTAATAGATTGCGTTGGATATATGGTTGAGGGTGCTCTTGGCGCTCTTGAGGATGGCGAGGAAAGAATGGTTATGACTCCTTGGAGCGAGGAGGCTATCCCCTTCTCCGAGGCATCGGAAATCGGAACAAAAAAGGTTGTGAAGGAACACTCTACGATAGCCGTGCTGGTGACCACTGACGGTAGCATTTGCGAAATTCCGAGAGAAAAGTACGTTGCTGCTGAGGAAAGGGTTGTTTCCGAGCTGAAGGAATACGGAAAGCCTTTCGCCATCGTTCTTAATTCCAAGAACCCCGAATCAGAAGAGGCGCAGGCTCTGGCACAGAGTCTTGAAGAAAAATATTCTGCTCCCGTGGCTCTTGTTGACTGCACGAGGATAGACGAGAAGGATGCCGGGGAAATCCTTGGGCTTGTGGTTGGCGAATTTCCTATCAAGGAGCTTACCTTCAAGCTTCCATCCTGGATCTCCGCTCTTGATGGTGAGCATCCGCTCATATCGGATATTACTGAGAAAATTCGTAGCTTTGCTTCTCAGTCAAAGAAGCTTTCGGATTTGAACAACGGGCACCTTGAATGGGGATTTGAGAAGAAATATATTGATGCCGGACGTGGAGAGGGTGGATTCGAATTCCCTATCAGCCGTGAAAAATACTTTGAGATTTTAAGTCAGCTGACAGGGGTTTCTCTTACCTCGGAAAAGGAGCTTTTCACGACTTTTGTAGAACTTTCCCGCTCTAAGGATGAGTACGACAAGGTAAAAGACGCTCTTGCTGATGCCAAGGAAAAGGGCTATGGCATCGTTATGCCCTCCAGAGAAGAGCTTGTGCTTTCAGAGCCGACTCTTATTAAACAGGGCGCAGGATACGGCGTTAAAGTAAGCGCATCGGCTGAATCCATACATATGGTAAGATGCGATATAAAGGCGGACGTTTGCCCTGCTTTAGGCTCTGAGGAGCAATCCGAGGAGGTTATCAAGACTATGACGAGGGATTACGAAGAATCCCCCGAGAAGCTTCTTGACTCAAAGATATTCGGACGCTCTCTTTACGACCTTGTAAACGACGGTATGAATGCAAAGCTCACTAATATGCCCGACGAATCCAGAGAAAAGCTGGGGCACACCCTTGAGAAGATTATAAACGAGGGTGCGGGCGGCTTGGTTTGCATTTTGCTTTAACCCAAAACAGCCGACTGTACGTACAATATAAAAGGCTCTCTGCCGCACGGGCAGAGAGCCTTTTTCAAAATCTGCACTAAAATTTCTCGAAGCTGTTTTTATATAAATTTAACACTGACGGAGAAATTAGCGGTGGGATTTTTAACCTTAAGGTCTACGAAGTAAACGGTTGTATCGTATGTTCTGATAGCCTCGCCCGTCGAGAGTGAAAGCTCGAATATATCCTTATCGTAAACGAGAGTAGACTCCCCTACCTTAACGCCTTCATCGGTCACGGTTGGCTCGATAAGAGAGATAAATCTTTCAACAACACTCTGGGGAGCTTCGCTGAATTCATAGGTATCGGTCATGCTGACTCCGCTTTTCTCGCAAAGGAAGCGGCGGTTAAGAGTGGTAAGAGTGTCGATATTATATCCGTTCTGCATATTGAAGCCGTATTCGCACTCACGCTCTACCGTTATAACCGACTTTTCTTTTCCAAGCACCTGATAATTGCCATTAATGATAGGCACGCTATGACCTTTCGAGGAGGTTACTACGTGATCATATCTTGTAGGCGGATCAAAATACTGCTTTGTATAGGTTCCTATACCGCTGTCCGTATAGGTTACCGCTCCGTTTTTGGAAATTACGAAGCTTCCTATATCATTGTGGTTATGAGGCTCGTTATTAGAGCCTGCCTTGCAGGCAAAGTTATATTCGGGGGAGCGGTAGATAAACCACTGAGCACCGTGATAAATCATACTGGCGGGATTCATTTTTGCCTCTGTGTACTCAGGATTAAGCCAAAGAAGCCTGCGGATACCTTCAACGTTTTCTGCCTTAAGAGGAGGCATTTCAATGTCAGAATATACACTCTTTAAGAAATGAGTAAGAGATATACTGGGCTTGAATGTGGAGGCACAATCGGAGAAAGGAATGGTTTGAGTATCGTTAATAGCCGCATTCTGCTGGAAGAGGGCAATCTTATGCACCTTGGGATTATCGAAGAGGTTTATTTTACCATCTGTATAATCTCTAAGCATAGAAGCAGCAAGGCAATAATGGATGAAGCCGTAATTCCAATAGCCGTATCCCTCAGGGCAGCAGCCCTCATCGTCAAAGCCTGTTATGTAAAGACGGAGAGTTTCAAGAAGCCTGGGAAGCTGAGCCTCGATCTCCTCCTCTTCTGCTATGAACAGATAGGTTGAGAGGATATTTCCTGCACAAACGGCAGCCCAGTTGAGAGTAGTTCTCATCCACCAATAATCATCGTTATTAGCGTAGGACTCAATGCATCTTTCTCTGAGCTGAGCCTTAAGGCGGCGAAGCACTAAGGCAGGAAGCTTCTCTCCCATGTAATAAACTACCATCGCAAGCTGCTCTGCAAGAGCTGTGGAAGAAAGGTCAAGTAATATTCTTCTTCTCTCGATAGGAAGGTCCTCGGCTACGTGAGCCACGTTTGACCAGGACTCCAGGTTGCAAATAGCCCAGATTACATCCGCCAGGGGCATTATGTACTTCTCGTCCTCAGTTGCCATATACATAAAGAAATATCTTGAAAGACGGCTTGTGTAATCCCCATAAATTTTAGAATAGGGATCTCTCGTTCCGTTTTTGTAATACTCGTTCATAGCGGCAAAGGATACGAACTTGGGCTCGGTTGCAAGTTGCTCCTCCGCCTTCTCTTTAATTCTATTAACGCTCTGGGCGTAAAATGGGTGAGTAAGAACTCTGCTGAAATTCTCCTTATTGAACTCTCTGAATATTTTTCTCTCGTTGACAATCTCTTTCATTTTGAAATCCTCCAATCAAAACATATTGCGAAGAAGCTTTACAAAATCGCACTCCGCTTCCTCAAGAGTTTTATCATTATCAAAATAATAATCGTAGCTGTAATTTTCCACATTATCGTCAGCCGCATTTCCGTATGCGCCGCGGTTGAGCCGGATCGGCGCTCTGACAAGAAGCGTCTTTGCCTCACCGCCCGTTGCCGAAACGAACTTCGCTATCTCCTCAGGCTCTCTTATATGAACGAACATTATCTCCTCGTCACTCTCGAGGAACTTCTCATACTCGCCCTTAGCCCAAAGAGTCGGAAAATCGTTATAATCAACGCAAAGCTGCTTCATATCCGCTAAGAATTTCCTCGCCTTATCAGTTTTCTCCCCCGACCAGCCGCAAAGAGCCGCTATATCCTTTATGGGAGTTATGGAAGAGATATTTTTTATTTTAAAGTGCTTACTTGCAAGAGCGCAGAGGGTATCCTTTCCCACGCCGCCTTTGCCGTTTATTACTATTACGGTTTTAGACTTACTGAGTGCCATAATATCCGCCTTCCCGCATTATTTTCACAAGGGTATTTTACCATAAAGATTATTTTTTGTCAATCGTTTGCGGGATATTGTATAAAAAAACGGAAGCACCGTTTTCCACCCGGGAGTAAAGGTGTATTTTCTTTGATTTTATTTGCGCTTTTAAGCTTTCCCCCTTTACTTTTTGAAAGTTTTAATGTATAATAATTAATAATATGGGTAAATATATTTATTTCACAAGGAGATTTTGTATGAACAGGAAGCTTTTCGGAACTCTTCCCACGGGAGAAGAGGTATATTTATACACACTAAAAAACGAGGATGCAAGGCTTGATATAATCACAAGAGGCGCTGCAATCTGCGAATTTACCGTTTTCGGAAAAAGCATTGTGGGCGGCTTTGATACTCTTGACGCTTACCTTTACGACACCTCTCACCAAGGCGCTGTTATTGGCAGGGTAGCAAACAGAATAGCTAACGCCCGTTTTGAAATGGACGGTAAGGTTTACGAGCTTCCCAAGAACAACAACGGTCACTGCCTTCACGGCGGCGATGGCTTTGACCACAAGGTCTGGCGTGTTGAGGCGGTGGGAGAGGATTTCATAACCTTGTCCTATGTTTCAGCCGACGGTGAGGAGGGCTTCCCCGGGGAGCTTTCAGTTTCGGTGACTTATAAGCTTGCGGGAACCTCTGTTCTTATAGATTACACGGCTACCCCGAAGGCTAAAACGCCTATATCCCTTACCAACCACGCATATTTCAATCTTAACGGCTTCGGCGGTGACGTAAGAAGCCACAAAATAAAGATTTACGCAAACAGATATACTGCCGTTGACGACGACCTTATTCCGAACGGTCAAAGACCGAACGTTGAGGGCACTGTATTCGATTTAAGAGAGCTTAAGGCCATGGGAGCAGAATGCTCGGAGAGCTTTATCGGTTATGACCATAACTTCATTCTTGACGAGGAAAAGAACGTTAATCTGTTTGGAAAAGCGCTTCGCCCTGCGGCAAGAGTTGAGGCTGACAGCCTTGCTATGGACGTTTATACCGACCAGGTGGGTGTTCAGTTCTATATGGGTAATTTCCTTGGCAAAAAACCTCTTTGCTTCAGGGGCGACGTAAAGGCTATAAAGCACGGAGCATTCTGTCTTGAAACTCAAAGTGAGCCTAACTGCATAAACCACGGTGTCGGAATTTACAATGTTGGCGAGGTTTATACTCACTCCGTTGTTTACTCGGTAAGCAAACTTTGATAAGCGCAAGATTTCTCGGGACAGGCTCCCTCGGCTCATTCAGATGCAAAAACAAGCTGTCAAAGGATTACAGAAGATTTCCTTCCCTGCTCATTGACGAAAAAATTATTATCGACCCGGGCGAGGATATTTTTGAATTTGCAGAGAGCTTTATGCTTGACGGTCTTTATGATAAAGTAACCGACGTTCTTATAACACATTCCCATGTGGGTCACTTCAGCATAAGCGCAATAGAGCGTCTTTCACGAGGAAAAAATATCAGAGTTTACGCCTCTGAAACTCTCGGGGGAGAGCTTGCGGATATACCGACGGTCACCTTTTTCCCGATTTACAAATTTACACCCGTTAATATTTTGGGGTACGACGTAGTCCCCTGCCCTTCAAATCACAAAACCGAAATTCAGGGCGAGGTAGTCTTTAATTTCTACATAGGAGGCGACAAGGCTCTGTTCTACGGGCTTGACGGCGGCTGGATGTTATCAGAAACCTTTAATTTTCTGAAACACGCGCGCCCGGATGCCTTTGTGCTTGATGTGGGCGGCGGAAGCTCGGATTTCTGTGAATGCTGCTTCTATCACAACAATTTGCACATGGCAAGAAATTTAAGAGAGGCGCTCATGTCTTCGGGGGCGGCTGCGCAGGGCGCAAAATTCGTGCTTTCTCATATTCCTTCCCACAAAAGCCTTTCCGTACACGAAGAGCTATCAGCGGGAGTCGAGGATTTACCCGACGTAAAAATTGCATATGACGGATATTGCCTTTTCTTATAAAAAATAAATATGCAGCCGGCGGTGATACACTGCCGCTGTACAAGGAGATAAAAATGAAAATTTACGACGAATTGGTTGCCAGAGGTCTTATTGCCCAGGTTACCGACGAAGAAGAAATCAAGGAGCTGATTAACGAGGGTAAGGCTACCTTCTATATAGGCTTCGACCCTACGGCGGACAGCCTTCACGTAGGTCACTTTATGGCGCTTTGCCTTATGAAAAGACTTCAGATGGCAGGTAACAAGCCTATCGTTCTTATCGGAGGCGGTACAGGCTACATAGGCGACCCCTCGGGAAGAACCGATATGCGTTCTATGCTTACCCCCGAAACCATACAGCATAACTGCGACTGCTTCAAGCGTCAGATGGAACGCTTTATAGAATTTGGCGAGGGCAAAGCCATTATGGTTAACAACGCTGACTGGCTTCTTAAGCTCAACTATATTGAGTTGCTCCGCGACGTTGGCGCTTGCTTCTCGGTTAACAGAATGCTTACGGCAGAATGCTATAAGCAAAGAATGGAAAAGGGTCTTTCCTTCCTTGAATTCAACTATATGATTATGCAAAGCTACGACTTCTATCACCTCTACCGTGAATATAACTGCAACATGCAGTTCGGCGGCGACGACCAGTGGTCGAATATGCTTTACGGAACGGAGCTTATAAGAAAGAAGCTCGGCAAGGACGCTTACGCTATGACCATCAATCTGCTCCTAAATTCCGAGGGCAAGAAGATGGGAAAAACCGCAAACGGAGCAGTTTGGCTTGACCCGAACAAGACTCCTCCTTACGAGTTCTACCAGTACTGGAGAAACGTATCGGACAGCGACGTTCTCAAGTGCATAAGAATGCTCACATTCCTTCCTCTTGAAGAGGTTGACAAGATGGACACCTGGCAGGGCGCTGAGCTTAACACCGCTAAAGAAATCTTAGCTTACGAGCTTACAAAGCTCATTCACGGTGAAGAGGAGGCTACAAAGGCTAAAGAGGCTTCAAGGGCGCTCTTCGTATCAGGTGACAGCGCTCTTACTCCCAGCGTTGAGGTTGCTGAATCCGACCTTACAGGCGGCGCTATAGATATTATTTCCCTTTTGACCCTTGGCGGTATGGTTCCCTCCCGCTCCGAGGGCAGGCGCGCTATTGAGCAGGGCGGCGTTTCGGTTGACGGAGAGAAGGTTACCGACCTCCGTATGACGATAACTAAGGAAAAGCTTGAAGGCGGCGTTCTTATCAAGAGAGGTAAAAAGAGCTTCAACAAATTCGTTCTTAAGGCTTAATTATCTGTTAGCCGTAAGGGAGTCGAACCCGCTCTAAAGCCTGAATTTTCAGCGTTTTCGGCACTTATCGCTCTTGCAAAGTTGTACTTGGCTGCGAGCGCCAAGCACCAAAATCATCTTAAAATTAAGGCTCAGAGTTCTCCGAATTTTTGGGATAGCAAAACGAGTTCGGATTATTTACTCTTGCCTAGGAGTTTAATCTTATGAAAAGGCTTCTCGGAAATTTTGTTTTCGACATTTTTATGGCTATAATTTTCGTAGCCTTAGGAGTGCTGATGCTTCCCATCTTCCCCATCGGACGGGTGGTTATTTCAATTCTTGCCGCTCTTCTCGTGGTGGCTTATATGGTCATCTTTCTCACAAAGAAGATCGAAAAAGCAAGAAGCGTTTACTTTATAGCCCTGCTTATTGAATTCGTTCTTATGGCGCTTTTAGCTCTCGGACTTATACTTAAGCAGTTCAATCTTTTCGGCTTTGCCGCAATATGCCAGTTTGCAGGAGCTGCGCTATGGATTGGCAGTACCGTATCCCTTCTCGGGGAAAGATTTTCCACGGCTAAGGTGACAAAGCGCCGTGCGCTTATCACCTTCTTTATAGACGTTCTTCTTTTAAGCTTCGGCACCGTGCTTATGTTTAAGCCGTTTATCGGCGACGAGGCGCTTCTTTGGATATTCTCAGTAAGCGCGTTTATTCTGACACTTGGCTTCGTTTTTCTTGCGATTGTTTTCGCTCCGAGGAAGAACGGAGAAAAATAACCCATACATTAACAAAGGAGATTTATTATGTTTTTTGACGAGCTTAAGAATTTCGACCCCGAGGTTTTCGAATCGGTAAACCGTGAGTTTGAGCGTCAATCACACAATATTGAGCTTATCGCTTCGGAAAATATAGTTTCAAAGGCTACTCTTTTAGCTGCCGGTACAGTTCTTACAAACAAATATGCGGAGGGCTACCCCTCAAAGAGATATTACGGCGGCTGCGAATTTGTTGACGAGGTTGAGGAAATTGCAAGAGCAAGAGCTAAAGCTATATTCGGCGCAGAGCATGCAAACGTTCAGCCTCACAGCGGAGCTAACGCTAATCTTGCTGTGTTCTTTGCCCTTCTCAATCCCGGGGACACGGTTCTTTCTATGAGCCTTGCGCACGGAGGACATCTCTCCCACGGCTCACCTGTAAATATTTCGGGAAAGTACTTCAACATAGTTCCCTACGGCGTTTCCGAGATTACGGGCACGATAGACTATGACGCTCTTCGCAAGACTGCAAAAGAATGCAAGCCCAAGCTTATTCTTGCGGGCGCATCAGCTTATCCGAGAACAATAGATTTCAAGAAATTCCGTGAAATAGCCGACGAGGTTGGCGCATATCTTATGGTTGATATGGCGCATATTGCAGGTCTTGTCGCTGCGGGGCTTCACCCCTCGCCTATTCCTTACGCAGACGTGGTTACCACTACTACTCACAAGACCTTAAGAGGTCCAAGAGGCGGTCTTATTCTCTGCCGAGAGGAATATGCAAAGGCTATTGACAAGGCAATCTTCCCCGGCACCCAGGGCGGTCCTCTTATGCACATAATCGCCGCAAAGGCGGTTGCTTTCGGTGAGGCGCTTACCGACGAATTCAAGGCTTACCAGGGCAAAATAATAGAAAACGCAAAGGCCCTTTCCGAAGGACTTCTCGCTGAAGGTATGAAGCTTGTTTCCGGCGGAACTGATAATCACCTTATGCTTCTTGACCTTACCAATACCGATATTACCGGCAAGGAGCTTGAAGCTCGTCTTGACGCAGTGCATATTACAGCAAACAAGAACGCAATTCCTGCAGACCCTCGTTCTCCCTTTATCACAAGCGGCGTTCGCCTTGGAACTCCTGCGGTTACCTCCCGTGGCTTCGGCATAGAGGAAATGAGAAAAATCGCAAAGTGGATACACGACGTTACCTTCAGCTTTGAAGAATCCCGTGAGCGTATTTCAGAAGAGGTTATGGCGCTTTGCGCAAAATTCCCCATTTATAAGGATTAGTTTTACGTCTTAAAAAAGACAATAAATAAGCCCCGAGCCTTTATTCGTGCTTTCCGTTAAGGGTAACACGCATCTGCTTGGGGCTTTTTTCTATACCTTATTACGTTTTCTGTTTCTCTTTCTCTTTCTAAAATTCAAGCATATATGGGGCGTGGAGCGACATTGTAATAGTTATAGATACAAATACTGTTTCCCTGAAGCTGACCTTCTCTGAAAAGAGCCGAGAAGCAATACTGAAGCCCCTGGTCGTGGGGGACTCTGTTTTTCGCTCCAAAATCGTCTGCCTCGTCTTTAGTATTGAATACGCCCATAATTTTTTCGTCGTCACCTTTCAAAAGCGCTACTGCAAATTTCTTTTCCATTTTTATATTCTCCTTTGAGTTTATTTTTCTTACGGCTTTATTATACAACAGGTTTTGTCCTATAAATCGGACTTTATCTTCTTTTTTAAATAACAATTCAATAAATCAAACAGCTTATATACAGAGAAGAATACGGAAACGGCAAAGACGATTTTCAGAATGAGTATTACCGGCGGTGTGAAGGCACCGCCTATCAGGAAAAGCCTTTTTGATACAAACGCCGCCACAAAGGCGGAAATGGCGGGAAATACTATAGATTCCATAACGGATATTTTAAATTTTATTTTAGAAAACAGCCGACAGGCAGAGAGAATAAAATTATATCCTTCCATAATTATGATACATACGGCATAACCCATAATTCCCATTTTGGGTATTAAAAACCACACGAGAATTATTGACAGCAAGGAATCAGTGATATTTACCCACATAGAATATACCTGCTCACCAATCCCTTTAAGGACAGAGTCGGTTACGTGGTCGAGGTACATTATGGGAATTACAGGCGCAAGCACGGCTATATAGGCTCCTGCGCTGTATGAGTCGTATATTACATATCCCAGCTCTTCGGAGAAAAGATAGAGGAAAACGGAGATAGCTATGGCGTATATCAGGGTTTTTGAAAACGCCTCCGAGGCGAGTCTTCGCATGGACTCCTCCTGCCCTCCAGCCTCCTTTTCGGCAAATTCGGGCACTAAAAGCCCTGAGAAGGAGGACAGGGGCGTCATTGGATAAAGAATCATTGGAAGAGCCATTCCGTGAAGAGTGCCATAAGAGGAAAGCGCCTCCGAGGAGCTATCCCCACGGCTTTTCAACCTTGAAGGAATGAGAATATGCTCCACTGTAAGAAGAGCCTGGCGTATGTAGGCTGAGAGCGCAAGAGGGATAGCGGTTTTATATACGGAGCCTATTTCCGCACCGCTCTCCCTCGCCCTCCCCCGTCTGTCGAAGAGAAACTGGAGAAAAACCACGAGGAAGCAAAGGATTTCCGTAAGAGTCGTGCCGAGAGAAAGGGATATTGCCGAGGATTCTACGCCTCCTGTGGAAAATTTCAATACCAAAAACACCGTGATAGCTATTTTGAAAAGCTGCCCGAAAATCTGAGTCACAGCATTACAGGCCACTCTTCTTATTCCCACGAAATACCCTGAAAATACGGCAACCAACGATAAAGGTATAAGAGATGGCGATAGGATGCGTAGACAGGCGGCGCACCTGGTATCAAGCAGCACGTATTCCGCAAAGGCGCCCGCACCAAAAAACAGAACTCCTGTGGCAATAGAGCTGAAAAGGAATGCGTACAATACGCCTCCTGTGAGAATCTTGGAAATTTCCCGCTCTCTTCCCTCTCCGATAGCGGCGGCTATAAGCCTGGTCATTGTAAGGCTTATGCCCGAGGTGGCAAATATTACGGCAAAATTATACACTGTCATAACTATGGTATAAAGTCCTAAGCCTTCGGCGCCCACGCTTCTCGTTATGAACGCATTAAAAAACAGAGCCACGGTTCTCATAGTTATACCTACCGCAGTCAGCATGATTCCGTTGGCAAAAAAGCGCTTTCT
>CAJGCM010000057.1 GCA_904501765.1 uncultured Clostridia bacterium | reverse complement strand
TCGTACGTGCATTTTCTGTCTATAAACCCATCGGGAGTTATCTCGATTATACGGTTGGCAACCGTGTTAAGAATCTCGTAGTCGTGGGAAGAAAACAATATATTTCCTTTAAATGACGACATACCGTTGTTAACAGCTGTAATCGACTCAAGGTCGAGATGGTCGGTGGGCTGGTCGATTATCAGCATATTAGAGCCGAACATCATCATACGTGAGAACATACATCTAACCTTCTCACCACCGGATAAAACGTTAACGGGCTTGAATACAGCATCGTTTGAGAAAAGCATTTTCCCGAGGAATCCGCGAAGATAGGTTTCTGTCTGATCCTTGGAATATCTGCGCATCCAATCAAGAATTGAATCGGTACAGCCATCAAAATACGCAGAATTATCGTGGGGGAAATAAGAGGTTGTAACGGAAACGCCAATTTTAAACTCTCCGCTATCCTGGGTTTCCTCTCCGTTGAGTATTTTAAAGAGAGTTGTTATAGCCATCTCGTTTCCAAGAAAAGCAATTTTATCGTCTTTATAAACTCTGAAGCTTAAATTTTTAATAAGCTGATTCCCGTCAATGCTCTTGGAGAGGTTATCAACGAACAGAATCTCCTTGCCCGGCTCTCTATCCATATCGAAACCAATAAACGGATATCGTCTGCTTGAAGCCGGTAATTCTTCGACTGTAAGCTTATCGAGGAGCTTTCGTCTTGCGGTCGCCTGTCTTGATTTTGATTTATTTGCAGAGAATCTTGAAATAAAGCTCTGAAGCTCAGCAATTTTTTCCTCGTTTTTCTTATTCTGCATTTTAATCATACGCTGAATAAGCTGGCTTGACTCATACCAGAATTCATAATTACCAACGTACATCTTAATACCACTGTAATCTATATCAACTATATTTGTGCATACGTCATTCAAGAAGTGACGGTCGTGAGAAACAACAAGAACTGTTCCAAAATAATCGGAAAGAAAGTTTTCGAGCCAAATTACAGCATCAATATCCAAGCCGTTGGTAGGCTCGTCAAGCAGAATAATATCGGGATTACCAAAAAGAGCTTGTGCCAAAAGAACCTTAACCTTCTCACTCTCCTTCAGGGAAGACATATAAAGGTAAAGTGTATCATCGGAAAGCCCTAATCCCTGTATAAGCTTTGAAGCATCAGATTCCGCCTCCCAACCGTTAAGCTCGGCAAATTCAGCTTCAAGCTCGGCAGCCTTAATTCCGTCCTCGTCAGAAAAATCCTCCTTGCTGTAAAGCTCGTCCTTTTCTTTCATTATGTCGTACAACCGTTTGTTGCCCATAATGATAGTATCAAGAACAGTATATTTTTCGTAAGCAAAGTGGTCCTGCTTCAAAACCGACATTCTTACCGTTGGCGGAATAACCACCTCACCTCTTGTAGGCTGAAGCTCACCGCAAAGTATACGTAAAAACGTAGATTTTCCGGCTCCGTTAGCTCCTATAATTCCATAGCAATTACCGGGTGTGAATTTAAGGTCAACGTCTTTGAACAAAATCTGACCACCAAATTGGAAGGCTACATTGTTAACAGTAATCATTTTAACTCACTTTCATATATTTTCATATAATTCTCTGATGTTTTCCATTATATAGGTGGGAGGCGTATCTGATTTTTTTGCATCTTCAACCGTTCCTTCACCCGAAAGAACAAGAACAGTATCAATACCTGCGTTATATCCGGATGCAATATCCGTGTATACTCGGTCGCCTACCATCAGGCAGTCCTCTTTCCTCACACCAAGCTTATCCATAGCAAGAAGGAGCATTTCAGGCTGAGGTTTTCCTATATAGAGCGGCTTCTTCCCCGTTGCCTTCTCCAACATAAAAGCAAAAGACCCGCAGTCCGGAACGTATCCAAAGGCGGTAGGACAAACCCAATCGGGATTCGTAGCTATATACACTATATCCCTAAGAAGCAGCCGACAGGCATCCTCGAGTTTTTTAAATGTAAGCTCATTATCGTTTGATATAACAAGACCAAAAACGTCCTCTTCAACCTCACAGGTGACGGGGATACCCGCTTCTCTCAACTGAGCGGTAAAGGATTCAGTTCCAAGAGAATAGAATTTTTTGCCGGGATAATTCGTCTTAATATATAAAATGGTAGCATCGGTGGATATCAGGAAATTATCCTTGGTTGCGGGAATACCGAGCTTTGCCATCTTCTCAACGTATGCATCAACACTTTTAGAAGAATTGTTTGTAACAAAAAGATACTCTCCGCCCTTTTCCCGAACCTTCGAAAGGAAGTCAAGAGTACCGTCAAATACATCGGAATCGAGGTATATAGTGCCGTCCATATCTAAAAGGAAAAGCTTTTTATCAGATAATCTGCTCATAATTTTATCCTTAGAATATTTTTTAATTAAATCTCACTTGATAATGAAAAGCCGAAATAATAAAAATTATTGTCGC
The DNA here is from genome assembly GCA_904501765.1 of uncultured Clostridia bacterium. GTDB lineage: Bacteria > Bacillota > Clostridia > Oscillospirales > CAG-272 > UBA1740. Next base: position 9,545 of record CAJGCM010000057.1, on the reverse strand, counting down.
AATAAAAAAGAGGCTTGCAAAACATGCTCGCCTCTGTTTAAGGCATATATCAATCAATATAACCGTCGGGATTCATTTTTTGCCATCTTGCAGTGTCTTCGCACATTTTTTCAAGGTCGCGCTCCGCAACCCAGCCAAGGACTTCATTCGCCTTTGTCGCATCTGCATAGCATTCGGCAACATCTCCCGGGCGGCGCTCTGTTATACGGTATTTGATGGGTGAGCCCCATACCTTTTCAAAAGCTTTTACCATATCGAGAACAGAATAGCCGTTACCTGTGCCGATATTAAAATAATCAATCCCTTTCATATTTGCAGTAAATTCTATGGCTTTAATATGAGCTATTGCTAAATCAACTACGTGTATATAGTCACGAACACCCGTTCCGTCGTGAGTAGGATAATCGTTGCCAAACACATTAAGGCACTCAAGCTTCCCTACCGCAACCTTTGAAATATAAGGCATAAGATTGTTGGGAATTCCCTTAGGGTCCTCTCCCATAAGCCCACTCTCGTGAGCGCCAATGGGATTAAAATAACGAAGAATACAAACTGAAAGAGCGGGATTAGCAGCAGCGCAATCTTTAAGTATTCTTTCTATCATAAGCTTCGTTTCACCATAAGGGTTGGTTGTAGAAAGCGGGAAATCTTCCTTTATCGGAACTCTGTCCGGATATCCGTAAACGGTAGCGGAAGAACTGAATACTATTCTGTTTACACCGTACTTCTGCATACAATCAACGAGATTGAATGTGCCTGTCAAATTATTGTGATAATAAAGGAGAGGCAATGCGCATGATTCGCCTACAGCCTTAAGCCCTGCAAAATGAATAACAGAATCAATTTCAGGATGGGTTGAAAAAACGTTATCAAGCGCTTTTTTATCAAGAAGATCGCACTTAATAAATTCGGGTCTTTTTCCTGTAATTTTTTCAATTTTATCCAGAACACACGGCTTACTGTTGTAAAGGTTATCTACAATTACAACCTCATATCCACACTTTATAAGCTCAACTGTAGTGTGAGAGCCTATATACCCTGTGCCTCCTGTAACCAGAATTGACATAATTTACTCCTAAAACTAAAATATAGAAAATTTAAAACAAAAAAGAGAGTCAAACTCTCTTTTTTGCAAATATTAGTCAGCGTAAACGCTAACCTGCTTCTTGCCGCCGGCAATGTGCTCAAATTTAACTCTGCCATCTACAAGCGCAAAGAGAGTGTCATCAGAACCCTTACCAACGTTAGTACCGGGGTGAATCTTTGTGCCACGCTGTCTTACAAGTATGTTACCTGCAAGAACAAGCTGACCGTCAGCCATCTTAACGCCAAGACGCTTGGACTCGGAATCACGACCGTTTTTAGTAGAACCAACGCCCTTTTTGTGAGCGAAGAATTGCAAGCTAATCTTTAACATTGTTTAAAACCTCCATAAAATTGCTGGCATAACGCCGCAGTAGCATAGGCTTTATAAATCACGTTCCAGCTCTTTTACGTCGAGGAAATCATAATAATCCTCAACCAAATCCATAAGCTGGAAGAAATAAGCCTGTATAAGTCCTGAAACAGCAAACTGTTTCTTTTCGTCCTTCTCATATTTAGGGAGAGCGGACTTGACGGTAACTCTTATATCCGTTGTTTCCTCATCAATTTGATAATTAACGTCACAAGCGTATGAAACCTCGATAGCGTTAATAAGAAACATCGTCATTGAAGAAAGAGCTGCGCAGAGAATATCGTTTCCCGACTCACCGTAACCGGTATGCCCCTTTTCTTCAAACCCATAATAGAAACCGTTCGACTTATAAAATGTAATTGTTGTCATTTTTGAAATCAGCCTTCGATCTTTTCAATCTGGATCTTTGTATAGTCCTGACGATGACCGATTTTCTTCTTTTCGTTCTTCTTGGACTTATACTTGATAACGTCGATTTTCTTGGACTTGCCATTCTTAACGACATTTGCTACAACAGTTGCGCCTGCAACGTAAGGAGTACCAACGTTCAAAGTCTCTCCGCCGATGCAAAGAACCTGATCGAAAGTAACCTTCTCGCCTTCTGCAACGCCAAGCTTCTCTACGAAGATAACATCACCTTCAGCAACCTTGTACTGCTTTCCACCTGTTACGAAAATAGCGTACATGAAAAAGCACCTCACTTTCAGTAAGAAATCGCTATGTCAGGCGGTGACAAAGCCACACTTCTCGAGCCTAACCATAAGCGTCGTAATATTTTATCACAGTAATTCTTAAAAGTCAATAGTTTTTAACAAATTACCGACAAAATTTAAAAAATTATTAGCAAAATTTCGGCAAATTATTTTTTTGTTACTGTTCGCAACCCTCTCCACAAGAATCGCAATCGCCGTCACAAAGCTCAATATCGCCAAGCTTCTCACCGCAAGCAGGACAAATAACCTCTGAAAGTTCGAGAGATTCGTCAACGCAAATAAGCTCTCCGCAAGAAGGACAAATAAGCTCGTCATACTCGGAATCGTCAAAATCATTATCAAATTCCTCTTCAAAATCATCGTCAAAGCACTCCTCTTCGTCACCGAAGTAAAGGTCCTCTTCGACTGCACCGAGGTCATGATCAAGCTCTTCGATATACTCACGCATATCAGCGCACTCCGCCTCAAGCTCTGCTATGGCATTAGCCATTTTTCCTGCAAGCTCGATAAGCTGGCTTATGATCTTCCCTTCCTTGGTTTCGGCGTTAATTTCATAACCCTCTGCAAGTCCTTTAAGGTATGCTGCATTTTCTCTGATATCCATAAAATAAATCCTCCTTTATAGCAAAACCCTCCCACAAAGAGGAGGGTGCTGTCTAACAAATAATTACTGCTTAACTCTTTCAATGTAAGAGCCGTCTCTTGTATCAATCTTAAGGACGTCTCCCTCGTTGATAAAGATCGGAACCTTAATAACTGCGCCTGTTTCAAGAGTTGCAGCCTTTGTAACGTTTGTGGCTGTATCTCCCTTAACGCCGGGCTCTGTTTCTGTAACAGCAAGCTCTACAAATGTAGGAGGCTCAACGGAGAATACATTGCCCTTCCAAGAGCAAATACGGCAGGTTGTGTTCTCTTTTACGAACTTGAAATTGTCGCCAAGCTTCTCGCCGTTAAGAGGAATCTGCTCGTATGTTTCAGGATCCATGAAATAGAAGAGGTCGCCGTCGGTGTAAAGATAATCATAATCCTTACGCTCGATAACTGCGTTCTCAAACTTAGCTGTGGGGTTAAAGGAAGCCTCACGGGTAGCGCCTGTAACAACATCTCTGTACTTAGTTCTTACGAAAGCTGCACCTTTACCGGGCTTAACGTGCTGGAATTCAATTACCTGATAAACTTTACCTTCCATTTCGAAAGTAAGACCGTTCTTAAAATCACCTGCTGTAATCATCTGATGTTTCCTTTTCTTGGCGCAAGATTATTCAAAAAGCTACGGCCCGCCACAGCCGACGCCTATTATGAGCGTAGCTCAAATGTACAATGATATTGTACTACAAAAAACGATAATTTGCAATAGGTAATGCAAATATTTTTACCTAAAATATGAAAAAGCGTAAAAATTAGAGAATTTCTATCAATTCTTTCGTTGATTTTGTGAAATTGTAAACGCCGTTCTTTTCGATTTTAACCATATCTTCAATGCGGCAACCGTATTTTCCGTAAAGATATATACCTGGCTCAACGGTAACAACCTCACCTATCCGGAGAAGATTTCCTGTTGCTTTTCCGGAAAGCCTGGGACTTTCGTGTATAAAAAGTCCTACCCCGTGCCCAAGAGAATGACCGAATGTGCCCTTAAATTCCGGATGAGAATCAATAATATCGCGAGCAACCTTATCTGCATCAGAAGCATCTGCACCGCACTTCAAAAATGCCAAAGCGCTCATCTGCGCATCAAGCACCGTATTATAGAGCTTTTTAATCTCGGCATCTGCCTTTCCAATGACGATGGTTCTCGTCATATCCGAGCAATAGCCTTCGAATTTTGCTCCGAAGTCCATAGTGAGGAAGCCTTTTTTAAGCTTAACGTTTCTCGGAGTCCCATGCGGTAGAGAGGACGCATCTCCAGAAACCGCTATAGTTTCAAAAGCAAGACCATCTGCTCCGCCCTTGCGCATAGCATATTCCAGCTCTGCTGCAACCTCGATTTCTGTCATATCGGGTGTTATAACCTTAAGTATGTGTGAAAAAGCCGCATCGGTAATATCCTGCGCCTTTTGCATAAATTTTATTTCCTTGTCGTCCTTTACCATGCGCTGAAGCTCTATAACGTTACCGATATTTTCAAATTCAACCGAGGGATAGTCATATTTTAGCGCTGAAAACCTGTCGTAAGACACGTATGAGCCCTCAAAACCAACTCTCAGGCAACCGTCCTCTTCGAACGTCTTAGTGATAAATTCGCGGCGGTTATCGGGAATTATAACCTCAAAATCAGCAGATGCACTGTTTTTTCCCATCTCATAATACCTGAAGTCGGTAATGAGAAATGCTCTCTGCATAGTTATAAGAAGTAATCCGTCGGTAAATGCAAAATCCGAAAGATATCTTTGATTAAGCTCGTCAAAAACGACTACCGCATCAAGCCCCTTATCAGACATCGCTTTTCTTAATGTTTCAACCTTGCTCATTTGCTAATCTCCATAAAATATTTTTTCATAAGAAGCGCATCCTCAAGCTGCGTTCCTGCGCTCTCGCAGATAATCGTAGGTGAGAGCCCTTCCTTGTAAATTGCCTCTGCCAGAGGTTCAAAATCAGGACCGTAGGTTATGTCGTCAAAGGTAAGATGCCTTTTTTCCCCTTTTTCAGTCCACTCAATTTTCGAAAAGTGACAGTGAAGTTTTTTTGCCACATCACCGCCAAAAGCATAATCTATTTTATCGAAAACTCTAATATAATCTTCAGCAGATTTAAAAACTCCGCCGCAAGCCCTTGCATTTAAATGTCCAAAATCAACGACGGGAACAAGAGATGAATCAATTTTGCAAAGCTCAAGCACCTCGTCTAAAGTGCCGAGCTGATTTTCTTTACCCATCGTTTCTATCCCGATTTTTATGCCGTAGGTGTCAAGCTGGCTAACTGCTCTTGTGAGGGTATCGGATGCAAGCTTCATGGCTTCCTCTCTTGAAATTTTAGAAGCCGACCCTGCATGAACAACAATAGTTTTTGCACCGAGCAGCCTCGCCGCATCAAGACTTTGTCTTATGTAATCAAGGCTCTTCAAGCGTTTTTCTTCAACAATTCCCGACAGTGATATAAAATATGGCGTGTGGAATGACATGGCTATCCCAGCCCTCTTAGCTTCAAGCCCTATCGCATAAAGCATATCAGGACTTGCTGAAAGCCCATTTCCCGCTTCGTATTCGTAAGCATCAAGTCCTTTTGACTTTACCCATACAGGAGCGTCAAGGGTAGATTTGTATCCTTCAAGCCTAAAGGACTCACTGTTACCGCCCGGTCCGAAAAGTGGTTTCAATTCGCCTTACCTCTTTTCTTGTGATATTTTTTAATAACAGGCCTCTCAAGCCAACGTTTGAACTTCGTCAAAATGTCCTTTTTGTCGTTGATTGGCGGCACAAGAATTGCTCTTATACCGGCATTATGAGCAGCCCAGACGTCGGTAAACACCTGATCGCCCATAGCAATAGTATTCTCCTTGTCAGTACCCATATCTTTCATAGCTAAAAGCAGCTTTTTCTTAAAGGGCTTCCCTGCTTTATAATATGCCGGCAAATTAAGGTCCTTATTAAATAATTCGACACGCTCCTTGCCGTTGTTAGAAACAAAAGCGCACTTAATCCCCTTCTCAGAAAGAGAATTCAGCCAAGCGATAACCGCTTCCCCCGGCAGGTCGTTTTCATACGGCTCTAAGGTGTTGTCAATATCAAGAATGACTCCCCTAACCCCTATGGACTCCAAGAAATCAGCAGAGGCTTCAGAAAAATTATTAAATATGTATTCCGGTACAAAGGTAAATTTCATAAAACCTCCTGTTAATTTAGTTTGTGCTTCAACAAAAATCACTGTAACAAATCTTACACTGTAAAATTGAAGCAGTCCATTTTGAAAGGTGTAAATATTTATAAATTCTCCTCTTCAGGATTATCAGAACTTTCCTCTTCACATTTAACATTTGATTTTTTCGAATGAAAAATAATGAATTTTGAGAAAAAGTAATTCAAAACAATAACCACAACCGCAAGAATAACCTTTACTATAAACTGACCTGATATAACTATGCCGAATATCTCCGGGTGGAATTGTGAAAATCCGAGAATATCAACCATAAACCAAAGTCCAAGCTCTTCAATTACAAAGCTGAAAACCCGTGCGCCTACAAATTCAGGGATTTCTCTTATTAACGTGCTAAAAGCAAATGATTTTGAGGAAAATACAAAAATCTTATTGGTAATATACGCAAAGACCACAGCCACCGCCCAAGCGATTGCATTTGCCACAAGATATAGCTCATCACTCATCCAAAGACAAAGAAGCCAGAACGCAATAAAATTGACAACAGTGGTTAAAACACCAAAGAAAAGATATGAAATAGCTTCTCTATGCTTCCCGAATAATTCAATTATCTTCTTCATTATCGTGTTCAAGATGCTCCTTTAAAATATAAACAGGTCTGTGCTTCGTCTGTACGTACATCCTCGCAATATAATCGCCTAAAATGCCAAGGCAGAAGAGCTGAATGCCACCGATAAGAAGGATTAAAACAACAAGCGTAGCATATCCCGGAACGTCGATACCGAATGCGAGCTTTTGAATGACGACTACTATCAAATAAATAATCGAGGAAAGCGAAGAGAGGAATCCTATAAAGGTGGATATCTTAAGAGGCATCGTCGAAAAGGCGAATATTCCGTCAAAAGCGTACTTGAAGAGCTTACCGAAGCTCCACTTTGATTCACCGCTCTCGCGCTCGGCAACCGTATACGGTATATATTTCGTATTAAAGCCGACATAGCTGAAAATTCCCTTAGAAAAACGGTGGAATTCGGTCATGCTGAGTATAGCGTCTACCATAGAACGCTTCATAAGCCTGAAATCCGAAGCGCCGTTCACAAAATCCACGTCGGAAATCTTGTTTATTATTTTATAGAAGAAGGATTTTATTCCGGATATAAGCTTGTTTTCCTTGCGCTTTTCCTGATAAGCAGTGACGCAGTCGATATCCTCGTCGCTATTAAGCACATCAAGCATTTCAAGGACAACCTCAGGTCTTTGCTGAAGGTCTGCGTCGATAAGACATACCAAGTCCCCTTTGGCTTTTGAAAGACCTGCGTAAATTCCCGCTTCCTTACCAAAATTACGGCTGAAGGAAATCACCTGAACGTTTGAATTTTCAGCATAAAGATTTTTCAATTTTTTATACGTACCGTCACTGCTTCCGTCATTAACGAAAACAAATTCATAATTCTCTACCTTCCCTTCAAAAACACGGTTAGTCTCCGAGAGAAACTTTTCAACGTTTCCTTCCTCGTTGTAACAAGGAACTACTAAAGAAAGCATCATTTGTTTTTCACCTCTTTATCAAATTCTACTGTCCATTCAATGAAATTCTGAGGGTTTAAAAGCTTGAATTTTACGTCTTTATCAATTCCGTAGAAATTCTTGAAATTAGAGACCAAGGCGTATTTGTTTTCCGGATTGGGATATTGCATAAAATCAGAATAAGGAAGATTACAAACCACAATTTCGGTATACCCAGCTTCAAGCTGAAGCTTAATGTATTCGTGCCTTTTCACCTCATAGCTGTGAATAGTTGTAAATATACTTGTAATAAAAATAAGCGATGCTAAGGATACAGATAAACAAGCGGAAGCTATAAGTTTAAGAGCATTTCTGCTTGGATTGAAGAAATCAAGAGCGTAATTAAACAGAACACCAATAACCATTATCATAAGAACATAAGTCGGGAAGAAGTTTCTCGGACCTATAGGTGTTACAACAAGCAGCTGAATAAGCTGAACAGGTACGCTTATCAAAGGCAAGAGCGTCGTAAGCATAACTCTCGTATCGGTTATTGATGCGATTATATTCACAAGAGCAGACAAACAGTATACAATGACAATTATGCCAAAAACAAGCACTCCGGCGTTAGCGTTTCCAAACACGGTATTCCAAGCGGTATATTGGGATTTGAAATAGATAAGACCTAAAGCTACTAAATTAACAATCAAGGATACGAGAGAAGCCGTTTTTCTTCCCTGCGCAGCATCAGATTTTGCGCAACAAATCCATGTTGCAAGCAGAAGCAAAAGGCTGAATATAATAAATAAAAAGACCGAATTTTCAAAGAAATTTGTGCATATAACCTTTCCGGTGTCAGCAATCATTTCTCCGAGATTATCAAAAGTGATAACATCTCTGTAAAAATCTTCCCCGGAGTTTATGGTAAAATATGCGGAATTTGTAAACATACATATAGCGCCTACCACACTCCCCACAAAATAAGAAAGATGCGGTATAAGCACTTTTTTGAACCTTACAATGGTATACCCCAAAACAAGAGCTGCCATTACGATATTATTGAGAGTGATGTTCTCCATAAACATCGCACCAAGGAAGCTTGCCGCAAAGAGTGCGATAGACGTAATTACAGTTTTCTTTGCAGAATATTCGGGAAGCTCGTCCGCAAAGGCATCCTTCGCAATTATAAAGAAGAATGCAGTCATAAGAATCGAGGGCACGTAATTCGCAAATCCCGAGGTCCAGACAATTGCCTGGCGAAAAATCATTCTCGGTGTTATAAGCAAAAGCATTGCACCAAGAGAACTAAGAGTTACTGAGCGTGAGCTACCCGTGTATAGCTTTGGAAGAAGAACTATAAGAAGCAGTGACACAGCTTCGAGCAGAGCCTTGAATAATGGGCTTCTCGTCAAAAGAATAACGAGAATATTGCCAGTGTATCTACCGTTATAATTATCAAACCAATTTTCAAGCCTTCCGGCACCTGCCTCAGAGCCCCAGCCCCAGTCATCCCCCGAATATGGGAATATATATGCTAAAGCAAAAAATGCGACAAAAAGTAAAACGCACATTGACAGATAAAATTTATTATCAGCGGCATATTGCCTTATCCTTTTAAAAAACATTAATTTCTCCTTGTTTTTAACTTCTAAAAAGCCGATATATCAATTATGACCTTTGTTTACACCCTTCACACGATTTTTAAAGTGAAAGTTGTCAAATTTTCATACCCTTTTATTATACCATATCCTGCGTTTTTGTCAAGTATTGACGCCTATAAAATACCCTGATAACAAAATGTCGAAATATATGCGTATAATCTTAAACAAAAATATAAAAGGAAGAAGTGAAAAAGTGCCAACAAGCAAAAAGAAACACCCCGTCTGGGGTGTTTCTTTTTGTGGCGCGCCCTGGAGGATTCGAACCTTCGACCTACCGGTTCGTAGCCGGGCACTCTATCCACTGAGCTAAGGGCGCATTTGGAGCGAGTGATGGGAATCGAACCCACGCGACCAGCTTGGAAGGCTGGAATTCTACCATTGAACTACACTCGCATT
>CAJGCM010000056.1 GCA_904501765.1 uncultured Clostridia bacterium | reverse complement strand
TTTAAAAAGGAATTTTTATGATTAAGAAAATTTTGAGTATGTTACTCCTTTTATCGCTTCTTTTATCAATGCTTGTCCTCGTGGGCTGCAGCGGGTCGGAATATCCGCCGGTTGAAAGCACAGAGGAGGAGAGCGCAGTGCATATGACCTTCGATATGGAAGGTGAAAAATATGAGCTTAAATACGAGCTTTACCGAGCGCTCTTTCTTAACAACAAGTCGGTTGTAGACGGTGGAGATTCCACAGTGTGGGAGGGAGATAGAGCAGAGGAGTACGAAGAGAAGATAGATAAAATCATAGTCAACTCTGCAGCTGAGATTTTCTCCGTTCTTCATCATGCAAAGAAAATTGGGCTTGACCCCTATTCAGCGGCAGTCAATGCGAAAATTGACGAATATATCAAGCTTGGCGTAGAGGGCGGTGATGACGTTCTCGGTTATGGCGGGGATTACGGTAAATACCTCAATAGCCTTAAGGAAATGAATCTTAATTATTCTGCTCACATTCTCATTTACAGATATGCGATAGCTTATGACTATATAATAGAGTATTATAAAGGTACAGTAAATGAAGAAAGTCCGAATACGGAAATGAAAGAGGGCGCCATAAAGTATACCGACGAGGAGCTTTTGAAGTTTTATGAAAGCGACGATTGCGTAAGGGTCTTTCGTGTAACCCTTGACGGCAGAAGCTATAAGGATTCAAGGGCAAAAGAAATTCGTGAAAAAATAGCTTCTTTCGGCAACGAGCAGGCGGCGCAGGAATATATGGCAGGCTTTACGCCTTCTACGGAAAAGGACGTGTTTGTCGGTGTCCTGCTTGGCAAATACAGCTCTGACGAATTTTATTATTCCGCCCTTACTGAGGCTGCGTTTTCTCTTAGGTATAACGAGGTCAGTGAGCCTATAAGAGTAGTATCATACAAGGAGAACACCTACGTTATTCTCTATAAAACCGATAAGCCCGAAAGCTTCTTTACAGAGCACAAAGGCGAGGTTAAGGACGCCTACGTCTCCAATGAAATCGGAAAGCTTTTGAGTGAGGAAAAGGAAAGCTTGATAGCATCAAAGAGCGAAAGCGGCGCTTTTTCCCAGCTTGAGTATGTGGAGATAAAAATGCCATGATATATAAGGATAAATCTCCTATAAAAAAGAGTGATATAGGGTACGTCGTTCCTAAAAATTACGTGATAAGGCAATTCGGCACTAAGGAATTCGTAAGCCAGGTTAAAAAGTTCCTTCTTGAAAACTTTGAGGGCGCCTACGATTCAGAGGGCAGATGCGATGCGTTCAGATATATCTATATAAGTCCCGAGGGCTTTGCCTACTTTTTGCGTACGGTGCTGAAGGAGATATACGGAAACGAGCTTTTGCTTATCAGCATCAGCTTTGAATACGATAAGCTTTATTTTGACCTGAAATTCGATACGGAAAGACTTTCCGAAGAAGGTCGGAAAATTCTCGCCTTCTCGGCAGAGAAGTCCGGATTTGAGTACGTAATTGAAAAGGACAGAATAAGGGTAAAAATCAAAGCGCATCCACCCGAGGCGCTGGAGGTCAGAGCAGGAAAAGAGCAGCTTATTTACAATGCCCTTATGGATATCTTTTTCGGCCTTGATACAGCCGTCCTTAATGCGGTGTGCGATAGTCGGTCTTAACGAAAGAACGGCTTGAATACAAAATTAAATTTTAAAGAATAAAAAATATAACTAAGGTCCCGCCTGATTCAATAGTTACCTATTTTTGTTACACATATAAAGGGTCGATTCCGTCCAAATTATTATTGCGGTGATTTAACACCAGCTTTGCAAAGAAGGAATTCACCGATGAAAAACAAGAAGATACTATTGAAAACAGTCTGCTTTGCGTTGCTTTTTGCCTTTTTTGCCCTCGTACCCACGGAGGCATTTGCCGAGGCAGGCAGCTCCTGGCAGACAGGCGGGACCTTTGAGATAGATTTCAGAATAAAGGACCTCTTTTCAAGGAAAAACAAATCTTCAGAGGAAGAGCTTTTATTATGCCCCGGAGGGGAAGCCTTCGGGGTTAAAATTTGCGCCTCGGGAGTCCGAGTGGTGAAGGCATCGTCTAAATCCGACGAGAGCGGACTGATGCCCGAGGATAAAATAATAAAGGTATCCGGCGAGGAGGTTTTTTCGGTAGAAGAGGTTAAGGAGGCAATCCGAGGCAGCGATGGCGAGGAGATACTTCTCGACGTTGAGCGCTCGGGCAAAAGAATAAAAATATACACGAAGCCTATAAGGGTAGGCGACGATTATCAGCTCGGAGTCCTCTTAACCGATGGCACGGCGGGAATCGGAACCATAACCTATATAGACCCGAAAACAGGCGCCTTTGGCGGTCTTGGTCACGGTATTTGTGACACGGGCAGCGCATTACCCCTTCCAATGAAGAGCGGGATTGCAACCAGCGTGGTTTTAGGCGGCGCAATAAAAGGCGAATCAGGGAAGCCCGGCGAGCTACGGGGAGTCCTTATGGAGAAGCGGCTTGGCGTAATTTATAAGAATACCGAGTGCGGAGTTTTCGGAAGATTATCTGATGGCGTCATGGAGAACGGCAATCTTTCAGCGCCAATGAGGGTAGGAAGCCGAGCGGAGGTCAGGGAAGGCGAGGCGACTATTATTTCCACAGTTAAAAACGGAAAAAGCGCAAGCTTCAAGGTAAGCATAGAAAACATTGACCGAACCGCGGACGGCTCCAAATGCTTCCGCATAAAGGTAACCGACGATACTCTTATAGCCCTCACCGGGGGTATTGTAAGAGGAATGTCTGGCAGCCCCATAATCCAAGACGGCAAGCTTATCGGCGCTGTGACTCATGTTATGGTAGCAAATCCTACGGAAGGATACGGAATATTCATAGAAAATATGCTCTCTGCCGCACAAAATCAAGTAATACCCAAAGCAGCGTAAAAATAATGCAAAATGCAGAATTCATAATGCAGAATTGAATGAAAAAGGCAATATCATTCCGAAATGGTTTGATATTGCCTTGTTTTTCATTTTTCATTCTCCAAAATCCAATCAAGAAGCTCTTCGTATTTCATTTCCCCTGCTGCCACAGCAAGACCGACACGTGCAACCTCGGCGTTGGTAGGGCGAAGCTTGATGCCATTAGTTTCAAGAAACGTGAGAAGAACGTACATTCCGATCCTCTTGTTTCCGTCAACAAATGCGTGATTGGAAATCAAGGAAAAGCCGATACGCGCTCCCTTTTCCTGTTTAGTGGGATACAATTCTTTTCCGTCAAAGGTAGCAAACGCCGATTCAAGTGCGCTGTTGAGAAGCGCAATATCGCGCACGTTCGGGTCGCCGCCTGTTTCCTCGGTAATGAGCTTGTGCAGAAGCAGCACCTTTTCTTCTGAAAATTTTATCATATATTCGACCTCTTAGATTCCTGACTAAATTTTATACTCCTTTTCGGCGCAAGTGCGCTTGGCGCCCTTGGTGCTTCGCACTTCACACGGCGTTGCCGTGTAGCCGAGGAGCAATCAGCGGCATTCGTCCTTGTGAGCAAGCTCCCGGATACGAATTGCCTTGATTATCATTTTGCAAGCTCCTCAAATGCAGGGCGGTAAAGCTTTAATATACGCGCCGCCACAAAGTCGATCTTCTCATCGTCGCTCATTTCTATCGTGGTGTCTTGCTCGATATCCACCAGTTTATATTTGGGTTTATTGTTCTTAAAAATATAAAGCTCACCGTGCTTGTCGGTCATTCTTGCCACACGGGAAAAATTCTGATTCGCTTCGGAAATCGAAACGATTTGGTTTGTGTTTAAATTCATTTTGAATACCTCCTTATTGAGATTACAGTATTATAATCCGCACAAGGTAAAATTCAAAACTGAATTTTACCGCAATGCCTTCGGCATTGTTACAAAAATCTGTCGATTTTGTGCGCTTCTTGAAATATATTCGTTCGAACTTGCTTGCAAGCAGACAGATTCGAACCTCGTATATTATTATACACAAATTTTAGGATATTGTCAACCTAAAAAATAAATTTGATAAAATTTCCATTAAATTTTGTTGTCCCTTCTTGACCACACTCCTTTGCGGTGCAAGCGTTACCGCTTGGTGCTTTGCACCCTGCTCGTCATAAGACGAGCCACCGCAGAGCAATCTGCGCTCGCCTGCTGACAAGCGTTTCTTGTCGACTCGCTTCGCTTGATTATGTGTAGCCCGACCGAGGGGTATGGAATTTTCATTGAGAATATGCTATCTGCGGCAGAAAGCCAAGTGCAGCCGAAGGCGGCATAAAACTTATAAAAGCACCATTAGTACAAATTGGTCTAATGGTGCTTTATCTATAAAAAACGTTATCCTTATCGGCAAGCTTACAGAGATGCCTGAACCCAATATTTTATTTGCTATCCGTGAGTCTTATGTAAGCCGGCATCAAGAACGGATAAGTTATATGTGTGAAAACGAAAGGGAAGTTATTTGCAAGTCACTATTGCAAATTTTTCTGTTTTGTGTTACCATAATATTCGGCAATCAGATGAGCTGAAGCGGCGTTTTTGAACAGCTCCCATCGGAATGTATAAAAAGCATGGCGGAAAGGGAAAGTCTGCATTTTGATAGAAAAGCATGCAGACGTATAGGCGTTTTTTGCGCAAAAACCGTACGTTTTTTTGCCTTTTTGTGTTTTAACAAAAGGAAATTGCTTACCGTAGACTCTGTGGGGGAGGGTTATTGATAAATATGCAAAAAGCTTCTCTTGGGGAGAAAATGGGTTTGGCTTACCCGGCGGAGAATTTTTAATGGGCGAGGCATAAGAAATGATTGAGATTTTTAAGCATAACTGCATAATAGGAGAGGGGCCTATATGGCGCGAGAGCGACGGGCGGCTGTATTTTGTAAATCCGGTGAAAGCAAAGGAGATTTGCTCGGTGAATCCTGACGGCAGCGAGCCGAGGAGGATTTCCCTTGCGCATGGAGCTTCGGCGATAGCCTTTTGCGAGGACGGCAAAATTTTGATTTCGAGCTATGACGGCGTTTTTCTCCTCGACGAGAGAAGCGGGAGCATGGAGCTGCTTTGCCATGTGAGGCGAGGCAACGACGGCAAGGTAGGTCCTGACGGAAGATTTTATTTCGGCACTCAAAGCTCTCGTAGATCAGGGGAGGGAGATGACTTGGACGGCAAGCTCTACCGTCTTGACAGTGACGGTGAATTGACTGTTCTTCTTGACGGACTTATTCTGTCAAACGGAATGGATTGGTCCTCTGACGGCAAGAAATTTTACCACACCGACAGCGACACTCATATAATAAAGGAATACGATTTTGATATATCAACAGGAAGCATATCATATACAGGCAGAAGCTGCCTTGTAGATGGGGTGGACGGCTTTACCATAGACACCTCAGAGGTGATTTATGCTGCCTGCTGGGGTAAAGGGCATATAGCTAAAATCGACACTCGCGATATGAAAATATGCGGATATATAGAAACCCCCGTTCCCATACCCTCGAGCTGCGGATTTTTTGGCAAGAATTTGGAAATGCTCGCTATCACCACCGCCGATTGGCAGGAGTTAGGGCACTCGAATCCTAAGTCAGGCTATACGTTCGCCTTGAAAACAGAAACGCAGGGAAAAGCTCCTTATATCTTTGGTAAAACTATAAAAAAATAAACATAAACCGAGAAATTTTCAAGCTAAAATATAACAAAAACGATTTTTACATAAGAAAGCACCGCTTTTGGCAGGGGAACTGCTCCTCACCGGCGGTGCTTTTTTCTAACGGCGGAGAGCCTGCTATAAGCTTCTCTTCTTTGAGTCAGTCACCTCTCCTGCCTCCGACTATTCGCCAAACAAAAAAGCAAGGCTTTTCTCTGGGAGTTGAAGCCTTGCTTTGCTTTTAGCATTTTTTTGCCTATGCTCATAAGGCAAGCGAAAAAATGAAGAATTAATTCTGCTCTAACCAGTTTTTACCTGAGCTAACCTCGGCGGGGAGCGGAACGGAAAGATTTATAACGTCGGTCATTTCCTCGGTGAGAATAGCCTTCACAAGCTCTACGTCGGAATCGGGACACTCAACCACAAGCTCGTCGTGCACCTGCATAACGATTTTTGCCTTCGGTGCGTCAGCCTTCAGCCTCTGCCAAACCTTTATCATAGCCAGCTTCATAACGTCGGCTGCCGTACCCTGAATAGGCGCATTCATTGCTACCCTCTTTCCGAAGGCTCTGAGAGCGCCGTTTGAAGAATTAAGCTCGGGGATATATCTGCGCCTGCCCATAAGAGTGGTGGTATATCCAAGGGCTTTTGCTTCCTCTGGGACTTTTTCAAGATATGCGTCGGTAAAGGGGTAGTTCAAAAGGTAGCTCTTGATATACTTGTTGGCCTCGGTCACGCTGGTTCCTATATCCTTCGCCAAAGAGAAGCCGCTGATGCCGTAAACTATTCCAAAGTTAACGGCTTTAGCTCTCTTTCGCATTTCCTCGTTGACCGATTCTTCAGGAACACCGAAAACAGCAGCCGCAGTCTTTCTGTGAATATCCGCGCCGCTAATGAATGCCTCTTTCATATTGTAGTCGTCGGAAATATGAGCCAGCAAACGAAGCTCAATCTGAGAATAGTCGGCATCTACAAGGCTGTGACCTTCGTCGGAGATAAAATATTTTCTCATTTGCCTTCCCATTCTCGTTCTTATGGGAATGTTTTGCAGGTTCGGCTCTGCGCTTGAAAGCCTGCCGGTAGCGGTAAGGGTCTGCTTGAATTCCGTGTGAATTCTGCCCTCACCGTCAACCAGCTTTGGGAGCTGCGCCGCATAGGTTCCGTGTAGCTTCGTTACCTGTCTGTATTCGAGAATGTCGTCTATAATAGGTGAGTATTGCCTCAGCTCTTCAAGCGTTTCGGCATCGGTAGAAAAACCGTTCTTGTTTTTCTTCTTTTTGCAGGGAAGCCCCAGCCTTACGTAAAGCACCTCGCCAAGCTGCTTCGGGGAGTTTATGTTGAACTCGCCGAGAGCCTGAACGTAAATGCGCTCCTGAAGGTCGTGAGCAAGCTCGTCAAGGGCATCTGCATACTCAAGCATACCATCCGTGTCAATTTTAAAGCCGTTTTCTTCAATCTCAGCAAGAATTGGCAGCAAGGGAATTTCAAGCTCCCAAAGGACCTCCATAGCTCCGTCCTCGGCAACCTTCTTTAGCATAGCAGCTTCAAGTCTTAAAAGCAGCTCGGGGGTAATTCCGTCCTCAAGCACCACCTCGCCGAGGAACATAGAAGCTAATGAGGGGATTGTTGAATTTCCGCCGCCGGGGTTAAGAACGTATGCGTAAAGAGCCAAGTCAAGAAGCTTTGTTCCGCCGCTAAGTCTGACCCCGTGTCTTGAAAGTAGGTGCCAAAGTGCCTTTCCTTCATAGCAAACGATGCCTTTTCCACTGCTGAAAATAGCGCCGCATTCGACAGAGCCAATGCTGTATGAGAAGCTCTCGCTTCCGTTGTATACATATATGTTTTCCTCGTCATAGGTCAAGGCGATTTTCTCTATCTCGCACCCCGTGTATGGGTTTATGTGGCTGTTATTACACTTCTCCTCGGCTTTTTCCTCTTTTTCAAAAAGGTCTTGTCCCTCTTTTTGACATTCGGACTTTTCAAAATCCGACGTGTCAATATGCTCGGTAATTTTGAATTTAGTTATAAAGGAGTTCAGCTCAAGCTCTGTAAATTTCTTATAAAGGGAGGGGTAGTCAAAGCCCTTATATTTAAGCTCGTCAAGAGAAACACCTATGGGCGTGTCGGTTTTTATGCGGGATAATTCCCTTGATAAGAATGCACAGTCGCGCCCCTCGATAAGCTTTGTGCGTACGCTTTTTGTAATCCTCGGGTCCTCTATATTTTCGTAAATCGCCTCAAGAGTTCCGAAATCTCCGATAAGCGTAGCGGCGGTCTTTTCGCCAATACCCCGAACACCGGGAATGTTATCCGAGGAGTCCCCCATAAGCGCCTTCATTTCAACGAAAAGCTCCGGGGTGATTCCGTATTTTTCTCGGAATTCCTCACGCCCCATAGCCTTCGTGTCGTTATTGGTGGCGAGAAGCACCGTAATGTTATCGTCTATAAGCTGCAAAAGGTCCCTGTCGCCTGAAAGTATATAGCTTTTTATGTCAGGGTCACCTTTGGCAAAATAAGCAACAGTTCCCTGTATATCGTCGGCTTCAAATCCCGCTATCTCCATTACGTTAAAGCCCATAAAGGAAAGGCATTCCTTCGCATCGGGAAATTGCTCTCTTAATTCGTCGGGAGTAGGGTGCCTGCCCGCCTTATAGTCGGAGTACATAAGGTGCCTGAAGGTAGGCTCCTTGCGGTCAAAGGCAACCACGGCATAGTCCGGTTTTATACTGTCAAGCTGCTTTGTTATGATATTTATCATTCCGAATATGGCATTTGTGTTTTTGCCGCTTTTCGTGGTGAGCGGCCTTACGCCGTAAAAGGCTCTGTTGATAATACTGTTACCGTCAACGACGAGAATTTTTTTCATAATGTAATAACCGTTCCTTTAGGTTTTCAGTCATAATTTTCCGTTATATCGCTCTCACCTTCAAGCTCTTCGGGGTAAGCCTCCTCCGGTATTGAGATTTCCTCGTATATTTCCTCTTCAAATTCCTCCTCGTCGGCGGAGAGCTTTCCGAGCATCTCAAGGTAAGCTTGCTTGCGTACGCTTTCATTTTCGTCAATTTCTTCCTGACGCTTCTCAATATGCGCCCTCATAAGGGTAACGCATTCGTGCTCTCGGTCCTCGTTGTAGCCAAGCGACATTATAAGTCTTGAGGTTATGAAAATGAATGCAGTGAATATAAATAAGCTTTCGTATACGCTGTTTGAAATAGTGTTTCCTTTCACGATATACGTAATCAAAGAAGGAATCGAGGAATAAGCGCAAAGAGTTGCGGCTATCATACCGAAGGTGGAATATAAGCTCCATTTGCCTCGGCAAAGAGAAATCCTCGTTTCGTAAAGGAAGAAGAGGGCTGACAAAAGAAACGCCATCTGGTCAACTATCTTGTTAGGCGCATTGAGAGGCGCCGCCGTATCGAAATAAAGAAAAGCCGCATAGAGCGCAAGAAATGCCACGGTGCATATGCCGAAGGCGGCCCTTATGGAGGATGGAGGCGAGGTAATAAAAGCGTTGAGAACAAAATATCCGATTGATACAAGCCCCAATAACCCAAGCACGACTGCCAGAGCGGAGGATATTGACGAACCACCCTTTGCCGCAGAGCTTATCAAAAGGTTGAAGGATAAAAATACCAGCGATACCGCAACAAGCCCCGTGGGAACGTATGCCTGCGGTGAAGCAAACTGCGCTACCAGCTTCTTTCCTCTCTCGGTAACGAAGGGGTAGGTCAGAAACAGGATGCAGAATCCTACCGTCAGATAACCAGCAATGTTTATAAGAATTTTTTCTTCAAAATACCCCGTCTTGTAGTTGAGATTAATAAGACAGGCGATGCACCTTAGTGTTGCTGTAATAAAAATTGCCGCCAGCGCAATAGGCAAATACAGCTTCAATTTGTTAGCTTTACTGTTCATTTTTGTGATTTTTCCTTCATTTATTATATAAGAAATAAAAAGAAATAAATTTCGGGGTTAAAAAAGCGGTTCCTCAGGCATTTTTTGGAGTGCCGGCGGAAAGCAAAAAAACGCTTTTGATTAGGATTTTGTAATTATTTTACTATATAAATGTTAATAAATTGTAAATAAACGGAGATTATGGTAAAAAAATAATTTGAGAGGTGATAATTTTTACCACAAAGTTAATTTTTGTTAATGTTGCACAAAAAATACGTCGCAAAATCTCTATATTTCTACGAAAAATAATTTCCTTTTTTTGAAAATTCTATTGAAATTCTTTATTTAATAGTGTATAATAAATGAGCTTGATATGCGTTGAAGCGGGAGGTGGCTGCCCTTTGAGGCAGGGAATTTCCGTGGAGTATGTCCGATATTTAACCGGGCGGAGCAAGAATGCTGCTTTAGCATTTTCGGTTCGTTATACCACACTGCGGTATATGGTATTCGAATCGTTTTTCAAGGGGTGCGGAAGAAACACCCGGAGCAGTGTGAAACCTCAAACGCCCTTCTTAAAACGGCGAGCAGTAATTAAGAAGGAGGAAAACAAAATGGCACAGGGAAAAATCAGAGTAAGACTCAAGAGCTATGATTCCGCTATAATTGACGCCGCAGCGGCAAAGGTTGTGGACGTAGCTAAGAGAAACGGAAGCAAGGTGAGTGGTCCCATTCCGCTTCCTACCGACAAGGAGATTGTAACAATCCTTAGAGCGGTACACAAGTATAAGGACAGCCGCGAGCAGTTCGAAATGCGCACTCACAAAAGACTTGTTGACATCATCAATCCCTCGCAGAAGACAATTGAGGCTCTTATGAGCATCGAGCTTCCTGCAGGCGTTGAGATTGAAATCAAGGCTTAATTCGGTGAAAACCGAGGGGAACTTCAAGCCCCGAAAAACAGACCTTTGGTCACGTTGGCATGTCGCGTAAGCGAAAATTCAAACTTGTCAACCAATAACTAATGGAGGAAAAAATGAAAAAAGGCATTATCGGTAAGAAGCTGGGTATGACTCAGATCTTCGACGAAAAAGGCAACGTAATACCCGTAACCCTGATTGAAGCAGGTCCTTGCGCGGTAGCACAGAAGAAGACCGTTGAAACAGACGGCTATGCAGCAATTCAGCTTGCATACGAGGACACTAAGGAAAAGCTCCTCACAAAAGCAGAGATGGGTCACCTTAAGAAGGCAGGACTCACACCCAAGAAGCATCTCAAGGAATTCAGACTTGACGATTGCTCCGCATACGAGGCAGGATCCGTGGTAACCGTCGAAACCTTCGCCGCAGGCGAGAAGGTCGACATCACAGGTATCACAAAGGGTCGCGGCTACACAGGATGCGTAAAGAGATGGGGACACCACATCCTTAGAATGACTCATGGTACAGGTCCTATTCACCGTCAGCCCGGTTCTATGGGCGTTATTGACCCTGCGAGAATCTTCAAGAATAAGAAGATGCCCGGTCAGTACGGTAACGAGCAGGTTACAATTCTTAATCTCGTAGTAGTTAAGATTGATGCGGAAAAGAATCTGATCGCAGTGAAGGGTGCAGTGCCCGGCGCTAAGGGCGGCATCGTATTCATCCGCGACTCGGTTAAAGCATAACGGAAGGAGGAAATCACAATGCCTAATATGAAAGTAGTAGATATGGCGGGCAAGGAAGTAGGCGAAATCACTTTGTCTGAAAAGGTATTCGGCGCAGAAGTGAATGCAGCAGTCCTCCATACCGCAGTAAGAGCATATTTGCTCAATCAAAGACAGGGAACACAGTCCACACTTACCCGCACCGAAGTATCCGGCGGCGGTAAGAAGCCCTGGAAGCAGAAGGGCACCGGTCACGCAAGACAGGGTAGCACAAGAGCTCCTCAGTGGACACACGGCGGCGTAGCTCTCGGCCCCAAGCCCCGCAGCTATCGCATACACCTCAACAAGCAGACAAAGAGAGCTGCAATGTTCAGCGCTCTTTCCTCTAAGGTAGCAGACGGCAACATGGTAGTAGTTGATACAATCACTGCAACCGAGTACAAGACCAAGGCTATGGTAGCAATGCTTGAGGCTCTCGGAGCAGCTAAGAAGACTCTTATCGTTCTCCCTGAGGTAAACGGCTTTGTAATCAAGAGCTGCGCTAACATTGAAGGTGTAGTAACAACTCAGTACAATACACTTAACGTATACGACATCCTTAACTGCGACACTCTCGTTGTAGCAAAGGAAGCCGTTGAGAAAATCGAGGAGGTATATGCAAGATGAAATCTTATGCAGATATCATTGTAAGACCTCTTATCACCGAAAAGAGCATGGACGGCACCGCATCCAAGCGTTACAGCTTTGAAGTAAAGTCTGACGCTACCAAGGCAGAGATTGCCGCAGCGGTTGAAGCTATGTTCAAGAAGACCAAGGTTGTAAAGGTCAA
>CAJGCM010000055.1 GCA_904501765.1 uncultured Clostridia bacterium | reverse complement strand
TTGTAGGTAAGGATATCAGAAAGCTTTACAGCTGGGCTGACGAGGAAAAGTTCATAAACAACTAATTTTTTCTTTGAGAAAGCTGATATAAAACTTTTATACCCTTTGGTTTTTCGCCATTACCCTCGGGGCAGGGTACACCCTGCGCCCCGAGGGGAGGCAGATTTGTTTTTGTGAAAAGGGTACTTTTATTTGGGAGAAGAAAAATGATTAAGGAAAAAATCGTAGACGGCTTTAATAATGCGCCCCACCGCTCTCTTTATCATGCGCTGGGCTATACCGAGGAGGAAATGGCAAGACCGCTTATCGGAATTGTAAGCTCCTATAACGAGATTGTCCCGGGGCATATAAATCTTGACAAGATAACCCAGGCAGTAAAAATGGGTGTTGCTATGGCGGGAGGAACTCCTATTATGTTCCCCGCAATTACCGTGTGTGACGGTATTGCTATGGGACACGTGGGTATGAAATATTCCCTCGTCACCCGTGATTTGATAGCCGACTCAACCGAGGCTATGGTTATGGCTCACGGCTTTGACGGTCTTGTTATGATACCTAACTGTGATAAGAACGTTCCCGGACTTCTTATGGCGGCGGCAAGGCTGAATATTCCTACGGTTTTTGTAAGCGGCGGCCCTATGCTCGCAGGGCGTGTCGGCGGAAAGAAGAGAAGCTTATCCAGTATGTTTGAGGCTGTGGGCGCTTATTCTGCAGGAAAGATTGACGAGTGCGAGCTTTGCGAATTTGAAAAGAAGGTTTGCCCTACCTGCGGCTCCTGCTCGGGTATGTATACGGCAAATTCTATGAACTGTCTTACTGAGGTTCTCGGAATGGGACTTGAGGGTAACGGTACTATTCCCGCCGTTTATTCCGCAAGAATTGAGCTTGCGAAGCACGCAGGTATGCAGATTATGGAGCTTGTGCGTAAGAATATACGCCCCCGTGATATAATGACTGCGGCAGCCATAAGAAACGCAATAACGGCGGATATGGCCCTCGGATGCTCAACGAACAGTATGCTTCACCTTCCCGCAATCGCAAACGAATGTGGGGTGGAGTTTAACCTTGATATGGTTAATGAAATAAGCGAAAGAACGCCTAACCTTTGTCACCTTGCCCCCGCAGGGCCTACGTATATGGAGGACCTTAACGAGGCGGGCGGCGTATACGCCGTGCTGAAGGAGCTTGAGGATATGGGTCTTATAGACACCTCGGTTATGACCTGCACGGGTAAGACTATGGCTGAAAATATAAAGAACGCAAGGAATTTTGACCAGGAGGTCATAAGACCCGTGTCAAATCCTTACAGTAAAACCGGCGGAATCGCCGTGCTTCGTGGCAATCTTGCTCCCGACGGCTGCGTTGTTAAGCGCAGCGCAGTAGCTCCCGAAATGCTGGTTCACGAGGGACCTGCAAAGGTTTACGAGAGCGAGGAGGAGGCAATAGCCGCAATTTATGCCGGAAAGATTGTTAAGGGTGACGTTGTGGTTATCCGCTACGAAGGCCCTGCGGGAGGACCCGGTATGAGAGAAATGCTCTCCCCCACCTCTGCTATCGCAGGAATGGGACTTGATAAGGACGTCGCCTTGATTACCGACGGAAGATTTTCCGGGGCAACCCGAGGAGCGTCAATCGGACACGTATCTCCCGAGGCTGTAAGCGGAGGACTTATCGCTTACGTTAAGGACGGAGATATTATTTCCATAAATATTCCCGAGTACAGAATAGAGCTCAAGGTTCCAAAGGAGGAGCTTGAAGCAAGACGCGCGGAAATGCCTATAAAGAGAAAAACCGATATTACGGGCTATCTCAAGCGCTATTCGGCTATGGTAAGTTCGGCGGATAAGGGCGCTATAATAAACAGATAATCGGAGATTTTTATGACGAAATACGGAATTCAACTTTACAGTGTAAGGGACGTTGCGGAAGGGGACCTTAAGGAAGCTCTGAGGCTCGTCTCGGAGATGGGATATAAATACGTTGAATTTGCGGGCTTTTTTGGAAATTCCGCAGAGGATGTGAAGGGGTGGCTTGAGGAATTTGGTCTGAGCGCTGTTGGCACGCATACTCTTCTTTCTGAGCTTTGCGAGGAAAAAATAGAGGAAACTGTGGCGTTCCATAAAGCAATCGGCTGCAAAAACATAATAATCCCCATAGCAGACTGGGATACCAAGGACGAATATTACGCCAATATAGCGGCAATAAACGAGGCGGCTATGAGGCTTGCCGAGGAGGGTATCCGTCTTGGCTATCACAATCACTCCTTTGAGTTTTATAAAACTCCTTACGGAAAGGTGATTGAGGAGGAGCTTATAAAGCTTACCTCGGTGGACCTTGAAATTGACGTCTTCTGGCTTGCAAATGCAGGAATTGACCCTGTAAAATACCTTGAAGCAAACAAGGAAAGAATAAGGCTCATACATCTTAAAGACGGTATTACCGCTACCTCAGATGGCACCTTTGAAAACTCTGTAAGAGAGGCGGAGGGCAGGTCGATAGGGCTTGGGGGTGTACCCTGCGCTCAGGTAAGAAAATGGGCGATTAAAAACGGCGTTACTATGGTGGTGGAGTCGGAGGATTTAAATCCTTCGGGACCTGAGGAGGCGCGCCGCTGTATAGATTATCTTGCTTCAATAGAAGCATAAGAGCGGTATAGAGGAGGGCAAAAAATGTCAATGACAATGACTCAGAAAATTTTAGCGCACCATGCAGGGCTTGATTCGGTAGAGGCGGGTCAGCTTGTGCTTGTCAGTGTTGACCGTGTGCTCGGCAACGACATAACCTCTCCCGTTGCTATAAGAGAGTACGAAAAAATAGGAGCTTCGGGAGTTTTTGATAAAGAGAAGGTGACGATGGTTATGGACCATTTTGCGCCTAATAAGGATATCAAGGCTGCCGCTCAGTGTAAGATGTGCCGTGACTTCTGCGAGAGGGAGGAGATTGTCAATTTCTTCGACGTAGGAAGAATGGGTATTGAACACGCTCTTCTGCCGGAGGCGGGGCTTGTTATCCCCGGTGACGTCGTAATCGGGGCTGACTCTCACACCTGCACCTACGGAGCCTTAGGAGCATTTTCCACAGGCGTCGGCTCCACGGATATGGCTTGCGGAATGGCTACGGGAAAGGCTTGGTTCAAGGTTCCCTCGGCTATAAAATTCAACCTGACCGGCAGACTTAACAAATACGTATCCGGTAAGGACGTAATTCTTCATATCATAGGAATGATTGGGGTAGACGGCGCCTTGTATAAGTCTATGGAATTTGCGGGAGAGGGCGTTAAGTCCCTTACCGTGTATGATAGACTCACGATTTCTAATATGGCTATTGAGGCGGGGGCTAAGAACGGAATATTCCCCGTCGATGAGGAAACTCTTGAATATGTAAAGGGCAGGTGTGACAGGGAGCCTCTTGTTTTTGAAGCTGATGCTGACGCCGAATACGATGCGGTTTACGATATTGATTTATCCGAAATAAAGTCCACCGTGGCGTTCCCGCACCTTCCCGAAAACACGAAAACCTTCGACGAGATAGGTGATGTCAGAATAGACCAGGTTGTGATAGGCTCCTGCACCAACGGGCACTATAAGGACCTTGCGGAGGCTGCCGAAATTCTGAAGGGAAGACAGGTTGCGAAGAACGTAAGGGCGATAATTATCCCCGCAACCCAGGATATATACCTTAAGGCTATGGAAAACGGACTTCTTAAGATATTCATAGAAGCGGGATGCGTGGTTTCCACGCCTACCTGCGGACCCTGCCTCGGCGGATATATGGGTATTCTTGCAGAGGGAGAGCGTGCTGTGGCTACAACCAACCGTAATTTCGTTGGAAGAATGGGACACGTTACCTCGGAGGTTTATCTTGCCAGCCCCGCAGTTGCGGCGGCATCTGCCATAGCAGGAAAAATTGCCGACCCCAAAAACGTTATGAATTGAGGTGCCGATATGAAATTCAAAGGATGCGCAATTAAATACGGTGATAACGTTGATACGGACGTTATCATTCCTGCAAGATACCTTAACACCATAGATAAATCCGAGCTTGCCTCTCACTGTATGGAGGATATAGATAAGGATTTCGTGAAAAAGGTTAAGGTGGGTGATATAATGATAGCCGGAGCAAACTTCGGCTGCGGCTCCTCACGTGAGCACGCTCCTATAGCTATAAAGGCGAGCGGCATATCTCTTGTTATAGCCAAAAGCTTTGCAAGAATATTCTACCGCAACTCTATAAACATAGGACTTGCCATACTTGAGAGCGAGGACGCCCCCGACGGAATAAACGAGGGGGACGAGGTTGAGGTAGATCTCGATTTGGGCGTTATCTATAACAGAACCACGGGCGAGAGCTTTGAAACCAAGCCATTCCCAGAATTTATACAGAAAATTATTACTGCGGGCGGTCTTATAGAATCCATACGCAAAGGATACGTGAAATAAGGAGAAACTCAAATGAATTTTAATATAGCTCTTCTTAAAGGCGACGGGATAGGCCCGGAAATCGTGGATAGCGCAGTCAGAGTATTAGAGGCTGTGGGTGAAAAATACGGGCATAGCTTTAAGTTTACCCCCTACGACATAGGCGGCGCCGCTATTGATAAATACGGCATACCTCTCCCCGAGGAAACCGTTGCGGGTTGTCTTGCCTCGGACAGTGTGCTCCTCGGCGCCGTTGGCGGCCCGAAATGGGACACGCTCCCCGGGCATCTTCGCCCGGAGAAGGCTCTTCTCGGCATAAGAGCGGCTATGAATCTGTTTACCAATTTGCGTCCGGCAAAGCTTTATCCCGCCCTTGCGGGAGAATGCCCGCTTCGTGAGGATATTGTGGCAGAGGGCTTTGACATAATGATTGTCAGAGAGCTTACGGGCGGTATCTACTTTGGAGAGCGAGGTATGCGCGAGGGTAAATGGGGTGAGGAGGCTTACGACACCGAGTCATACAGCCGAATGGAAATAGAGAGGATAGTTAAGGTTGCCTTTGAGTGCGCTATGAAGAGAGGCAAAAGGCTCGTCAGCATAGATAAGGCTAACGTTCTTGAAACCTCACGTCTTTGGAGAAAAATTGTCGCTGAAACAGCAACCCTTTATCCTGAGGTGGAGTATTCCAATATGCTGGTTGACAATGCGGCAATGCAGCTTGTAAGATGCCCCTCTCAGTTTGACGTAATAGTTACCTCCAATATGTTCGGAGATATTCTCTCCGACGAGGCGTCGCAGATAACCGGCTCTATCGGTATGCTTCCATCCGCATCTCTTAACGACTCGAGTCTTGGACTTTACGAGCCTATACACGGCTCCGCCCCCGATATTGCGGGGCAGAACAAGGCAAACCCCATAGCTACAATACTCTCTGCGGCAATGATGCTCCTTTATTCCTTTGGTCTTGCAAAGGAAAGCGAGGCTATCGTTTCCGCAGTGGATAAGGTGCTCCTCGCAGGGTATAGAACTGCCGACCTCGCTCACGGAAAAGAGGCGCTTACCACAACCGAAATTACCGATAAAATAATTGAAATGCTTTGATGAGAGGCTTTTATGAAGGATTTAAAAAAGCTTTATTATAACCTCTGTATGACCAGCCTCTTGAGGGGCGTGTTAAAAAAGCCTGTGTTTTGTCGCTTTGCCGAGCTATGTTTGGCAGAGAGTAAGACTGATAAAATAAACGCATACGGAGCGTTCGTTTACGAGATATACAATTCGGGTCTTTCCTTGACCGACCTGGTTTTCAGATACGTTTTTGAGGACGAGAATGCATACGTAAAGGCTATGGCGAAGGGAGTGGCACCTGACGAAAACGTAAAGGCGGCGCTTTCCCGTGAATTAGCGGTTTTTGAAGATATTGCGGCTCTTACCCCTATGGATTTCTGTGAGCTTGTCGGAGAAGAGTATCTTTCGCCTTTTACGTCCTCACGCCGACCGCTTGAGGTGGAGTACCTTGCCAGAATTTACGATATTTCACGACACGGGTACGGTGTTTTTGCTTCCTATCCTATGTTCAGGCTGAATGACGAGCGTGAGCTTGTTCCTATTGTAAGCGCTGATAAAACCAGGATTTGCGACTTTGTCGGCTACCGTGAGGAAAGATGCAGGATTATAAGAAACACCGAAGCCTTCCTTGAAGGGAAGCCTGCGGCAAACGCCCTTCTGTGCGGCGATGCGGGAACGGGAAAATCCTCAACAGTCAAGGCTGTTGTAAATGAATTCTTCGACAGAGGGCTTCGCTTAATTGAGCTGAGGAAGGACCAGCTTTGCTACCTCCCTTACGTTATGGGCAGAATAAGTGAAAATCCTCTTAAGTTCATTATTTTCATAGACGACCTTTCCTTCAATCAGAATGACGACAGCTTCAGCATGCTGAAGGCTGCTCTTGAAGGTTCAGCCTCGGCAAGAGCCGAAAATTCGGTTATTTACGCTACCTCAAACCGCAGACACATTATCAAAGAATCCTTTGGAGACAGGGACGGAGACGACGTTCACCGCAACGACACGATGCAGGAGATTCTCTCGCTCTCCGAGAGATTCGGGCTTGTGGTGCTGTTCCAAAGACCGAGCAAGAATCTGTACCTTGAAATAGTACACGAGCTTGCCGCAAGATTCGGCATCGAACAAACCGAGGAGCTTGATACACGGGCAGAGGCTTTTGCCCTTCGCAGAGGAAGCCGCTCGCCGAGATGCGCCGAGCAATTTATTAAAAGCCTTTTATAAAATTGAAAGAGTGTGAAATATTATGCTTTCATTAGATAACGTTTACCGAGCAAGTAACGCATTGCGTGAGGTGGTTAGAAAAACAGACCTCGTTTATGCGCCGAAATTAAAGCCGGGAGTAGAGCTTTACCTGAAGACTGAAAATTTACAGATAACAGGCTCCTTCAAGGTCCGCGGCTCCTATTATAAAATGACACGGCTCACCGCCGAGGAGAAGAAAAAGGGCGTTATTGCCTGTTCTGCCGGCAACCATGCGCAGGGGGTCGCCCTCGCTGCGCAGAAGAATGGAATAAAAGCTGTAATATGCCTTCCTGACGGCGCTCCAATATCCAAAATTGAGGCAACTAAGAGTTATGGCGCCGAGGTGTGCCTCGTCGAGGGCGTATATGACGATGCATATAAAAAAGCCATTGAGCTTCGTGACGAATACGGATATTCGTTTATTCACCCATTCAATGACGAGGACGTTATCGCAGGGCAGGGAACTATAGCTCTTGAAATTGAGGAGCAGCTTCCCGAGCTTGATGCGGTTATCGTTCCTGTTGGGGGCGGAGGTCTTATCAGCGGTATAGCTTTCACCATAAAGGCTATAAATCCCGGCGTAAAGGTATACGGTGTTCAGGCGGCAGGCGCTCCTTCTATGAGGAATTCTCTTCGTGACGGACAGATTGAGGAGCTGCCTTCCGTGTCAACTATTGCCGATGGAATAGCAGTTAAAAAGCCCGGGGATCTTACATATGAGTTATGCAACAAGTACGTTGACGAAATAGTCACCGTTACAGACGACGAAATCTCTGCGGCAATCCTTGCCCTTATGGAGCAGCATAAGCTGGTCACCGAGGGTGCGGGAGCTGTTGCGGTTGCGGCGGCTATGTTCGGCAAAATCGACCTGCAGGGAAAGCGTGCGGTATGTCTGCTTTCGGGCGGTAATATCGACGTTACCATACTTTCAAGGGTTATAAACAGAGGACTTCTTATGTCGGGAAGAACCTGTCAGCTTATGATAGAGCTGATGGATAAGCCGGGACAGCTTAAGCACGTGTCAAGAATTATTGCCGACCTTGGCGGAAACGTAATATCCGTTCACCACGAGAGAGCAAACAAGGGAACCGACGTTAACGGCTGTTATCTTAACCTTTTGCTTGAAACGAGGAACTTTGAGCATATAGATGAAATCAAAACGGCGCTTAGTGATTACGGTTTTAAAATACTCTAATACCAAGCGTGATAAAAAGAAAAGAGGCAGAGATTTTTTCTCTGCCTCTTTTTTGCAAAATGCGTCATGCAAGCTTTTATGCGTTTTGTCAACCCCGCAACCGGGTAGGCTAAGTGCTGTTTGAATGATTTTTTAAGAGTTTCCCCAGGGGCGTGTCAGATTTTTGCATAGCTGATTTACTGAGAATTTTAGCTGTGAATTATCTTTTTCCGGTTTTTATCTCACCGTGTTTTGCTTCGTAAGACTCTATAAGGTCACGAATAAGTACAAGTATTTGACTGTTAGCGCTTCTTCCTTCGTAGTCAGCCACAACGTGCAATTTGTCTAACATTTCTTCTTCGATTCTTATCGATAAACTTTTTGTAGCCATAAAAACCTCACAATAAATTTATTATGTGTTTACTTTACGCTTATTTTGTGTTAAAATGTTTAATGTAAACATATTATGTGTTCAAAATGCGTTCAATTGCGAGGTGAAATATGAAATTAGCTGTTATTGGTTCGAGGAGGTTGACAAATGTATCACTTGATAAATACGTTGGTGAAGAAGTCACTGAAATAGTATCGGGGGGAGCTGAGGGAATAGATACCTGCGCTTCGGAATATGCAAAAATAAAGGCGATAAAGCTTACTGAATTCTTGCCTGAATATAATCTGTTTGGACGTGCTGCCCCCATTGTTAGAAATAAGAAAATCGTAGATTATGCGGATAAAGTAATTGCTTTTTGGGACGGAAAGTCAAAAGGAACATTATCAGTTATAAATTATGCAAAAAAAGTGGGGAAACCGTGTGAGATTGTTTTATGCTGAAGAAGCGCTTGCAATGTTGCGTAAAAAGGGGCTGTCGCATTTAGGCAGAACCAAATAAAAAACGACAGAATCATTGTCAAAACAGTGTTTCTGTCGTTCTTTAATGCAAATCTAAAGAAATCAAGGTTGAAAACCTGCGGTTTTCTTCGTTTTTATTGAAGTTTTTTATTTTATCCTCGTTTCCTCGCTCAGCGTACTCTTGTACGCTTCTTGCTCGTCAGCCAAGGATTTCCGCTCTAAATCCGTTCGCCCCTGGTTCTGTTCTCATTAAGAATTCGCTAAAATATAATTCTGACCGTGTTTTTCATATTTTTGCATTGATTTACTTGAATTCTTAATGAGACAGCCCCTTTTGTTATTTTTGCTTTTTTATTTCTCGCACTTCTCAATCTCAAATCTGAATCTTGAGTCATCCCTGTACCAAATTGGGAAGTTAGTGCTGTAAACGTTGTTGAAGAGGTTGAAATAAAGGTCCTCGCCGCTCTTGGGGAAATCGTAGTCGAGAAGTCTTCTGCCGAAAGGAGCAACAAGGTGGGAGTCGATAGGTTTTATGGTAACGTCGCCGTTTGAAACCGCACCGTCGGTTGCCATAAGGAGAGCGCCGCAGAGGACATCCTTGGGCTCAACCCAGTTGTCCATCTTTCTTACCTTCCAATTATCCTCGCGGAAGCCGCGGAACTTGAGCCAGCAAGCCTCGGGGAGCTTGGTGTAGTCCTTGCCAAACCATCTGAAGTCGAACTTGCCGCCTTCCTTGGTAACCCAGAAGTGAGGGAGGGAATAGCGCTCTTTAACCTCTGCTTCAAAATCAAGGCGCCATATCTCAACGTCGCCCTTCACGTAAGCTTCGGTAACGGTAGCGTTATAAATGCCGCCTACGTGAGAGTCGGGCATACGGTAACGATAGAAGTCCCATATAGCCCAGAAAGCGTTGGAAACTGTAAGGGTGGTGTACTTGTGCATGAATCTGGTGTAATCGGTGTTATCGAAGAGCTGCCAGCTGATAGCGAAGGGCATTTCTTTGTCCTCGGGTATAGCAACAGCCTCGGCACCCGTAAGGTCGGGCTCGGAGTAGGTTTTCTCGCAGGTGTAGCCAAGGACCTTTTCTGCGCCGTAAACGTATTCTCTCTGCTCTTCCCAGGAGCGCTCGAAATACTTTCTCATAGAGGAGCCTTCAGTCTTCTTGAAGTCCTTGTTTTCCCAGGTTTCAAACTCGGGATAGTATCTCATAAGACACATACCCCAGGTATGCTCGGGAACGAGGAGTAGGTTGTCGCTGAGGTCAACGTCGGTAAGGTCTTTGTCTTCGATATAGCGGAGAAGCTCACGATACATAGCAACCTTTTTGGGGTCGGAGCCGGTTCCGTAAATCCAGGAGTCACCGATTTCCTTTTCAAGAATAGGCAAATTCTTGATTTCCCATACACGCTCTGCCACGTCATCAAGCGTTGACGCATGAATTTTTGCATCGGGATACTGTTTTTTCAGCTTGTCGTAAACCGCAATGATTTCATCTTTGGACTGGGGGCCGTTGTTATCGTTTGTGTGAGCGAAGCAGATAGCAAAATCGTCGAATTCGCTGCAGGAGCCGTAGCTCTTTTCATACATAACGATAATCTCATCATCTCCGAGGCGCCATTTGAAAATAGGGGGAACCTCGGGGCAGGGTGTTGCCACGTTTACGCCTATGTGAAGGAATTTAAGCCCTGCCTTGCACATAAGAGGAACCATTCCGATGGTGTGACCGGGAACGTCGGTCATCTTAGAGCCAACGGTTTTCTTGCCGAATCTCTCGTCAAGCTTCTGTGAGAGAGAAAGTCCGTACTCAAAGAGCTTCTTTGACATAACCTCCGTATGAGAGGTGAAGGGCAGACCGTGCCAGGTAATAATGCCGTCCTTGATAGCCTGTTCTACGCTGCCGTCGGTGTCATGCTTGAGAGCTTCCCAAACCATATAGGAGCCAACAGTCCAGACGAAAGGCGTGTCGGTACCCTTCAATTCATTTCCCACTCTGATAGCCGAGGGAATGAATTTTTCCAAGTATGTTTTCATTATGGTATTTGCGTAATCTGTGTATCCGATATCCAGATGTGTCTTAAAAATCAGGTATACTTCTTTAATATTCTTAGCCATAATAATCTCGCTTTCTGACAAAATTCTTTGCTTTTGCTTTACGGCATCCGCAGAGGGGCGCTTACTCGCCCCTCACACGAATAATGAGGTCTTACGCTTTTTCTATAAGGAGAGCATCGCGCGCAGGAACGGTAATAACGTTCTCGCCCTTGCTAAGCTTCACCGCATCTCCGTTTCTGTAACGGAGGACGTAGCGGTCGTCGGGAAGGTTTATCTTAGCAGTCATGGGAGTATCAAGGTAGGTTGCGAGGAACTGACCGTAGCTGCCGTCGGCTGCCTTGTACGCCGTAGTATGAACGGTGGGGAGCGAGAGGTCGGAGCGACCGTCGCGCCTGTGCATTACGTATTCGCCGCACTCAATGGAAATAGGCTTTACCATAGCACCCGTGTGCAGATATTTCTTTGTTTCCCCCCGGCGCCAGAAGTTAAGATTCTTAACGAACTCTTCAATAGGCTCCTGCTCAGGCTCGGCTTTTTTCTTGTCGAATTTACCCCAGTTCCAGTCTATTTTGCCGTTGTCCTTGATAACAAGAGTAGGCATATCACCTGCGCAGAAGGAGTAAGCAAGTCTTTCATAGAAGGATTCGGGGGAGCGGGCAGCATCAACCCACCAGTCTGTGGAAACCTGGTTTCCGAGGAAGTTGTTTAAATATTCGTGGAATATGTAGGAATAAGCGGGAACGGGGTAGCCTATGCTGTAAGCGAGATTGAAACGGTTGTCGCTGAAAAGAAGGTTGGGGATATAGGTTTCAGCCGCAGCGCTCTCGCATCCGAGAAGCACCTTGCCTGTCTTTTCATTAGCCTTGGAGAGAAGCTCTTTTACTGCGTCAATCTGCCATTTTCCCGGCACGGGTGGGTGGTTATGCGCTCTGCTGTAACAGAAATAGGAGGTTCCGCCGTGGTTCTGGTCCATAAGCTGAACGTAGTCTATTCCCGCATTCACCATCTTCTCCACCTGCTCCACAACCACGTTTTTAGTGAAATCTCTGGTGGGACACATATCGTAGCCGTCACGGATGCAGTCAACTATTCTACCGTAAGGAAGAGTCTGCTTGGGAGAGAGGCACATTTCTGCCTTGAGATTGTTATCGTTGAAATATTTTTCGGTGTTGTACTCCGCAACCTTGCTGTTTATAGTCCAGCCAAGACCGCTGCAATAAACTCCAAAGACGTCGCCTCTTGCGTGAAGAGCGTCAATAAGCTCCTTAAGCTTCTCATCGCCGCCGAAGGGAGGCCAAACTATCGGGGGCGCCCAGGGAGCCGTACCCTCCCAGTGCATAAGAAGCACGAGAATTTTACTGTTGAGAACCTTCTCGAACCTCTCAACGTAGGGAAGAACGTTGACGTAGGGGAAGAGC
>CAJGCM010000054.1 GCA_904501765.1 uncultured Clostridia bacterium | reverse complement strand
TCGGGTAAAACTACCTTTATAAAAATTGCCGCAGGGCTTTTACGGCAGGATTCGGGCGAAGTTACGGTTTGCGGCGAGCAGATTGGAGTAAAAACGAAGGCTATGGTTGCCTACTTGCCCGAGAGAAACAGTATTCCCGAGCATTTTACCGTAGGCGAGGCTATGGATTTTTATGCCGATTTCTTCCCCGATTTTGAAAAAGAGGCTGCGGAGGAAATGCTCTCGGCTCTCAGAGTAGAGAGGTCGCATAAAATTAAAACATTATCCAAGGGAACGAAAGAGAAGGTGCAGCTCGTTATGGTAATGGCAAGACGGGCGAGAGTTTATCTTCTTGACGAGCCGATAAGCGGAGTTGACCCGGCGGCGAGAGATTTTATTATAAATACCGTAATCAAAAGATTTCATCCGAGCTCTTCGGTTATTATATCCACTCACCTCATTACGGATATAGAGAAGATAATGGACGGCTTTATATTCCTAAAAAAAGGAAAAATATCCTGTATCGGAACTCCGGAGGGACTTATGTCAAGCCTCGGAGTAACCGTTGATGCCTATTTCAGGGAGGTGTTCAGATGCTGGGAAAGCTGATTAAGTATGATTTGCGTGCCCTTGTCAAAACCGCCTTTCCTATGCTTGTAAGCTCGGGTATTATAAGCGTTATTTGTTGCGCTCTGATGTTCTTCACCCTGAGCTTTAACGAGCTTGACGGCTTTTACGTGGCATTCTCTCTTGTGTCGAGCTTCTATATAATAGGGCTTATAGCCATAGGCACACTTTGCGCCATATCCTCATTCTTCGCCATATACAGGTATTATAAATCCGTATTTACCGACGAAGGATACCTTACTATGTCCCTTCCCGTCAAGACCTCTGTGATTTTTTCGGGAAAGCTCATATCGGCGTTTATATGGTCATGCGTGTCAAATATCGTTATGATAGTACTCTTTTTCATTTCTTTGGTGCTTCCTGTTTTGCTGTTCAATCCGTTCATTATGGAAAACACCTTTGAGCTTGCGTTTTTAGAGATGCTTTTATCAATGTTTCCCGTTGAGGATATTCTTATAAGTCTTACAGTAGGGCTTTTCGATTATATAGAGATAACTGTTATAATATTTACCTCTATAACCTTAGGCTCCCTCAAGATGCGAAAGCATAAAATCCTCGGCGCAATCCTGTTCTTTGTAATTTTGACATTTATCGAAAGCGCAGTTATATCCTTTGCGGAAAATATCCTTTGGGTGGCGCTGTTCGATAACGAGTGGCTGTATGACCTTCTTTATTTCGTGGTAAATATACTGCTGTCTGTTACAATAAGCGTTGCGCTGTTCTTCTTTAACGTAAACGCTCTTCAGAAAAAACTCAATCTTGAGTAAGTCGTAGGCTTTTAAAAAATGCGGACTCAACCGTTGTCAAAATCGACATCGAAGAGTCCGCATTTCCTTTTTTTGCTCTCTGGTATATCATTGAGCGCTTTGCGCCACTGCGCCGAGAGGTGTAATCACATCTCTCAGAAGAGCGAATTGCGTTAATTTACCGTCTGATTCACCTTTTCGGGAAGCTCCTCGCAGGATGACTTTACCGAGTCTTTCTCGGCTATGAATTTAGTGAGAATATTAGCCTTGGTTTCAAGCCAAAGCGACATATTGCATTTCGAATAGGAATAGCCGGCGCTATATCCCTTGAAGCCAATCAGTGGAAGGGCGGTAAGCTTGAAAATGCTGTTTATAACGTCGGAGGCGGTCATATCGCTCTTAAAGGAGAGCATTATGGAAACCGTGACTATCATACAAAGGGTAGAGGGAAGGATTTTTATAATAAGCAGTGCAAGCTTACTTTTCTCTGGGTTTGAAAGTTCGCTTTTTCGGCTCCATTTTTCCCGTGAGAGTAAGGCTCCCGGAGTGAGGCTGACCGCTTTTAAGGAAAGCGCACGTCGTACCTCCTTCCTCTTTCTTCGCGGCATAGGAACACCCGCCTTATATTTTTCTATATCGGAAAGGGAGATTCCCTTGGTCAGCATAAAGCTTTTTCTTCTGAACTCAAGCTCTTCCTCGGAATACCTTCTGCAAAAATCTCGGAGCATATCAATGTCCTCGCCTCCGATTTTTTCTCTTGCGGCGTTATATTTCTGACACGCCTCCATATATTCCTCGGTCTTTTTTCCAAGCTCCTCTCCTGCATCCTCAAGAGAAAAGTATATAATGTAGGAGCATACAATCAAGGCGGCAAGTGGGGGGAGAAAATCCTTTGGCACGAGGGATGCCATGGTAATATCCGTAAAGGTGACGAGAATCGCCACCGCTCCGGCAATCAGAGCAACCGCCTTCCCCATATTGTTTATAACCGTCACAAGCCCTCGCTTGATGTTGTCACCCGTGTCAAGAAGCGCACGTTCAAATTCGTCAGTTTTCTTCATTGGCGCCCTCCGAGCTGTCCTTCTTTGCTATGTGGAAAAGAATGGCGCCCACCAGGTTGCCGACAAAGCCGAAGAAAGAAATAACCGTCACCTGTTTTGCAATCTTCCATAAGGCAAAGAAGAGAAGAAAAACAAAAAGCCATATCAAATATGCGGCAGGTGTGCGAAATTTATCTCCGAGGAACCTTATGAGGGGTACCGCCGAAAGTATGAGAAGGATAATTATGAAGCCGGATATCGCAAAAGCAGGTCCCTGCCTCTCAAATACAGGGAAATAAAGGAGGGTTGCAAGTAGAGGAGGAAGAACGGAAAAAAGTATGCCGAAGGCGGTTAATAATATTTTTTTGCCTCTGGTCATATTTTCAGCACTCCTTTTTTACAAGCTCCGAGCGCATAGCTCCTATCATTTCGCCGATTCTGTCCTTTTCGTACTGAGGAAGTGTGGCGCTCATAAAGATTTCGTAAAGAAGCTCTACCTGAGCGGATATTATTTTTCTGAAGCTCTCCTCACCGTCACGGACCTCCTCGCACACCTTCAGTCTTTCGTCAAAGGTGGCAAAGGAGGAGTCTATTTTTTCAAGAATCCCTTTTGCATCTGTGAGCTTTTCCTCTATAAGCTGCTTTGCGCTATCACTAAGGCAGCTCTGACGCTGCGCCTCCTCGTTAAGAGTGTCAACTCCGCCTCTTATAATTCCGAGAGCCTTTTTAACCAGAGGAAGGATACCCTTGCGATAGCAAAGCATCATAATAGCGGAGAAAATACAGGCAAGAGCCGAGAATATTTCGCTGCTGTGGTCAAGAAGAAGATTATATACGTATTCAAAGGCGTTTTCCTCGCTCCCTTCCGGCGTACCATCTGCGACACTCTCTTCTTTTGCGCCTTGTGCGTCCGATGTGCTTTCTTCGACACCTTCGAGGACGGAGTCTGCCGCTGCATTATCCTCTTTTTCCTCGGCGAAAGCGTAAATTGAAAAAATTCCAAGCATAAGAGCTGTTATAATGAATAAAATAAATCCTTTTTTCATTTGTTGTCCTTTCTTATTTTAAAGTAAATGTTTCTTTTGTTCTTATTTTCCGCATAAGCTCCTCTGTTATGGAAGAAAGCTTTAATACCTTATTCTGAAGCTCCCAAATTTCAAAGGATAGCTCCACAGCATCGTGGCAGCTCATGGCGGGGCTGATTTTACCATCCTCGGCAAGAAGCATAGAAGAGGTGTAAACCTTCCCGTCCTTAATGAATTTAGGCAGGTATGCGCCGTCGGGAATAAGCGAGGTGTCAATCTCTTTACCTTCTTCGCCAACCGATGCTCTCACGGGGCCGATAATTATCTCGCAGCTCTCGTCGGTTATAATTCTTGCCTTATCTCCGTCACCTGCATCAAAGCCTACAAGCCTTATAGCGTGTCGGTTTTTACCGTTCTTTTTAGGATTGAATTTGTAGTATAAATGTGTCATTGTATATTTCCGTCCTTGTATTCAATATAGAAGAGTGTGGGGCGAGCCTCGGTCAGAATAGTGAAATTGTGCCTTTCGCTGTCAAAGGATATGTTCGCATTGTCCTGGAATTCCGTTTCTGTAAGCTTTGCGAAATCAAACTCAAGAGCGCATTCTGCAAGAAAGTTTTTAAGCAATTCTCTGTCCTGTCCCTCGGCAAGATAAACGAGCAGCTTCTCACCATCCTCGCTTATAGCTGCCGAGCCGGCAACATCCGTCAGATTTTCAAGCGGTACGCATTGCAGTCGGTTAGAAACGAAGCCCTCCTCCGGAATTGCCTTTTCGGGTAGCTTATACGTAAAAAGCTCATCCTCGGTAGCGAAAATGCCAGGGGTGTTTACCCTGATATGCCTGACGCGCCTTACACCTTTACCGCTTACGAAATCTAATTCGTCGCAAACGTTTCCAACGCCCCTCAGTGGCTTCTTCAGCTGTATATATTCGTCACACCCGTCGTATTCCTTGTACTGGCTTGAGTAAAAGTTTCCTGCAAGTATGGCGAAGCGATCGTAATAAAGGGTCATTTTAGGTCCGGTATATTTGTTTACCGCCAGTCTCGCAATAGTATTGTATATGCTGCCGAAGGTCGAGTGAAAATTGCCGTGTCCGTCGGCTGACACCTTGCCTTTTAGCGTAGAGCCAAAGCCGTCCTTGTCGTAGAGGGTAAAGGGAGTAGAAAGAGTTTTTGAGGAGGTGACGCCCTCAAAGCTCACGTGCATGAATACAGAGTATATGCTTTTGTCCTCAAACCTCAAATACTTCTCCGGCACAAGGCTTTTAATGGTTTGACCCACAGGCGTGTTAACAACAACCCCTGTTTTTTCCTCGTTTTCAACGAAGAATCCAGGGTACCTTTCATTCACTGCTTCTATAAAATCATATACTGAAATAATACTTTCCTTGGTGTGCCTGACGCCGATTTTTCCATAGCCCTCGGTGTCTGTGCCGCCTACTGCAACAAGCCGCCCGTTGAAATCCACCTCGCTCCTTCCGATAAGTCGGCACTTCCTTAACTCCAGAGTATTAACGTCCTGTGATGATTTAAGTAAATTGTGCCCCTTTATTATCTTTCTGTATTCGAGAGTTTTCCTTATAAGACAAGCAAGAATTTTATACAAGGGGAACACCCCTTACCACGGCTTGGAAGTTTCCGTCATTCCAAATGAAAATGTTATAATTACGCTTTGGCTCAGGGATAAAATCGCCTCCTGCGGTGTCGTCACCGGAGAAATAAATTTTACCCAAAATCTCAACGGGGAGAGTTCCTGCGCCGGTGGTGAAGCTTAAAAGGCAGCTGAAGTTGTCGTCAAACATATCGGGAGTCTGTATTTTCAGCGCTCTCGGTGTGCCGAGTTTGAAAAGGCAGTTGTTTTCAAGGGTGAAGAAGCCTGTTAGGCCGTATTTGTATTTAGAGTGGTCTCCTAAGGGTTCAAGCTCTGAAAACCGCTTCATTCCGTCACCGATTTTTAACACGGTTCCCCCGCTATAGGTGCGGCAAATAGCCAATTCGCCATCGGGAATTACAATATCGTTTTCATACCAGCTGTCCGTGTCACCGCGTAAATGTCTTATGCTCTTTGTCATATTACGTAGCCTCCGGAGTCTCTTGAATACGGTGTGCCGCCGTCTATAACCGTATCGTTGATTTTTGAAAGCGCAGTTGATATACTTGTGGTGTGCTGCTTAAGAAGGTTCGTAATCCTTGTGTTGAATGCGTTCAAGGATTCGTTACCTAACATAAAATATTCCGCAGCCTCACCGTCCTTGATATCCGCAAAAAAATCGGTGAGGGTGTGTCCTTCGGATAAACCCGTAAGCATAGCCGCCGCCAGGGAATCCGAGTCGCTTCTGCCAATATCTTCGATAAGCGTATTGAATTTTTCTATTATAAACAGCGGAAGCCTGTCAAAGGCCTCCTTCATTTGAAGAGCGGTAAACCCCTTTCCTCCGAAAGCAGTAGGCGCTGTGGGACGTGAGGGAAGTGAGGAAATTTTTAAATCCGCAATTTCGCTGTTAAGAATTTTTTTAGCTTTCATATTTTTTCCTTTCGTTTATTTGTTCTTGAGCTTTCCCTTTACCTTAAATCTGTAGGCTACCGAATAAATACCTATAGGGGAATTGTATTCGGAGGAGTAAAGGGTAATTTGCTTTTCAACCCAGTCCTTTTCCTTTTCCGATACGGAAACGGTGAAGGTGTCTGAGGTTGATAAGGTCATCGCACCGAAATCAATATCGGAAAATCCGAGAGCCGTGCCGGGAATTTTGCAAAGCTCTTTATAATCCGAGGAGTCGGTTCCCACCTCGCACATTATTTTGCTACCGGGATAAGCGCGGCATTTTATTGCAAGAGACCCCTTTGATGTGCTTTTGGAAAGGTAGGGCAGATTGCAATTATCATAGGCAGTCTTTAAGGCGTAAAGCGGTGGGTGCTTCTCGAAGGAGTAATTGCTCGGGTGTATTCTCCTGCCGAATTTCTCACGGTAAGCTATCTCGTCGAAATCCTCGGACAGTCTGTCAGAGTCGCAGGGAACTCCTCGCCTATCGCTGTTAAAAACGCAAACGTCGCCGTTTTCTGTTCCAAAAAACAGATAGTCGTCTACCGAATGAACAGCGCAAAGAGGGCTGAAGCTGCCACCCGTGCGTTCTTCCGTAGGGTATACGGCATATTTAATTCCATTCTTTTCCACGTACTGGGTAATCTGTGAATTCACAACGACGTTGTATACAGTCCCATCGGCAATCTCGTCAAGGTGCAGAATATTGCATTCCTGCCCCTCAGGCGCTATCGACGAATATCTGAAAACGGTACTGTCGCCTTCATACGTGCCTATTCCGGATAAGTAATACCACTCATATTCGACGTTTCCTGTTTCGTGTGTGAATACGTCCCTTGAATCGGCAAGGTATATATGGGGACCTATCGCAACCACAAGATATCCCTGCCAAACGGCAAGACTTGCGGATTTGAGGTCCTCGGAGAGTAGACGTGGGTTTACGTTGTGGGACCTGACGGCGATGCTCCTGTCAAGGCTTATATTTCTTTTATCAATGCCGCAAAGCCCTCTTTTACATAAGAAAACCGGGTCGTCGAAGAAGGAAATAGCGGCGGAGGATGCGCATATGCCGCTGTGAATATAAGAGGTTGGATAAATTTTCGGAACCAGCTCGTCGCCCGTCTCTCTGGGGGTGTGATAGAAGATAGAGCCTCCGTCGTCGTCCTCCTTGAAAACGGCTATTCCGTCGGAAAAGGATAGCATTGATATTACGTTGAAGCTGCCGTTTCCGTCGCAGAAATAGTTGAAATCTCCAAAGTGTAAAATTCCGTTTTTCTCGTTCGTGTTCGGTGACGTATAGAACACGATACCGGGGTAAGCGGGATTTCCGCTGAAGAATATTCTTCCGTCAAAGCTTTGTGCAACCCTGCATTTTCTTATGATGTCGCTTCTTTTTCCACCCTCCGCAAATTCCGATTTCATAAAGCCGCCAATGGCAGAGAAGTCCTTTGCCAGAGTGGAAAGCACTCCAAGCACCACAAGCTCTGCCGCAGCCACCTCGGAGGTTGAGGAGAAGTCGGCAGTGATGTATTTTACGATACCCCCTTCAGTAAAGCACTCAAAGTCGTGGCTCACGCCGCTTACGGTAAGGGAGGTGATTTCCTTAGCGGGGGAGTTTATTGGGATTCTGATTTTTATCTCTGAGCGTGTGACGCTGTGCCTTATGGTTTTTGAGCCTAAAACCGAATTGTTTTCAATAAGAGCAAATTGCTCCTCCGTACCCGAATAGGTAACCGTGACAAGGCTTACGCAGCCTGCCACCAATGACATGCCAACTCTCTCGACGCCTCTTCCTAAATGTAGCTCTGAGAGTACAGGGCATTCACCAAATGCCAAAGCGTCTATGTGGGTTATGCTGTCGGGCAGGATAACTGAAACCAGAGCGGGGCACTTATAAAAGGCATATTTGCCTATGTAATTAACACCCTGCGCAACCTTAACTCTCTCTATGGACGCATTTTCCGAGAAAGCCTCGTAAGCGATTTCGGTAACCTGATAAAAATCGTTTCCAACAGGCATATAAGAGGGAATATATACGTCAGTTGCATCTCCATCAATGCCGAGTATTCTGCAGGTTTTCTTTTCCGCATCTGTTATCTCGAATTTCAACCCGTCGCTGTAGTGAGTGTATGTGCCTGTGTTTCCTATGAAGTGCTTTTCCTTGAAGAAGTCGGTCAGCATATTGAGCTGCTCGTAAGGCTTTCCGTTAACGAAGGCAGTGGGAACGTATCCGCTTAACTCAAAGCCGTCAAGTATCGGCTTTATTGCTCCCTCCGGGGTTATATAGTAAGTATTTTCTCCGTCAAGGAATAAAAGTCCCTCGCCAAGCCTTATGGCGGCGCTGCTTACCTTCGACACACTGCTCAGATGCACAAAAGAATCCTCGTCGTCAATGGAAGCGAGCGGAACGCTGTATAAATGGCTACCCGTGTGGAAAATAATCAGTTCTGCGCCGTCTTTTCCTTTAAGGGAGTAGATGCCCTTGGTTTTGCCTATCAGTCTTTTGAGCCGCCTGAATCCGGGTATGCTTTCAATAGCTCCCCCTCCGTCGCCGAGATAATCCTTATACATATTTTCAAGATAAGCAAAACGGTTTCTTGAAATTCCGCCACCGTCGCCCGAGAAATCAACACCATGCATATTAGTATAAGAAACGCTGTATTCGCGTTTGCTTTTCGCTTTGCTGATTTTCAATGCGCCCATTATGCCCAACCAAGCACGTCACTGTATCCCGTGTCGATTTTTCTCTCGCCGAGGGACCTCAGTCGGCTTAACTCCTCTCTGTAAATATTCATATAATACCCCGCCTTTTCCTCGTCGTCGTCAAGCCAAAGATAGGATGCTGTCAGAAGAGGCAAAAGATGCTCGTATTCGGGAAGAATATCCACTGTGGTATCCTCTCCCTCGGGAAGAATTTTTTTGTAGCGTCTGTTGTAATAAAAGCTTATCTCACCCTGATAGCTCCTTGGGATATAAATGAAGCCGTATGAAATACGCGAATCCTTAACTGCCACCCCGCGCGAATCCTCAATAGGGCCTGCCGCAGACAGAAAATCGGGAGCAATACGGCTTATGTCAACAGCTCTGAAATCCTCGTATAAGGGGATTTTTTCTTCATCACCGCCAAACGTGCCTTCAAAGGTTGTAAGGTTCAGCACAGTAAAGCCTTCGCTGCCGGAAAATGTGATTTTAGCATTTGCTCTTAAAAATCCTCTCACTGCCGAATATTCACCATCAAAGCTGCCAGAAAACTCTCCATCCGCATCGCATACGGTATATGAGCCCGAGCCATTTGCCTTGAATGAAAAGGCAGAGCCCGAGAGGGAGAAGCTGTTACGGCAACCTGGGGTGTGCCTGTAAGACTCAAAAACAATGGAGCCCTCGTCGCCGCCTACTATAAGCTTTTTAACCTTTACTGCGGGTAGAGAAGAGTTTATAAATCGCAAGGCTCTGTTTGCCGCTGTGAAAAACGATAGCTCCCCCGAAATCTCTTTTTCAAAGCCAAGGGCGCATACGTCTTCCATTAGTTCATTTACTGTCATATTTTTGCTTTTTCCTTTCTCTGAGGGCAACCCACCGCCCTCCCGAAGGAGCGGCGGTGGGTCACCTTCAGGTTATTAAAATCGGCTGCCCTTGCTCTTATGAGGAACAAAGGTCACCTTTTCTATCAAAGCGCTGTTGCGTCAGCTATCTCTGACTTGGAATCCACGGCAAGAAGAATGTGCTTATACGTACCGAAGCCAACGCCGAAACGGCATCTGCCTCCCCAGACATAGTTACCCGTGTGATGGTCTACCCAGTTGGATATAGTGAGGGGAACACGGTTGAAGAACATATTACCCGAAAGATTTTTATTTGCTTCAGAGGACATAATCATAACTCTGTCGTCCTCGGTCTGCCAGTTAGGCATAACGACAATATTCCAGTTGCCGTACTGGAGGTTTATATCGTTGTAGCCGTTTCCGAGTGAGCCCTCGGAGCCGCAAACCTTCTTTGCAATAGCCTCTGCTACGGGGCGGTTTCCGGGGAGAATTATCGTGTCTGCGGTATAGCCGAGCACCTCTCCGTTTTCGTCCTTCATATTACGAAGCTTTACCGCAAGCTCGCCGAGAGCCTCTTCGAATACAGCAGTGGAGGCTACTCTGTCGGTTGCGCCTGAAGAGAAAATGTCACCGAAGAAGTAGTTAGACTGAGTGCCGAGGTTCATACCGTATTTATGAGAGGATGCGAAAAGGGGAAGATTGTCGGGGGCGGTAAGGTCAAGCTTTGCTTTTGCGAAAAGACCCGTTGATTTAGTGCCGTTTGAAAGAGCGTATTCGCAGATTTTGTGCATAGTCTTGTAATAGGCTCTTGTAAAGTTTTCAGCCCTTCTCTTTGCGTCCTGAGCAACGCCGTAATTTGCGTCCTCCATCATTTCTGCGGTTATGGTAAATTCCTTCATAAACTGAATATGCTCGATAAATTTGCGGTAGGTTTCGCTGATACTGTCGTTTTCAGCTCCTGCGCCCTCTTCGGTTGCACGGAATACGTCAAATTCGTTCTGACCTATAATGGTTTCTCCGAATTTTGCGCTCTTTTCAACGTTGAAGAGCCAGTCGCAAATGCCTCCCTTTTTGGTTTGCATATCGCTTTCATGCTCAATTACCATTTTTATGGGAGTTTCCAGCTTGCCTATCGCAGAGTTGGAAAGACCCGAAGATTTAGAATAGATTATCATTTTAGTTTCCTTTCTTTTATGCGAATTTTACCGTGATAGTGTCGCCCGCTGCTTCAGCGCCCTCAAGGTCTGTAACGGTCGCAACGCCGGATGATGTGGTTGCGGTAACTC
Organism: uncultured Clostridia bacterium; assembly: GCA_904501765.1. Taxonomy (GTDB): domain Bacteria; phylum Bacillota; class Clostridia; order Oscillospirales; family CAG-272; genus UBA1740. Next base: position 1,480 of record CAJGCM010000054.1, on the reverse strand, counting down.
CCGTTGCCATACCGTCGGAATCGACGTAAAGAGTAACCTTATCGAAAAGCTTAAGCGCAGCAGGGTTTTCCTGCACCTTAACGCTGAAGAGCATATCTGGGGTTACGGGGTAGCATATTACGTCGGTATCGGTAGCTTCGGCGTTTGCCATAGCAATAAATTTAGGCGCCTGAGTTGCGCCGCAGGGCGCTGCGGTGCCGTCTGCAACTGTGAGAGCTGCGCCTGCCTTAAAGGCAAGACCTCCCGTGGGGATACGGCAGGGCTCGGGTACGTTTGAGCCCGAATTTAAAATTTTGATAAGTTTAAACATAGTAATCCTTTCTTTATTTTATAACTCTTTTATAAAGCTTCTGAATTTCGGAATCGGACAGGTCGCCGAAAAGCTCTCTTGCGCCGGCAAGCTCTCCTGCGCTCATAGATGCGCTCTGACCGAATGCTCCGATAGGAACCGAGCCTCTCATATGGCTCTTCCCGTCGTAGCGGATAGCGGGTCTTGTAGTTGTGGCGAGATACGCCTCCTTCGGGGACAGACCCAAATCACGCAATGCGGCGTATCGCATAGGATTTTCAAGCTGGGTTATGCTTGTAAGCATAAAAAGCTCGGGGAAAATCTCACGAAGTTCTGACACGTCGCGCCGTGCGATTTCCTCGTAGTTCTGCTCTGCATCGGCAGCCTCTTCGCCTTCCTCGTCGGTTATCTCCGTTTCGGCTTCCTCGGGAAGCTGCTCTGCCTCCTCGGGAATATCCTCACACCTCGCCGCATCTTCGCTGAAATTTTCGATTTTCGTCATATCAGCCACGCTTTCCTCTCAAATCCTCACCAACACGGCGTGTTGCCTTAGGCTCGTCCTGAGGCTTTCCCTTGGGAGATGTGATTTTGCCGCCCTTGTTGGTGGCGTAGGTGGAATATTTATTGTTCTTCATATAATAATACCTTTCTTATTTATTACTGTTTCTTTCTTTTAAAAGCTCCTCGTATTCTTCGGCAGAGAGACCGGAGAACAGAGTTTTTTCGTATTCGTTAAGGCTTTTGCTTACGCTGTCACGAACCATTTTTGCATATGAGTCGGAAAGCCCCACGGACTTGGCATATCGCCAGGCTAAATTGGGAGTATATCCCTTTTTGCCCGCAAATTCGATAATATTCAAAGCAGCCTTTTTCATAGCTGCCCTGACGCCGCCCGATGCAAGGAAAAGAGAATTTTCCTTTGAAAGCCCCTTTTCTACGGCTCTCTCATAAGCGGTATCACTGTCAAAGCAGAATTCCTTTGCCAGCTCGTCAATAAGGCTTTCGCTTATTTGCTTCTGCTCTGCGTTATAGCCTTTAAGGTATGACTCATATCCGCTTTTGTTTTTATATTCGGTAACCAGGCGTTTCTCCTCAGCTCGTGCCATCTCTTTTGTTGCAGCGCGCCCGTCTTGTGACTTAAGATAGTCAGCATATCCGCTTCGCTTTAAATTGTCCGAATATAATTTATCC
>CAJGCM010000053.1 GCA_904501765.1 uncultured Clostridia bacterium | reverse complement strand
ATTCCCCAGCCAAGGATAGACCGACTCGAAGGAGTCGGTTTTTTCTATCCTTGGCTGGGGAATAGGCTCTCGAACCCCAGTGCCGAGGCAAAGCCGAGGCACGGGGTTCGCATTTGAGCCGCAGTGAGCGTCGAGCTCGCTCGTAAGCGGCAAGGCGAAAAATCTTCGCCCATGGCGAATATCCCGAGCAGAGAATAAAAAATCCAAGGATAGACCGACTCAAAAAATTCGACAAGTTTCGACTTGTCGAATTTTTTTATCCAAGCCGCAGGATTGGTATATCATCACGACGCAGTCGTGGATATCATCAGCCCTTTTGGGGCTGTATCTCATCACGCTTTAGCGTGCATCTATCTGCGGCTTGATGATATACAACACTCCGTGTTGATGATATGCAATTCCTTCGGAATTGATGATATACAACGGCAAGCCGTTGATGATATACACGCCTTTGGCGTGATTTTGCGTTTGATTTCGAATCCTTATTAAGGAACGCAAAAAAACTTTTTCTATCCTTGTATAGCCTTTTACCTGTTACTTTTATAAATTTTTTCATAAAAGCGTGCAAACGCAAACAAAATCTTAACATTTGCGTGTTAAAATAAAAAAGTAAAAGCAAAAATTCGTCAGAGAGGAAGAAATATGTTTAAAATCTTAGTGGTTGAAGACGATAGAGATTTGAATCGTTCTGTCTGCTCCTTCTTAAATAATTCAGGATACGAGGCGGTAGGATGTCTTGATGCAGAGAGTGCATATGACGAAATGTATAAGACCACCTTTGACCTTATCGTGTCGGATATTATGATGCCGAATGTAGACGGCTTTGAGTTCGCAAAGACCGTTCGTTCACTCAATAACGATATTCCTATTTTGTTTATGACCGCCCGAGACGATTTTGCGGCAAAGCAGAGGGGATACCGAATAGGTATTGACGATTATATGACGAAGCCTATAGACCTTGACGAGCTTTTTCTGCGTATCGGCGCCCTTCTTCGCCGTGCGAAGATAGCATCGAGCCGTCACCTTGAGGTGGGCAATTTTGTTATGGATGCCGACGAAAGGAGTGCAACCCTTGGCGGTGAGGAAATTTCTCTTACGGCAAGAGAATTCGACATTCTTTATAAGCTATTGTCCTATCCGAAAAAGACCTTCACACGTACGCAGCTTATGGATGAATTCTGGGATGTTGATACCCAGACGGGCACACGAACGGTTGACGTGTATATGACGAAGCTCCGCGCAAAGCTTGCGGCTTGCGACTGCTTTGAAATTCAGACCGTTCACGGGCTTGGCTACAAGGCGGTGATAAAATGAAAAGGATAACGGTTAAAGGAGTTCTCCGTGAGGTCAGTAGCTTCCTTCTGTTCTTTCTGACGGTGGGCTTTGTGGTTTCCTGCTGTATGATGCTGTTCTTGAACGTGCTGGCCTTCGAGATGGGACTTGTATACACCTCCGAAAACATTACCGATGCGGCAAAAATCACCTTTCTTAACGTATTGATTATCACGGTTCTTTTCAAAACCGCAGATTTCATTCGCAGAAAGATTATGGTGGACAGACCCGTAAAAATTATTACCGATACCGCAGAAAAAATTATGAACGGTGACTTTTGTGCAAGAGTAGAACCAATGGGTGGCGCAGGAATGGAAGGCTTTAATCAGATTGGCGAGGCTATCAATTCGATAGCGGAGGAGCTATCCGGGGTGGAAACCCTGCGCACCGATTTCGTTGCAAACGTATCCCACGAAATGAAAACTCCTCTTGCCGTTATGCAGAACTACGGAACTCTTTTACAAGCTCCCGATTTGACCGAGGATAAACGCATTGAATACGCAAAGGCAATCACCGATTCCTCCCGACGCCTTGCCGATATGATGACGAATATACTCAAGCTCAACCGCCTTGAAAATCAGCAGATATACCCAAACCCGAAAACCTTCGACCTCGGGGAGCAGCTATGCGAGTGTTTGCTTGTGTACGAGAGCGTATGGGAGAGAAAAAATATAGAAATTGAAACCGACATAGCGGAGGGCGTGTGCGTTTCTGCCGATGCGGAGCTTTTGTCGCTGGTGTGGAACAATCTGTTTTCAAACGCATTTAAGTTTACCGAAGACGGAGGCAAGGTAACCCTCTCGCTTTCCGAGAGTGGGGAATACGCCTCAGTTAAAATCAGTGATACGGGTTGCGGTATAAGCGCAGAGGTGGGAGCTCATATATTTGAAAAATTCTATCAGGGAGATACGTCCCACGCAACCCAGGGCAACGGTCTTGGACTTGCTCTCGTCAAGCGCGTTATTGACATTATGCAGGGAGAGATAAGAGTTGAAAGCGCAGTTGGCAAAGGAACGTCATTTACCGTTATAATCAGGAGGTCCTCAAATGGAGTGGAAGAAGCTCGGTAAGACTTTGCTGTTTCCCCATATTGCCGTTATGATAGTCCTCGTTCCCATATCCACCGCTCTTCTTGTTTATTCAATGGTAGTGCTGGGAGTGGAAAATATACTTTCGTATATCAGTTACGTGCTATCCTTCTATACCCTCGTGGTATGGTGCGTAAGAATTCCCGATATCGTAAAATTCCTATCGAAGCTTAAACGGGAGAACAAATACGTTAAAATATGGCTCGGCGACGAGAGGTTGAGGCTTAATACGTCCCTTGCAGTATCCGTTGTGTGGAATTCGTTGTATGGCGCCTTTCAGATTTACCTCGGGGTGTATCACGCAACCTTTTGGTTTACATCCTTCGGCATATACTATATCTGCCTTTCCCTGATACGACTGAGACTTATGCTACACACAAGGAAATATAAGCCGGGTGAGCAAATGCGAAGGGAGTCGGTAATGTACGTCATTACAGGGTGGGTGTTCCTCTTCTTAAACCTTATGCTCACCGTGATAATTTTCTTTATGATTTACTTTAACAGAACCTTCGAGCATCATATGATAGTTGCTATCGCAATGGCGGCGTATACCTTCACATCCTTAACGGTGGCTATTATTGGCACTGTTAAATACCGAAAATACAAAAGCCCAATATATTCTGCCATAAAGGCAATAGGTCTTGCCTCAGCGCTCGTATCAATACTGACTCTTGAATCCACGCTTCTTACAGCATTCGCAGACGGAAGCTTGTCACCAATAGGGGAAAAATGGATGCTCGGGGCTACGGGAGCGGGAATTTCCATTGTTATAGTGGCTATGGCAGTTTATATGATAGCCTTTGGCACCAAAAAGTACAATAATTCAAATTCAGAGGTCGAAAATGGACAACAATAAACAAAACGGATTCTCCTATACCTATTCTGCCGAGGAGCAGGAGGAATTAAAGAGAATCCGAGCTAAATATATACCCGAGGAAAATGGGGAAGACGAGGATAAAATGGAGCGGCTGCGTAAGCTTGATGGAAGTGTTGCGAAAACGGCGCAGCTTGTTGCTCTTACAGTAGGAATTATCGGTACGCTTATTCTCGGCTTTGGAATGAGCCTTTGTATGACAGATATCGGCGCAGTCCTTGGAATGGACGGCAGCTTATCTATAATAGTCGGTATTGTAACGGGGGTTCTGGGAGGAGCTGCTGCGGCGGTTGCATACCCTATTTATAATGCTATCGTAAGAATAAAGCAGAGGAAGCTCGCCCCTGAAATTATAAGGCTCACAGATGAGCTTATGAAATAATATTAACCCGTCACCCGTGGCGTCTTTGCCGCCTGTATTCGCGAGGCGAAATGCTGTAAGCGCGGCGGAACGCCTTACTGAAATAAAGAGGGTCTGAAAAGCCGACAGCCTCTGCAATTCGGTTTACGGAAAGCTCCGAGTCCGCAAGATACTCAGCCGCCATAGAAAGGCGGTAATTGTTGAGATAGGCAATCGGAGATATGCCGAAATTCCTTTTGAATGCGGCGTATAAATTCGATTCCGAGGTATTGCTATGCTCGGCGATGTCGGAAACTAAGATTTTTTCGGAAAAATGCTCCTTTATATAGTCGGCGGCAAAATGAATTGTGCGCCCTTCGGCATCTCTTTTCGGGACGGCGACAGAAAAAATAATCTTCAGAATCTTATAGCAGGATATGTATTGAGAAAAAATATCCTCTTCCGAAAAAAGCTCGTTAAAGCAGTCATTCATATCGGCAATTTTTGCCTTAGGTAGAATTGTCGGAAAATCAAAAACCGCATCAGGGCGGTAAACACCGTTTACTGTTGCATCTATAAAAATCCAGCGGCAGCTTATCTTTTCCGAAGACGTGCTGTTGTGATGAGTAATACTTTGGCTGACACCCGATGGGGCGATAAAAAAACCGCCCTCATCGGTGCTTTTTTTTGCATTTTTTCCAATAGCTATATCATAGCTTCCCTCGACCGATTGTACAATGGATAGCCAGGGAAGCACCTTGTCGTGCTTCACTCCCTCAAGGCTTCTTGAAGAAAAGCCGTCCCTTTTCATAAATTTAATTTCTATTTTCTTTATTTCCATAAAAGACCTGTATACAAAAATTATTTGATTTAGAACTATTATAATAGTATTTTACATATTTTTTATAGGATTGTCAATTGAAAAGTGTATTTTTTTACAGTAAAATAAAATCATAATAAAAATATAAGTCAAGGGAGAGGTGCTATGTTTTTTACACCCGCAGGTATGGAAAGGCCGAAAAGACTGTGTGACAGCACGAGAGAATTCGCCAAAAGGTCACAGGACAGGGAGTTTGGTATCGACACAAAAAGAACACCCGCTGTGCAACTTGACGGCTATGAGGATTTTGAAAACCTTTCGCCGCTGGAAAAATATGATGCGGCAATAGAAAAAATAGTAAATGAAGCTCCGGTGCGCATTTGCGAGGGGGAGCTGATAAGCGGAGCGGCAACGCTCGGGTGTGCTATTGACCATTTAATCCCTGCGACCTATAAGGGCGAGGCGGTTTTCATGGGCATCAGCCATCTTACCGTGGATTTTGAAAGTGTGCTTAAGATAGGAATTGACGGTATCAAGGAAAAGGCTAAGACTTATTTTGAGCTTTACCGAGGAACGGAGAGGGAAGCCTTTATGAAAAGCTGCCTTCACTGTATAGATTGCCTTGACACTCTGCGTCAAAGATATATAAAAGCGCTCTCCGATATAGGCGGGTATGAAGAAAATATAAAGGCGCTAAAGAACGTACCCCACCGTCCTGCGAGAAGCTTCAGAGAGGCGGTGCAGAGCATATGGTTTACCTTTGCATATCTTCGCCTTTGCGGAAACTGGCCTGGTATCGGAAGGCTTGATTGGCTTTTAGGACCGTATCTTAAAGCAGACCTTGAAAAGGGCGCCATAACCATCGGCGAGGCAAGGGAAATTCTCGCTCATTTATTCATTAAGGGCTGCGAGTGGATTTGCGGTGACGGCAGCTTCGGCAACGGCAGCGGTGATGCGCAGCACTATCAGAATATTCTCCTTGCCGGTGTAGACGAGGAGGGACGTGAGGTTACTAACGAGGTGACCTATCTTGTTCTTGATATACTTGAGGAGCTTGGAATCGGTGATTTTCCCACCACGGTAAGAGTCAATAAAAGCACGGACGAAAAGCTTCTTTTGAGAGTTGCGGAGGTTATGCGATACGGCGGCGGAATACTTGCCGTTTATAACGAGGACCTCGTAATTGATGCGCTGGTTAAATACGGATATGAGCTTAAGGAGGCAAGGAAATTTGCTAACGACGGCTGCTGGGAGGTGCAGATACCGGGTAAAACCTATTTTTCTTATATTCCAATAGACTCCCTTCGCATATTGCAAAAGGCGACCCTCGGAGGATACGGGGGCGGCGTTAGCTTTGATAGCTTTGATGGGCTGTATTCAAAATTCGCCAGGGATATGGCCTCGGCAGTTAAAGAAATAGTAGAAGAAAAGAAAAACGCCTTCCTTGGCGTGACGGAGCAGGGAGAGTGGATTTGGCGACCTGCAATTCCCTGCACACTTGTTTCCATCTTTGAAAAAGGGTGCATAGAAAAAGGGCTTTCATATCTCGAGGGGGGACCCGTGTATAATATTATATCCCCTCATATAGGCGGTCTTGCCGATACGGTAAACAGTCTTTACGCCATTCGTCGCCTGGTGTATGAGGAGAAGAAAATGACTCTCTCTGAGCTTCTTTCTCTTCTTGCGGGCAACTGGGAGGGCGAGGAGGCATTGCGTCAGTACGTGCTAAATAAATACACCTATTACGGCAACGATAGCGACGATATAGACGAATTATATTCACGAGTTCTTAGCGATTTTGCAGATATTTGCTTAAGCCATAAGGACGAGTGCGGCTACGGATTCCCCGGTGGAGTCAGTACCTTTGGCAGACAGATAGAATGGGCGCCACACCGGCTGGCTTCGCCTCACGGAAGACGTGTTGGTGACGTTTTAGCGCCAAACTGCTCTCCCACTCCCGGCACAGACAGAGAAGGAGCAACCGCAATAATTCGCTCCTATTGCAAGGCGGATTTAAGCAAATTAACCACCGGCGCCGCTCTGGATATAAAGCTCTTGCCTTCAAGCGTTAAGGGGGATGGCGGTCTTGCGGCTCTCGTTTCCTTAATCCGAGGCTTCGTTTCCTTAGGAGGCTTCTTTATGCAGCCTGACGTAGCCGACGTTCAAACCTTGAAGATGGCGCAGCAGAATCCTGAAAATTATCAGACTCTTGCGGTCAGAGTATCGGGGTGGAACGCAAGATTTGTTACTCTTAACAAAGAATGGCAGGATATGGTGATAGCTCAAAATGAAAAATAATGAGGATATAAAGCTTAACGTAACGGAAATTCAGAGATTCTGTATGCACGACGGACCGGGCGTGCGCACAACGGTCTTTTTGAAGGGCTGCCCCCTTCGGTGCGTCTGGTGCCACAATCCTGAAACGAGAAGGTGTGACGGGGAGCTTTTACTTTATAAAAACAAGTGCATAAGCTGCCGTTTGTGTGAAGGCTTGTGCGACAAAGGCGCTCATATTTTTGACACGCACCATAGCATAGACAGGAAAAAGTGCATAGTCTGCGGCATTTGCGCCGCCGCTTGTCCCACGGAGGCGTTAAGCCTTGTAGGCAGGAAAATGCCCCTTTTGCAAATACTTGAGAGCGTAAAAAAAGACGCCGCTTTTTACGGCGCCGAGGGTGGCGTTACTCTTTCGGGAGGAGAGCCGCTTATGCAGGGATACTCTGCGGTAGCTCTTCTTCGGGCTTGCCGAGGTGCGGGCTTTAATACCGCTGTCGAAACCTCGGGATATGTAGACGAGGGAGTGCTTGCGGCAGCCGTACCGTATACTAACCTGTTCTTATGGGATATCAAGGATACGGACAGCCTTCGTCACCAAAGGTACACAGGCGTAGAAAATGAAAAAATCATAAATAATCTGCTACTTGCCGATTCTCTTGGCGGGGTGACGCAAATAAGATGTATTCTCGTCAGCGGCGTTAATACCGATAGGCGTCACTACGAGTGCGTAGCAGAGCTGTTTTCGAACCTCACCCGCTGCCTCGGAGTGGAGCTTATTCCTTATCACACATTCGGCGGCGCAAAAGCAGAGGCTTTAGGACTTGCCGACAACGGAAACGTTGATTTTATACCCACAGAGGCGCAGATTTCCGAAGCGAGAGAGGTACTTTCTTCTTGCGGTGTTCCCCTTGTCGGTTAGAATTATCTGTAAGGCTTTTTTTCATCGGTAAGCCCCAGGATATAATCCACTGAGGTCTTGTAGTATTTGGCAAGTGCGACAAGACAATTAAGAGGCAGCTGCCTCTGACCGTTTTCATATTGAGAATAGGTGTTTTGCTTTATATGCAGGTAATCTGCCAGCTCTTTTTGTGTCAGGTCGTTATCCTCACGCAGGTCTTTAATCCTCATTGTAGCGCTCCTTTGCTTTTTGAAAATATTATATAAAATCTCATAATGAGATATTGACATTTATCTCATTTTGTGATAATATATGGTATATTATTAAAACAAGGAGATTTCGTTATGCCTAATTACGTAGCAAAGAAAAGCGTCGTTTCAGCCTTAAGCATTTGGCTTATTCTGTTTTCTTGGCTGATTATCCCTCTCATTATTCAAATCGCAAGAATAGCATCGGTTTTGTGTTATAGTATAGAATTTTATAACAATAAAATCATAACCAAATCGGGCGTTCTCAATAAGCAGGAAAATCAGTCGGTATTTGCAGGGGTTTATGCGGTTAATATATCCCAGTCTTTGTTTGGCAGAATATTCGGATACGGCGATATAAGAGTTGATTGCCCCGGTAAGTGGGATATAGATACCACCGGTATTAAAAATCCTATGGAGCTTAAGAAATATCTCGAGGGCAGAATAACAGCAGAGGGTATGACTAACATCATACATAATTAACCATCTTCGAAATATGGCGTGGGCATTTGGACCACGCCATATTTTTTCCTTTCACTCATACTATAAATAAACCCTTCTGCTACTTGAAATTTCACCCGAACAGTGGTATAATTATCCTGTATTTTTATTCGATGCGTGTTAAAAAAATAGGAGCTTTTTACTTTGCAGAACGGAAAATTAACCAAAGATTTTACCAAGGGCAGCATACCGAAGCAGCTTTTGTGGTTTATGTTACCCTTTATGGCGTCAAACGCCCTTCAGGTGCTATACAGCACCGTGGATATGATAGTTGTCGGGCATTACGTTGGAACGCCCGGGCTCAGCGCAGTTTCTTTAAGCAGTCTTGTTCTGAATTTTGCGACAATGGTAGCCTTAGGCTTTTCAAACGCAGGTCAGATTCTCGTGTCCCAGGCGATTGGAGCGGGGAAAAGGAGGGAGCTTAATTCAATAATCGGCACCCTCTTTACCATAATCACCGTAATAGGCGTATTCTTTTCTCTCGTTGCCGTCCTTTTTAAAGGACCTATAATGGCCCTTATGAACGTGCCCGAGGAATCATACCAAATGACCGACGATTATATGCTTATATGCGGCGCAGGACTTATATTTACCGCAGGATACAATATGGTGTCGGCAGTTCTTCGAGGAATGGGTGACTCAAAGCGCCCCTTTATGTTTATCTGCATCGCCTCGGTTATAAATCTTGTCCTTGATATAATTTTCGTAGGCCCTATGAATATGGGCGTTGCGGGCGCCGCTTGGGCGACGGTTATCGGACAGGCAGTTTCCTTCATTTTCTCCTTGTGGTATCTCTATCGGCGCCGTGAGGCGTTCGGCTTTGATTTCAGTCCGAAAAGCTTTATTCCCCGAGGAAGATATACCTCTATGATAGCAAAGCTTGGCGCACCTATGGCTATACAGTCGGGTTGTATAAACCTTTCTATGATGTACGTAAACTCTATGGTAAACGATATAAGTGTCGTAGCATCTGCCACCTTTGGAGTTGGCGTGAAAATCGACGATATAGTAAATAAAATATCCCAGGGTATACAGTATGCAGCGATGCCTATGATAAGCCAGAATATTGCTGCGGGTGAAAATGAAAGAAGCAAAAAGGTCGTGCTTTTTGCCTGTCTTTATTCTATCATATTCACTGCGGTTTGTATGGCGCTTTACGTGACCCTTGGCAGGAAGATGTTTATGCTGTTTTCCGACGACCCTGCGGTACACGAGTTAGCATCTACCTTTATATCGGCAATACTTTGGATGTTCCCCGCCTTCGCCTTGATACGGGGTACTCACGCATTTATACAGGGCATAGGAAACGCAACGCTGGGGCTTATATTATCCCTTCTTGACGGAGTCATTCTTCGTATCGGGTTAAGCTGGTTGTTTGGAATAGCTCTTAATATGGGATTTTACGGCTTCGTGCTCGGATACGGACTTGCTCCATATGGGTGTGCGATTCCCGGACTTATCTATTTCCTTTTCGGAAAGTGGCAGAAGCGTAAAACTTTAGCGGAAGATTTGTAAAGGAGATTACTATGTATAAATACGAAACCCATCTACATACCTACCCCGTCAGCAAATGTGCCAGGGCATCCGTTAGGGAAACTCTTGAATTTTATAAGAGCCGAGGCTATGACGGAGTATTTATAACCAATCATTTTATAGACAGCAATATAAACATAGACAGACACCTACCTTATAGCGATAGAATTAATTTCTTCTTCTCCGATTACGAGGAAGGTGTTAAGATAGGAAAAGAACTTGGCATAAAGGTTTTTCCCGGGCTTGAGGTCACCTGTGAGTCTGCTCATTTGCTTATTTACGGTATTGATAAGGCTTGGCTTCTTGAGCGTGACGTGGAGAAACTCGATAAGCGGGAAATGCTTAAATTGATGAAAGAGGCAGGAGCGCTCATAATACACGCCCACCCATTCAGAGGTATATCAAATTTGGAAAGCGTTCCTCTTTTTCCGCAGTATGCGCACGGGGTTGAATGGTATAATGCATCCAGAGCAGACTATGAAAATCAAATGGCGAAGCTTTACGTAGAAAATACAGAACTTATACCTTTTGCAGGCTCGGATAATCACAGAGCAGGAAAGGCAGGCCGATTGGGTGGCGTGGAGTCGGATGTTCCTGTCGAAAGCGAAGCTGATTTTATTCGGCTTGTGTGCGAGGGTAAAATGAGAGTTTTTGAGGAAATATTATAGAGGTCGCCTTCGTATTTAAATGTGAGAAGCTTTTACGTGCTCTTCTGTATTGACTTTTATGGGATTTGGTGTTAGAATGAAGTAGGTGGCGGTGAAGTTCTGATTGGCCGCTATTGTTGTATCCGATACTGCCTCACCGCAAAATATTCAATTAAGAAAGGAAAATCTTATGAAAAAACTACTCAGTCTTCTGGTTATACTTTCTCTTTGTATAGCCGCAGCTCTTTCGCTTACCTCCTGTTTTGGCGGTATGTCCTATGAATCGCTCAGCGGTGATTGGGAGGTTATTGTTCACAAAGGTTATCTTGAGTCCCCTTCGGGAGATAATGAGGGGTACTTAACGACAGCATCTCCCTCCGTAACCAATTCCTTCACAAAATACGGTGGCTCCGGTAGCTTCAGCTTCGGAAAGACTAACGAGAACGGCGGCAAGGATTACTTAATTTCCATTGATGCGGAAAATAAGACTATCACCTATTGGATGAATGATGGCGTTCAGGTTCTTCAGTACAATGATATAACCTTCGAGAAGATAGAAGAGATGAACAACGTAATTAAAAAGCAGGAGAGAGAAACCAGTGACAAGTATCCCTCTATGCTCTTTAACCTCGGTATGATAGACGACTTATCTCTTTCAAAAACTAAATTCATAGCTATCGGCGACAATATAATGTACGGCGCATCATACATAGGCACTTATAAGGACAAGGTTGACTATCAATGGACTCCCTTGGTTATGAGAAAAGCAGGAGTCGAGGCAACCGACCTTCTTGGTGATATTCTTACAATAGACAGCGAAGGCCTCCTTATTAATCTTGATAGCCTTGTTAAGGATTATGCCGCTATGAACTTCACTCTTCGCTATGATGATGGCGACGATACAACGCTCTTCCACACGGGTGCTGAAAACAACGTAGGCTTCGTTAAAGAGGGTGAGGTTTATAAGCTCGTTCAGGACGGACGGGAATACGTAGTCAAGAGCGCTTCCGTATCTGATCACTATATGGGCGTAAGGCTTGATTTTGAAGATACACAGACCGATATGGTAATCCTTGAAACAGGCGATGACCATATAACCTATATAGTAATAAACGAAGATGCCAATATGGCAGGTTGGCGTGAGGTCCTCGGAGTTGGCCTTCTTGAAGCAAAGACGGCAGAGGAATAATTATAAAAATATTCCAGAGTAGGTCCATTTAGATACAACTGAATAAAAACGGAACAGACAACTGCGCACACTTGCGGTTTTCTATTCCGTTTTTTCTTTTTGTTATGATTCCCCTTAATTTTTGATAAGCCACAGCCTTTTGCGGCACATAAAAGAGGAAATTTCTATTTTGATTGGAATTTGCTCAAAATTGATTGGATTTTACATATTATACCCATAATTTATATGATAAAATAAAAGTTGTATGTACGGTATAAAGGCGCGCTTTTATATCGGGGTTAAAACTCAAAATGGAAGGAACAGTGAGTTCCGATTCTTTTGATAAGGGAGATTTTTATGAGAAAAATAAGCTATTCCGATTATTTTGATAAGGTTTACGGCTGCTTCCTCGGCAAATGCATAGGAGGAACTGCGGGAGGCCCCGCAGAGGGAAGAAAGGAGCTTCTTGACGAGCCGCTGAACGAGGAGCTGCTACATTCGTCATTACCTAACGATGACCTTGATTTACAGATACTCTGGCTTGAGCTGCTCGAAGAGCGTGGCGCAGATATT
>CAJGCM010000052.1 GCA_904501765.1 uncultured Clostridia bacterium | reverse complement strand
ACAGGAACAAATGCTCCCAAAGAATTGTATTCTCTTCCCTTTCCAAGGGACATTTCGGGACGGTATTCACAGGTTTCAATAGCTCTTTTTACTGTGTAATAAACCGCCTCAAAAACGCGCCTCTCGTCTGAGAATTTGACCTCTAATTTTGCAGGATGGACGTTTACGTCAACAATACCCGGATTCATTTCGATAAACAGCGCACATACAGGAAAACATTCGGGAGCTATATAAGACGTAAACGCCTTTTCAATAGCAGCCTGAGCTGTGAGACTCTTTACGTATCTGCCGTTTATAAATACATTTTCAAGATTCCTGTTTTTTCTTACGTTATCGCTCCTTCCGATATAACCCGAAACACGGATGCCGTCGGATTCTCCGTTAACTGATATAAGTTTTGACGCAAAATCCTTTCCGAAAATGCTTCTGATAGTGCCAAGCAAATCACCATCTCCGGGGGTGCTGAATTTTTCCTCTCCGTCAATCAAAAGCTGAATTGATACATCCGGACGAGAAAGCGCCACCTTTTCAAGTAGGGCGGTCACGTTCATAGCCTCGGTAGAATCCTTCTTCAAGAATTTACGCCTTGCAGGAACGTTGTAGAAGAGATTTTCAACCACAACAGTAGTTCCATCGGAACAACCAACCTCTGATACGTCGAGAATATTCCCCCCCTCCGAGGTGAGCATATATCCCGTATCAGATTTTTTTGTTTTGGTAATTATAGTGACCTCCGAAACGGAGCTTATAGCCGCAAGAGCTTCTCCTCTGAAGCCGAGAGTTATAATGCCGTCAAGGTCCTCTTTTTCTCTGATTTTACTGGTTGCGTGTCGTTTAAGGGCTACCGGAAGGTCCTCTTTTTCGATACCGGAGCCGTTATCAGTCACACGTATGAGGGATACACCGCCTTTTTTTATCTCGGCAACAATCCTTGTAGCTCCTGCGTCTATTGAGTTTTCAAGCAGCTCCTTTAGCACGGACGATGGTCTTTCCACCACCTCTCCCGCCGCTATAAGATTGGCAATCTCAAAGCTTAATACGTTAATTTTTCCCATAATTTCTCCTATACCTTGCGGTATTAACGTCTGTGCTGAAATTAATCTGAAAGCATCTTCTTAATTTCAAATAACAGGTTCATAGCCTCTATCGGTGACATTGTATTGAGGTCGGTGCTTTTAATCTTTTCGATAGCCTCTTCGCTCTTTTCCGCAGCGAGGCTTGTGAAGAGGTCAAAGCCGTCCTCTTCCTTCTTTTCATAAGGCTGTGTAGACACTCTGTGAATACCGTTTTCTATATCCGAGAGTATTTCCTTCGCCCGTTTAACAACCTCCGTGGGTACTCCTGCAAGTTTTGCAACCTCGATACCGTATGAATCGTCGGTTCCGCCTCTTACAATTTTTCTCAGGAAAATAACAGAATCTCCGCGTTTTTTGGCGGCTATATTATAGTTAATGATTCCGTCAAACTCCTCTTCCATAGAGGTAAGCTCGTGATAATGGGTAGCAAAGAGTGTTTTTGCTCCTATTTTTTTAGAATGAGTATATTCAACTACAGCTCTCGCAATTGACATTCCGTCGTAGGTGCTGGTACCTCTGCCTACCTCATCGTAAACAATAAGAGAGCGCCTTGTTGCATTTTTCAAAATATAAGCAACCTCGGTCATCTCCAGCATAAAGGTTGATTGCCCGGAAGCTAAATCGTCTGAAGCTCCTACTCTTGTAAACACCTTATCAACAATGCCTATTTTCGCCTCTCTTGCTGGAACGAAGGAACCAATCTGCGCCATAATGGTTATGATAGCGACCTGACGCATATAGGTGGACTTACCCGCCATATTAGGACCAGTTATTATCATTACCCTATCGCTATCGGTGTTGAGCGTGGTATCATTAGGCACGAAATAGCTGTCCTTAACGAATTTTTCGACGACCGGATGTCTGCCGTCCTTTAAAATTATTTCCCCCGACAAATCAACCTCGGGGCAAACGTAGTTATTCTTTCTCGCAACCTCCGCAAAGGCCCTGTAAACGTCAATTTCCGCAATAAGAGCTGCGCTGCTTCTAATTCTTGCGCAGTTCTCGGCAATAAACTCACGAAGCCTTGTAAACAGCTCGAATTCAAGAGCTACAAGCTTTTCGTCTGCGCCGAAAATGGTAGTTTCCATCTCCTTTAGCTCTTGAGTTATGTATCTTTCGCAATTGGTAAGTGTCTGTTTTCTTACGTATCGGTCGGGCACTTCTGATGTAAATGATTTCGATACCTCGATATAGTATCCGAATACCTTGTTATAATCAACCTTGAGAGTTCTGATGCCCGTAGCTTCCTTCTCACGCTCTTCGATGGACCGCATTATCGCAGAGCCGTCGTTCTTAATGCTCCTGTAATAATCTATATCCTTATCAAATCCCTCGCGTATCATTCCGCCCTCACGGATTGTGAAGGGTGGGTTATCGGCAATAGCTCTTGATAGAAGGTCGTGTATATCCTCAAGCGTGTCAAGCTCACGGCATATATTTTTAATCGGCTCGCTTCCAAATTTGGAAAGCGTGGCTTTAATTTCGGGCAGAACCTCGATGCTGTTACAAATTGCCTTTAAATCCTTTGCGTTTGCTGTGCCGTAAACAGCTTTAGCCGTAAGTCGCTCTATATCCAGAACGCTGCCAAGAAGCTCTGCGATTTCTTCTTCACCGCCCCTGTTTTTCATAAAATCGGCAACAGACGCCTGTCTGTGTGAAATTGTAACAGGGTTAAGGAGAGGCTTCAATATCCAGGAGCGAAGAAGCCTTGCTCCCATAGCGGTCTTGGTTTTATCAAGCACCCAAAGAAGCGTTCCCCGCTTCTCCTTCGTTCTCATCGTTTCAACAAGCTCAAGGTTTCTTCTTGTGTTTATATCAAATTCAAGGAATTGACCTTTCGAATAAACGTTTATCTCTTTAACAAAAGAAATCTCGCTTTTCTGGGTTTCTCTGATATACATAAGAAGCGCACCCACAGCCATAACCGCTTCCGCCTCAGAAAGCTTGTCGTATTCGTCCTTGTAGGTACTCTTCACAATATCCTTCGACCTATCATAATCGAATAAACGCTTCTGTCCACAGGCAATCATAGGTCTGAATTTTTCGGTAATAAAAGCGCAAAGCTCGGTGCAATGCTCTTCTGGAATGTTAATAATAACCTCAGAGGGCTGATAAGCGCAAAGCTCGTTTTTAAGCCCAACTGCTGCATCTTCCCCCTTGAAATAGGTTACAGAAACCTCGCCTGTTGAGATATCGCAGAATGAAAGCGCCACCCCCATAGAGCCAAAGGCTACGGAAGAGAGGTAGTTGTTCTGTCCGTCATTGAGTAAGGAGTTATCGGTAATAGTACCGGGGGTTACCACCCTTATAACCTCACGCTTTACAAGCCCTTCCGCTTGCTTAGGATCGCCAATCTGCTCGCAAATTGCAACCTTATATCCCTTTTCAACAAGGCGTCCGATATAGACATCAGACTTATGGAAAGGAACGCCGCACATAGCCGCACGCTTTCCATTTCCGCAATCTCTGCCTGTCAGCGTCAACTCAAGCTCTCGTGAAGCAACGATAGCATCCTCGAAAAAGCACTCGTAAAAGTCGCCGAGCCTGTAAAGCATAACGAATCCCTCATACTGGCTCTTCACCTCAAGGTATTGTTGCATCATAGGAGTTGCAGTCTGAAGCTCGCTTCTTGAATTTAATACTTCCGCCATTTTAGGCTACCTCGCTTAAGATTTTAAAATTGAAGTCAGTGAGCGCAACCACCGCAAGTAGAGCAATCGTGTGTGCACTCTGTAGGACGCTCTCCCGTAATGCAGAATTTGATTTCTGCATTTACAGAATTCATAAGCTCGTTAAGGGCGGTTTGCGCATTTGCAAAGTCAACGTAAACGGAATTTTGGCAAATCTCCTTGGTAAGCTCTTCTATTCTCGCCTTAAGGTCTTCAACAAGCTTTTCGTCAATCTCAGAGGAATCCTTTGAAAACTCACGGCCAAGAAGAGTTCTTTCCGTTTCATATTCGCTCAATTTTCCCTGAAGCGCTGCATCCTTGTCATAGGCATCCTTTGCCATAGCAAGAGTTTTCATTTCCTCGCTTTTTGCGATTTCCTCGCCAAGCATATGAGCAAGTTCAATAATTTTAGTCATTTTAATATCTCCTGTTATTTTTTACTATGTAATTTCACCGAAGAGGTCAAAGGCTCCAACCCTTGTTATCTTCAGGTTTATAAATTCACCTATGTAGCTTTTAGCTGATGTAAAATGTACCAGTTTATTTGAGTCGGTTCTTGCGGAATAAGTACTATCGCCACCTCTCTTGGAAACCGAATCCACCAACACTCTTACAGTCCTACCGACGTAAGGAAGGTTCTTTTCGTAGGAAATTTCACCCTGCACATCAAGAAATTCCTTCATTCTATCGGCTCTTTCCTCGTCACTGCTGACACTCTCGATAAGCGCCGCACGAGTTCCCTCACGCGGAGAATAAATAAAACTGTACGCCATATCAAATCTTACCTTGCGGATAATCTCCATAGTTTCAAAGAAATCCTCGCTATGCTCCGTGGGAAAACCGATTATTACGTCGGTGGAAATTGCGATATCCGGAACCGATGTGCGGAGCTTATCTACAATTTCAAGGAATTTCTCCTTTGTGTAACTCCTATTCATAGCTTTTAAAACTCTATTGGAACCGGACTGAAGCGGAAGATGGAAATATGGCGCAATTTTAGGACTGTACCGCCCGATAACCTCAATAAGCCTGTCCGATACGTCCTTTGGATGGCTGGTCATAAATCGGATAATAAAATCCCCTTCTATCAGCGCAATTTTCTCAAGCAAATCAGCAAAGCATAAATCGGAATAATAGGAATTGACATTCTGCCCGAGTAAGGTTATTTCCCGTACCCCCGATGCAATGAGCGAACGACATTCCGAAATAATATCAGCGCTTCTGCGGCTTCGCTCTCTTCCTCGTACGTAAGGAACTATGCAATATGAGCAAAAATTGTTACATCCGTACATCACCGAAACCCAAGCTCGGTGACCGCCCATTCTCAGAGTTGGTAGCCCTTCTATTATATCACCCGTGTCCTCGCCAATAATAAAACTGCGTTTACCCTCGGTCAGCGACTTTAAAATCAAAGAGGGTAAGCGATGAAGCATATTAGGCTCAAGAGTGAACGTCACGTAGTGAAAATTTTCCTTAAGACTCTTAAGCGCACCCGCTTCCGCCGCCATACAACCGCAAACACCGACAATAAGGCTCGGATTATTTTTTTTGAGCGCTTTAAAATTACCGAGGAAAGAAAACGCCTTCTCCTCTGCGTGACCTCTTATCGCACAAGTATTGAGTATAATTACGTCGGCGGCAGAATAATCCTCGGTATTTTCATAGCCCATATCAAAAAGAATACCTCTGATATGCTCACTGTCTGCCTCGTTCTGCTGACAGCCAAAGGTTATCACGGTAGCCTTTCTTTGAAAACCGGAATTTATCTTACGGACACTGTCCGCCACTTTATAATATTCGGTATCGTGGCTCTCTGTTATCATAAGACGCCCCTTTCGATTGAATCAACAGATTCGGTCAAATCAAGCATTGACAGAGCTTTCTTATAAAGAGAACCTGCGCTTAAGCCTACGTAATCGTAAATATTACATTTAACTTCGGGTGCGGCAAAGCTATCGTCAATTGCCGCAATCTCACTTTTTTCCTTAAAAACTGCACCAAGTGTATCAAGGGCTATCATGGAAAATCCGCCGTTTTTCACGCCTTCTTCGACAAAGAGTATCTTTTTAGCCTTTGAAGAGTGTTTTTCTATAAAATCAACTACTCCCGAAAGAGGCTTTATCTTTTCCGTAAGAATTATTCCTGCGGATACACCCGACAAAGAAAGCCTGTCTGCCGCCTCTATCACTCTACCAACAATATGACCGTAGGTAACAAAAACAAAATCTGGAGTTTCGTCAACCTCGAAATCAGCGCGTACGTAAAGGTCGGCGTTAAAATCACCAAATCTTTTATCTACACCGTCGCACTCGTGAGCGTTTGGATATCTTATGGCTACCGGCGTATTTACCGATGCGGAGTATTCCATGGCTGCTGTGAGTGACTTATAGGTTGCGGGAGAGAAAATTGTTAATCCGGGAATATGAGAAAGAAAAGCTACGTCGAATATTCCGTGATGGGTAGGACCGTCCGATGGAGCAAGTCCCGCTCTGTCTATCATCATTCTGACGGGTAAATTCTGCAATGCCACGTCGTGCAGTATATTATCATAGCTTCTCTGAAGGAAGGTTGAATAAACAGCAACGTAAGGCTTAAGCCCCGCTGCCGCAAGACCTGCGGAAAACGTAAGGGCGTGTTCCTCTGCAATCCCCACGTCAAAATATCTATCAGGAAACCTTTGACCGAAATTATCAAGCCCTGTGCCAATCCCCATTGCCGCCGTTATAGCTACGCATCTGTCGTCAGACTCGGCGATTTTTATAAGCTCCTCTGCCGCTATAGCGTGGAAGGAAGTGCTAACGCCCTTACCGCCGGATACGCTATGGAAGCTATCTGGAGATTCCTCGGCGGGGGCATAACCCTTGCCCTTCTGGGTATAGGCGTGGATAACAGTACACTGACCCGAGTTTTTTGCCTCGGTAAGAGCTCTCTCCATCTGCTCATAATCGTTTCCGTCAACCGGTCCTAAATAATAAAGTCCCAGTTCCTCAAAATAGTTGTTTGAATAAACTATCTTTTTAAGCTTACGCTTGACGAAGGAAAGAGCAGCTAAAATAGGCTTTCCGATAAGAGGAATTTTTCTTAAGAAGGAATTTGTTCCCCTCTTCCAGCTTCTATACCCCTTCGAAATTCTTACCTTTGCAAGATACGAAGCAAAAGCGCCTTTGTTCTTGGAAATAGACATACGGTTTTCGTTGAGAATAATTATTAGCTTTAAATCCTTCTTGCAGTTATTGAGCGCCTCGTGAACCATTCCGCCTGTAAAAGCGCCGTCACCCACTACGCAAACGGTATAATTTTCACTACCTGTAAGCGCATCTGCCTCAGCGAAGCCAAGTGCAGCAGAAATAGCGGTTGAGCTATGTCCTGCCCCAAAACAGTCGTGCTCGCTCTCTCGCCTCGTGGTGAATCCGGAAAGCCCTCCGGGGACACGAAGGTCGTCGAAAGACTCCCTTCTTCCGGTCAGCATCTTATGAACGTATGCCTGATGACCTACGTCAAATATAATGTGGTCACGCGGCGAATCAAATATTCTGTGCATAGCAACAGTCAGCTCCACAGCGCCTAAATTAGACGCCAAGTGACCGCCGCTCTTTTCTACCTTTTCTATCAAAAATTCTCTTATTTCGGAAATCAGGGCCGGAATATCCTTTTTATCTACAGCTTTTAATTCCTCCGGAGAATTTACAGAGTTAAGAAGCTCGAAATTCATTTCTTTTCCTCTTGGTTATTTCTTTTTTTCTCAGCGCCTCGTTTTTTTGTTTCTGACGTCGGAGGTACTCCGAGTATTTTAACATACGCCCGATAGAAGGCCGAATAATCGCCAAAGCCTACCTTATATGCAGCGCCCGAGGCAGTTTCCCCCGCCTCAATCAACTGCTTTGCATACAAAACCCGCTTATGATTAATATATGAATGTATAGACACTCCGCTGTACTTCTTAAAGGTATGGCATAAATAGTATTTGCTGACGAAAAATCGCTTTGCAAGCTGATCGAGAGAGTGAGTGCGTTCTATGTAATCGTTAATATACTTTGCAACTCTTGCACCAAGCTCGAGGTCATTGTGAGCTATAAGCTGCTTTTTGGAAACCGATAAATGTATTAGCAACTCCGAAAGGAGAAATTTAACGTAAAGCTCCCTTTCAGGCTCAGGAACAGAGGAAGCGTACTCAAATCTGTCAAAGATAGACATAATTCCCGACGAAATGTTTTCGGGCGAGTAAAAAATACCGCTATCTGTTGACATTTCTCCAATCATTTTATCAAAGATGCTTTTCATTTCCTTCGGAAGCGCTGATGAGGAGAAATTGATAACGTATCTGTCGTAGTCCATAACATCCTTGACCTCGACGAAGTGATACTCAAACGGTCGGATAAAAACCAAGGTTCTTGGCTGCATTTCAAATTCTGCACCCTCGATAAGATATCTTCCTTTGCCTCTTAAAACGTATAGAATCTCATAATCGTCATGACAATGACGCATACTGACATTTACGCCGTTCATATTATCAAGCTTATGCTCAAAAACTACATTTGCGGCAGAAAAAACAAACGCATTGTTCATATCGTCCTCCAAAAAAACTACCTGACATCCCAAGATACATTATATCACGCCAAAGCAATTTTTGCAATAGTTTTTGCAACAGTTACAATAATTATTTTTTTATACACAGTTGCAATATTTGCGCTTCTATGTTAAAATCAAAACAAATAAGCCTACAAGGAGATATTCTATGAAGCTGGGAGCGCAATTTTTTACTTTAAGGGAACGTTGCAAGACAAACGAAGGCTTAAAGGATGCGTTCAGACGTGTTAAGGAAATCGGATATGAAGTAGCTCAAATGTCGGCAATATGGCCGAAGGATGCAACCTTCCTTAAGGAATGTGTCAGAGAATTTGACCTTCCGATAACCTGTACTCATTCACCTTTCGACAGAATCATCGAGGATACCGATGCGCTGATTCGCGACCACAAAGAATACGGGTGCTGTCAAATCGGCCTCGGCATGATGCCGAAGGAATACCTCGAATCAATCGAAGGTTGCCGTAAATTTATTGAAATTATAAAAGAGCCTATTAAAAAAATTGAAGAGGCAGGGCTTACGTTCGGTTATCACCACCACCATTTTGAATTTATGGATATCGGTGGCTCATGCGTTTTTGATATTCTTTTGGAAGAAGCACCGTCTATGCAATTTATACTTGATACATATTGGCTGAAGTATGCAGGAAGAGATTGCCTTGAATACATAAAGCTCCTCGGCAGAGATAGACTTACCAATATTCACCTTAAGGATATGAAAACCGACAACCTTGGTGCAATATGCCCCTGCGGAGAAGGTGTAATAAGCTTTGAGCCTATTGTAAAGCTCTGTGACAGTCTTAAAATTCCTTACGCTCTCGTCGAGCAGGATAATGCCCCGGATTTAGGTGACGAATTCGAGCAAATGAAAACAAGCTATAACGGCTTAAAGCATTATTTTGTTTAATAAAGTTAACCTTGCGCCCGTGGCGCTAAAAACATAAAGCTTAAGCGTAATTAATGCAAGGGCTTTTTTAAAAGGAGAAGTAAAATGGCAAAATTTCTACTGTCAGCCTTCGCTGACGAGGCAGGTCCCGCTCTTGCCGACCAGATAGCAGCTCTTAAGGATAACGGTATTTCCTACATTGAGCCACGCGGCATTGACGGAAAGAACATCATCGATTTAAGCGATGATGAGGTTGAAAATCTCAAGCGCACCCTGGACGAAAACGGTATTAAGGTTGGCTCTATCGGTTCCCCCTTGGGCAAATTCCCCATTGACGGCGATTTTGATGCCTATATGGAAAAGGTAAGAAGAACCTTTGCAATCGCCAAAATGCTGGATACCAAATACATAAGAATGTTCAGCTTTTTCGTTAAGCAGGACGAACTTGCGAAATACCGTGACGAGGTCATAAGGCGCCTCAGAATTATGGTTGCAGAGGCAAAAAAGGCAGGGGTTGTTCTCTGCCACGAAAATGAATCTGAAATTTACGGTCAGATGCCCACAGAGGTTAAAGACATTCTTACAAACGTAGAGGGTCTTGGCGGAATTTTTGATGCGGCGAATTACAGAATGAATAATGCAAACGTTATGGAAGGTATCGGTGCGACACTTATTAATTTCAAATACCTTCATATCAAGGATGCGATTTACAGCGAGCAAATGATTGTTCCCGCAGGAGAGGGAGAAGGCAGGATTGCAGACATTCTGGAGATTGTCAACGGTCATACCGATGA
This sequence comes from uncultured Clostridia bacterium, assembly GCA_904501765.1. Taxonomy (GTDB): domain Bacteria; phylum Bacillota; class Clostridia; order Oscillospirales; family CAG-272; genus UBA1740. The sequence continues at coordinate 2,350 of CAJGCM010000052.1, read as the reverse complement.
AAGAGTGTTCCTCACTCTCGAACCTCACCTTAAGGTCTTTGCGGCGTATAACGAAATCGACAATCACAAGCTTCGCGGCAAATACACCTTTGAAACTAACAAGGAAGCATTCGCCTTTGCGGCAGAGGCGCTTAAAAAATTACTTATAAAACTTGGATTCAAAAAGGAGAATGACGGAACATGGCAAAAGTAAAATTCGGTATCGTAGGATGCGGTAATATGGGTCGCGGTCACGCAAGGAACTTTTTAGACGGAAAAATGCCCGAGGGCGAGGTTGTTGCAGTATGTGACATCAACCCCAAGAAATTTGATTTCTTCGAAGAAAATTTCGGAGATAGCATTTCCTATTTTGAAAATGCAGAGGATATGTTTAAATCAGGACTTTGCGACGTAGTTATGATTTGCACTCCTCACTACTTCCACCCATCCCTTGCAATTCTTGCAATGGACTACAACTTACACTGTATTGTTGAAAAGCCTGCGGGCGTTTATACTCTCCAGGTAAAAGAAATGATTGAGCGCTCAAAAACCTCTGACAAGGTTCTTGGCATTATGTTTAACCAACGCACTAACCCTGCTTTCAAGAAAATGAAGGCTATGATAGCGGAAGGCGCTATCGGTAGAATCAAGCGTACTAACTGGATAATCACGGACTGGTACAGGACCCAGCAGTATTACGACAGCGGCGACTGGCGCGCTACCTGGAAGGGCGAAGGCGGCGGAGTTCTCTATAACCAGGCTCCCCACAACCTTGATTTATTCCAGTGGATTGTCGGCATGTCCCCCTGCAAGGTAAGAGCCTTCTGCCATAACGGCAAATGGCACAACATTGAGGTTGAAGACGATGTTACCTGCTATTGCGAATATCCGAACGGCGCAACCGGAGTATTCATTACTACAACCGGTGATGCTCCCGGAACAAACCGCTTCGAAATCACCGGAACTAAGGGAACACTTCTTTACGAGAACGGAAAGCTTTACTACACAAAACTCGCAGTTGACGAGCGTGAATGGTGCATGGCATCTTCTCACGGCTTTGCTCTTCCCGAAATTGAAAAAACAGAGGTTGAGCTTGAAGGAGATAACCCTCAGCATGCAGGAATATGCAACAACGTGATTAACACTATCCTCGGTAAAGAGGAACTTTACGCTCCTGCCGTTGATGGCATTAAGGGTGTCGAGCTTGCTAATGCCATGCATTTGTCAAGCTGGCTCGGAAAGGACGTAACGCTTCCCATAGACGAGAATCTTTACTACGAAGAGCTTAAAGCTCGTATCGCTATATCAAAACCCCATCATGTAAACGAGAAAACAGAAATACAAGGATAAGACTATGTACAGCAAAAAATACAGAGTCGCACTCGTAGGATGCGGAGTGATTTCAGATAACCATCTCAATGCGCTCACAAAAAACGAGAATGTTGAAATTATAGCTTTGTGCGATATTAATACCAAAAAAGCGGAAGAAAAAGCAAGGCAGTATTCCCTTTCGTCTAAGGTTTACGAGAGTTACGATGCACTGCTTGAATGCGAAGGCAACAAGCTCGACGCAATACATATAGCAACGCCTCACTATCTTCATGCATCTCAGACGCTAAAAGCGCTCGAAAGAGATATTAACGTATTTCTGGAAAAGCCTTTGTGTATTTCTTGGGACGAAATAGATGCTCTTATCGCGGCAGAAAAGATAAGTAAGGCAATCGCCTGCGTTTGCTTCCAAAACCGCTTTATTCCCGCAACAATTGCCGCAAAAAAGCTCGTCGACGAAGACGGCGGCGCTTTAAGCGCTTGGGCTTCGGTCTTTTGGAAACGGGGTGAAGACTATTACAAGAGTGCCGAATGGCGAGGAAGATATGCCACAGAGGGCGGTGGAGTTATGATAAACCAAGCAATTCATACGATAGACCTTTTGAAGCATTTTATGGGAACTCCCACCTCGGTTATCGCCACAACTGCAAACCACCATCTCAAAGAAACCATTGAGGTTGAAGATTCCTGCGAGGGTGTTATCGGCTTCGGTACCGATAGGATTGCGAATTTTTACGCTACTACCTCTGCAGGAGGTCCCGACTCGATAAGGATTTGCTTCAACACTAAATTTAATAAAATCGAAATCGTGGATTCCTGTGTCTACCTGAATAATTCTCTCCATTACTCCTCTGAGCGTGACGATAATTATATAGGTAAATCCTGCTATGGTAACGGCCATTTTACCCTTATAAACAAGTTTTATGAAGCTATTGAAAAGGGCGAAGAGTCTCCCGTTCCCATACGAGAGGCGGTAGACGCTGTAAAAATAATACTTGCGGCGTACAAATCAGAAGATAAAAAAGTAATATTGAATTAAATT